>CAXMMX010000069.1:0-49598 GCA_964194535.1 uncultured Alphaproteobacteria bacterium | reverse complement strand
CTTGTGGAGAGATTTTTCAACAAACTCAAACACTTCAGGGCAGTGGCCACGCGATATGACAAACGAGACGACAACTATCTCGCCTCAATCAAACTCGCTGCAATCCGTATTTGGTTGAGGCATAATGAGTCGGTGACCTAGGGTCCTGAACCTGAGTTTGCGTTATAATCGCCTGAATGCCAGGAGGGGGCATCGCCTTTGGCGCGGACCATAGCCGAGCGGAGGCGCGCCCGCCATGCTTCCTTGGCGGCAGAGAGAGAGTAATCGGAGCCGCATATTCATGAGCATCATACTTTGCTTCTCATCACAGGTTGCCCGCGGCTATGTCGGGGGCAACGCAGCGCGCATCACCCTGGAGGCCATGGGCCATGAGTGCTGGCTGCTGCCGACGGTCATTTTGTCCAACCATCCCGGCTATGCCCGTTTCGCCGGGGAGCAGGTGCCCCCGGGGCGGTTGCGCGCCATGGTCGAGGCGCTGGAGGCCAATGGATGGCTCGGCGATGTGGATGCGGTGATGACCGGCTATATGCCAAGCGCCGAGCATGTGGCGCTGGCGGCCAGCACGGTGGAGCTGGTCAAGCAGTCCAACCCGGAACTCACTTTTCTGTGCGACCCGATCCTCGGGGACGATCCGGGCGGCTTGTATATCGACGAAGACGTTGCCGGCGCCATCCGAGATGAGCTGATCCAGCTCAGCAATATCGCCACCCCCAACCGGTTCGAGCTGGAATGGCTGGGCGGCAAGAGCGCCAAGCGCATCAAGACGGCAATGGCACCGGCCAGGGCGCTTGGGCCTTCGAGCGTGCTCGTCACCTCTCTCGCCGGGGCTGACCCCAAAAACCTGGTTAATCTGCTCATTGACGAAAAGGGGGCGTTGGTTACCAGCGTGGCCAAGCGCAAAAACGCTCCTCACGGCGTGGGCGACCTGATGGCGGCGCTGTTCCTCGGGGCCTTGCTGAATGGCGCTGGCGAACAACAAGCGCTCGGACGCGCGACGGGCGGCGTCGAGGCGGCGCTGGATGCGAGCAAGGGAGCGGACGAATTACGCCTCGCGGCGACAACAGACTGGGCGAGGGCCGAGGCGTGGCCTGTTGAGGGGGCGTAGGGGGTAAAGAAAAATGCCGGAGGCTCTAGCTGGACACTCTACAAGGTCGCTCTACAAGGGCGCACTACAATGTCTCCCGCAGGAACTTCCCGTTCAGGTCGTAAAAGTATGCAATCTCATCACCGGGGTTGGGGAACCGGTTCCGGCTCAATCTGTCCTCGAGTGTTTCCAGCGCGTACCGGGTGATCCTCGGCAACTCAAGTTTTAGGGCCTGCTGACAAGTCAGCCAGTGCAAATTGAGCAATTCGTCATTCTCGTTGGGCATTTCATGAGCAAACGCGTCCGACGTGGTGCAAAAGAACCGCGTATCGAAACGGCGCGAGCGGCCCGGCGGGGTGATTGCTCTTAAGAAAAAGGTCAGTGGCGACAGGGCCGGCGCCAGACCATGCTCGATAAACTGGCTCCACGAAGGAGACCTTGTGGTCCAACCCGTCATGTTCCGTGTTCCGATCAGAAGGCCGGTTTCCTCGGCCGTCTCGCGGATGGCCGCCAGCGCCAGCGCCTGTGCGCGCCGAGGGGATGCAACGCCCTTCATGTCGTAAAGGAGTTTGCGCTCGACAGCCGCGTCCAGAGTATCGGGCACATTGAGACGGCTGTCTCCCGCATCGACCCTGCCACCGGGAAACACATATTTGCCGGGCATGAACGCGCTGCCGAGGGCGCGTTGCCCCATGAGCACTTTCGCGTGGCTCCCCCTCTGATCGACAATGATGAGGGTCGCGGCGTCCTTTGGCCGGCAATAGGGGTGCGCGTGTTTTCCCTCAAGCATGGGCCGAGAGATAGAAGAAATGGATACGCGCCTCAAGCCTACGAAGCTTGATGCATGTCCAGAATGAGAAAGAGCCAAATCCACGAATGACTTTTTCATGTCACCCTCCGGCTTGACCGGAGGGTCCAGTAAACGGTGGCCGCTGTTTTTTCACTCGCAAGACCATCGGTTACTGGATTGCCCGATCAAGTCGGACAATGATACTGAATGTGAATAGCCACGCCCAAACCTCCCACCGCCTTACAGCGCGAGGATTCGCATCAGGTCATCCCCATGCAAAGGGACGGCGCGGAACGCTGAAGGGCCGTACTCCGTTTGACTAGGGCAGCCTTCCAGCGCCCCGCGCGCAGCATCTTTTCGAAATCCGCCCGGCGTCTTTAGCTCTCTGCCTATCCGTATCTCCGTCAATCGTCCTCAAGTAGGCGATAGCCGGTAGGACAAACAAAAAGTCCAGCCTCAGGAGCGGGGGCCGTAGTACCCCCGGGTCCGGGACGGCACGCTCCGGAGCAACGGACGGTTATGCCCCGGCTCGGGAGAGCCGCTCTCTTCCTCACGGTCCAACACGGTCTTAAGCCCGCGTCCCTGATGAGGAAGGGATGAGCAGAGTTTAAGGGAGGTTTGGAGGTGCGGGGATAAGTTTGCGCCACGCTACGCAAAAGCACCTAAGACTTGCTAGCGAACCTGCTTGGCGGCCCGCAAGACCACCTGGGCATAGATTTGGTCCAGCCCCATATCCAGACTCAAGCGGTAGAATTCCTCTGGTGCGCTTCCCTTGTCGAGCCGGAACTCCCGCATCAGCGCGCGCACCCGCTTGGTGATGACCTGCACGTCCCCCGATGTCACCCACTCTGGGTTTCCCACCTGCTGTTCGAAGGCTTCGATGACTGGGGCAGGAAGGTTTGCGCTGAAAAGAAAATAGCGAAGGAAGGGCAGGAAGTGCGGGTGGATGTAAATGTCGTTTCCCGCTGTGCCGTTGTGTTCAAAAAGCCCTTTGTTCGAAGATTTTATACGACCGTGGTGAAAGCGCGGTTCGGTCCAGTATTGATTTCGTATTTCGGGGATCGCCTTCCGTTTGCCCAGCGACTCAAGCAATTGAAGAATTAGCGGTCCCTGCTTTTGGCATGCCTCATAATCGACTTTTGACTTATCCAATTCGATCCCGGCGACATGCGCGGATTCTCCGTCGGTCAATTCGATAGCGTAATTGCCCACGACCTCCGGCCTCCCTTTTCACATTTCGTTCGATTCGCTGTATATATCGTGCAGGGCAGATGCCTTAGCAACAAAGCGCCGCTTGAGGTGCTGTCCAATCTTCCGGGACAGAACACGAAAACCGGGGTCCATGGGGCGTTCGTTATGTGGACTCCGGCTCAAGGCCGGGGTTTCGAGAGTTCGATCAAGCCGCCTGCTTCAGCAAGCCCCGGTTGATCAGTGTTTCGGCGATCTGGATGGAGTTCAGCGCCGCGCCCTTGCGCAGATTGTCCGACACCACCCAGATGTTCAGGCCATTGTCGATTGTTGAGTCCTCGCGGATGCGGGAGATGAAGGTGGCGAAATCGCCGACGCATTCAACCGGCGTCACATAGCCGCCATCCTCGTGCTTGTCGACCACCATGCAGCCCGGCGCCTCGCGCAAAATCTCACGCGCCTCGTCAGCCGTGATCGGCTTCTCGAACTCAATATTGATGGCTTCGGAATGGCCGACAAAAACCGGCACCCGCGCGCAGGTGGCGGTGAGCTTGATGTTCTTGTCGAGGATCTTCTTGGTCTCGGCCACCATCTTCCACTCTTCTTTGGTGGTGCCATCCTCCATGAACTCATCAATATGGGGGATGACGTTGAAGGCGATCTGCTTGGTGAATTTTTCCGGCGTCGGCGGATCGGTGACGAAGATACCCTTGGTCTGGGTCCACAGCTCCTCCATCGCTTCCTTGCCCGCGCCCGATACCGACTGGTAGGTGGCGATAACGACGCGTTTTATGGTCGCCGCGTCATGCAGCGGCTTGAGCGCGACAACAAGCTGGGCGGTGGAACAGTTCGGGTTGGCGATGATGTTCTTCTTGGTGAAACCGGCAATGTCTTGCGCGTTCACTTCCGGCACGATCAGCGGCACGTCCGGGTCGGTGCGCCAGGCGGATGAATTATCGATCACCACGCAGCCCTGGACTGCGATCTTCGGCGCCCACGCCTTCGATAGCTCACCGCCGACTGACATCAGCGCGATGTCACAATTTGAGAAGTCAAACTGCTCCAGATCCTTGCATTTGAGGGTCTTGTTGCCGAACGAAACCTCGGTGCCCAGCGAGCGGCGCGATGCGATTGCGAATACCTCATCGGCCGGAAACTCGCGCTCGGACAGGATTTCCAGCAACTCACGGCCGACATTGCCCGTGGCGCCGACAATGGCGATTTTGTAACTCATAACGCTCGCTCCGTAATTCTGGCTTTGGGCATTTCAGCCCAAGCCTCGCGCGGGATGTAAGTTATGCACTGCTCATTGTAAAGACATTGCAACACTCAGCGCTCGTCCACCGACAGCGCGCCGGGCCCGGCGGCCGCCAGAACAAGTAATCCGCCGGCCAGTCCCAGATTCTTCAGGAATTGGATGAGCTGGGTCTTGTCGCCGAAGTCGAGGTGGAAAAAGAGCGCCGACAAAACGCAAAATCCGGCGAGAGCGAGCGCCACCCAGCGCGTTTTCCACCCCAGCAGGATTGCCAGCCCGCCGCCAAGCTCGGTCAGGATCACAAGCGGCAGGAGTTCACCGGGCACGCCGGATTTTTCCATATACCCTTGAGCGCCGGCATAACTGATGATTTTCCCATATCCGGCCCAGACGAAGATAAGCGACAGCAGGACGCGGCCAGCGAGCTTGAGATATGGATCAAGTGCAGTCATTACGGCGCTCCTTCTCAAATACATGCGGTGAAGACGTGGCAGATCAGTTATCCCGTCGCAGACACGTATAATGATCGAACACTGTACTGGCCATCACATTACGTTGAAGATGCATCATGTGGTGGACAAGGACGGGACGCTTGGCAGGATGCTCGGCGCGAGGATCGGGTAGCTGGTTCACCGGGGCATGGGGCTGTAGGAGGCGCGCTTTGGAAGTGCGTCTTTCACCGCGGCGCATTTCTTGCCCATGAACTCGTTGGTCATCTTCACCACTTGCCCGCCAAGGATATTCAGCGAATTGTCGAGCATTGCTCCCGGCCAGATCACTGAGTAGGCCAGCATCGGCGCATCTATGGCGCCCCAGTTGATGCGCGCGCCGGTCGCCTTTCCGCCGGCAAAAGTCACTTCCGGCGTGATGTCCATTCTCACATCGTAGCTTTCCCTGTCGGATTTAAGATCGAGCGAGCAGGTAATGGTGTGCTTCACCAGCTTGGCAGTTGTGCCATAGGCGCTTGCGGCGGCTGCAAGAGTGGCGCGGTTGAGTTTGAGCTGCGTGGTGCAGCGCGCCTTGCCCCACGGCCAGTCAAGTTTTCCGCCGGACAGGATTTCCTCTATATCCTCCTCGCGCCAGGTCTTGACGATCAGGCAATCTATGTTCGCGCCTTGCGGGTCCTTGGTCGAGAAAATACTGCAAATCTGAACCTTGCAGATGCGGCGCTGGGCCTTTTCGGCCTTTTCCTCAGGCGTGAGGATGCGCTTGGGTTTTTGCGCCTGTTCCGATACCGGCGGGACGGGGTAAGGTTCGGCTGGCTGCTGCGCCGTCGCCGCGTGCGGCAAGGCAAGACCCGCGAGCAGGGCCGATGTGACTGTGAAATAGTGAAATTTCGCGATCATTAAATCTGCCCTGGCGGCGAAAAGAAGCTGAATTGCGGCAGATTAATTGTCGAGCCGCTCGATACCCCGGCCCCAGGCTTCGCCCGAATTGATGCATTTGTCTGCGGTTTCCTTGTCGATGAGCTTTGTGAGAAGCCAGCGGTCAAGCTCGACGCCTGCCAGGCACCCGGCGGCGGTGGCTATTTTTTCATGGGTGACGAGAGGCTGGTCGACAAATATCGCGCCCTTGCTTTCGAGCTGTTCCTTCGCGGTGGGGTAGGTGGTCGCCTCGAGCCCGGCCAGAATGCCCGAGCCTGCCAGGATCAGGGCGCCTGAACATTGCGAGCAGACATACTGGTCTTCCGGGTCGACCAGCAGCCGGGCGAGATATTCCGCGTCGTTAATCAGCTCGCGGGTGCGCGCTCCGCTGGCCACCACCACCGCGTCCATGTCGCGCGCGCTTTCGATTGTGCCATGGGTTTCCAGCTCATACCCGGCCAGGGTGGTGTGCCGCGGCGCGGTGCCGAGAATGCTCACCGACCAGTCGCGGCCGGGCTTTGGTTCGGCGTCTTCCTCAACTTCAGCTTCTTCGCCTTCGGCGGCCTCCTCATTCGCGTCCTCATTCCCGGGAGGTGCGGCCTCTTCGTCTGCCGGCGTTTCAGGAAACATCGTCAGTGGACGATTGAGGAAGTCCCAGTGCAGGAACACGTCGATGTCGGTAACGCCGTCAAAGGCGATAATGGCTATTGAGGTCATGTGTTTGCCCTCTCCTTACGCAGCGAGTTTATCCATCTCGGCCTTGATTGCCGCGCCCATCTCTTTTGTGCCGGACTGTCGTTTCCCGTCCTGCATGATGTCACCGGTGCGCAGCCCGCTATCCAGCACATTGGCGATGGCTTGATCGATCATATCAGCCGCCTCGGCCATATCGAAGCTGTAGCGAAGCGACATGCCGAAGCTGGCAATGGTGGCGATCGGGTTGGCGAGATCCTGGCCGGCAATGTCCGGCGCAGTCCCGTGCACCGGCTCATAGAGCGACTTGCGTTTGCCGTTCTCTTCCGCGCCGAGAGATGCGGACGGGAGCATGCCCAGCGAGCCGGTCATCATGGCGGCTTCGTCGGACAGCATGTCGCCGAACAGATTGTCGGTCACCAGCACGTCGAACTGCTTGGGGTCGCGCACCAGTTGCATGGCGCAATTGTCAGCCAGGATATGGTGCGTCTCCAGATCGGAATACTCGTCCTTGAAGACGCGCTGCGCGACCTCGTACCAGAGGACGCCGGATTTCATCACATTATGTTTTTCGGCCGAGTGAATTTTTTTGCCGCGCTTTCGCGCCAGATCGCAGGCGACACGGACAATGCGCTCAATCTCGGACGTGGTGTAAACGGTCGTGTCGACGGCGCGCTTCTGCCCGTCGGGAAGATCGGTGATTTCCTTCGGCTCGCCAAAATAGGTGCCACCGGTCAGCTCGCGCACGATCATGATGTCGAGCCCTTCAACCAGTTCACGTTTAAGCGACGAGGCATCGGCAAGCGCCGGATAGCAGATTGCGGGCCTTAAGTTCGCGAACAAATCGAGGTCTTTTCTCAGGCGCAGCAGCCCGGCTTCGGGCCGGATTTCAAAATCGATGCGGTCCCATTTCGGCCCGCCGACCGCGCCGAGGATCGCCGCGTCGGCGCTCATTGCCTTTTCAACCGTGGCGTCGGTAACCGGCACGCCATGTTCGTCGATGGCCGCGCCGCCGACCAGATCAGTCTCGACATTGAAGCTGTTCTGAGTCTGGCTGTTAAGCCAGGAGACCACGCCCTCAACCTCGCCCATGACCTCCGGGCCGATGCCGTCTCCAGGAAGTAGCAGAAGATTGTAATTCGCCATCAGTGAACGCCCCTAACTGAAAACGCAAATATGCTGGAATTGTTCCGGCAACGCCTAGCGTCTTAGGGTACGCTTGGCAAGACAGGGTGGGTCCTCTCAATGACCTCATCAGCTTCTGTAGCTTGCGGTAAGACCCGGTTCTGCTAGAGAAGATATCACCTGAAAAATAATCATGAGGGATGGCGTGATCGTGAGCAAACCCTTGGATGGCATCACAGTCCTGGATTTGACCAATGTGCTGGCCGGGCCGTTCTGCTGCCACCAGCTGGCGCATTTCAGCGCCGAGGTCATCAAGGTGGAAATGCCGGGACGCGGCGACCTCGCGCGCCAGCTCGGCGCAGATGCGGAGCTGAACGCAAAGCTCATGGGCGTCTCGTTCCTGGCCCAGAATGCGGGCAAGCGCTCCATCACGCTCAACCTCAAGAGCGATAAGGGGCGCGCGCTGTTTGAAAAGCTCGTTGGCCGCGCCGACGTGGTGGTTGAGAATTTCCGCCCCGGCGTCATGGAGCGGCTTGGCGTGGGTTTTGATGCCCTCAAGAGCCACAAATCCAATCTCATCTATTGCGCCATTTCAGGGTTTGGCCAGGATGGCCCGATGCGCGATTTGCCGGCCTACGACCAGATCGTGCAAGGCGTGTCCGGCGTCATGAGCATCACTGGCGACAAGACAAGCGCGCCGCTGCGTGTCGGCTATCCCATGTGCGACACCATCGGCGGGCTCACAGCCGCCATGGCCATTTGCGCCGCTGTTGCGGGACGCAAGAAAAACAAGGCGCAGTTCATCGATGTCTCGATGCTTGAAGCGACACTCGCGACCATGGGCTGGGTTGTGTCCAACCATCTTGTGGCCGGTATTGAGCCCAAGCCGCAGGGCAATGAGAACTTTACCGCCGCGCCGTCCGGCACCTTCGAGACCGGTGACGGGCTGCTCAACATCTCGGCTAACAAGCAGCAGCAGTTTGAAGGCCTGTGCGGGCTTCTGGGCCGCGAGGATTTGCTTGACGATCCTGACTATGGCGAACGCGAGGCGCGGCTGAGGAACCGCGACAAGCTCAAGGCGGAGCTGGAGAAAACGCTGTGCGAAAAATCCGCCAGCGATTGGGCCGCGCTTATGAACGCGCAAGGCATACCATCCGGTGAACTTTTCACCGTTCCGGAAATCCTGGCCCATCCGCAGATTACGGAGCGCGGCATGCTGGCGGAATTCAGGCAAGTGCCGGGCGCGGAGCGCGATGTGCGGCTGGCGCGCATCGCGGTGAAGATGGACGGCGCGGCTCTTGGCGTTGACACCCCTCCACCGGAACTTGGCGCGGACAATGAAGAAATTTACGGCCGGCTCGGTCTTGGTTCAGATGAGCTTGTCAAACTCAAGAAGGAGGGCGTCCTGTGAACTCGAAGCCCGATGACTACATCTCACCCCCCTAAACCCAGGGATGTTCGGCTGCCGATTTTTCTTCAAAAGAGGTGATTTTTTCCTCTTTCTTCAGCGTGAGACCAACGTCATCAAGGCCGTTCAACAGGCAGTGTTTAAGGTGCGGGTCGATGTCGAATTTGATCACGCCGCCATCTGGGCCTTTTATTTCCTGAGCTTCCAGATCGATGCTGATAGTGGCGTTGGAGCCACGCTCCGCATCTTCCAGCAGCTTGTCCACGTCTTCGGGCGGCAGCATGATGGGCAGAATGCCGTTCTTGAAGCAGTTATTGTAGAAAATGTCGGCGAAAGAGATCGACACCACGCAGCGGATGCCGAAATCCAGCAGCGCCCAGGGCGCGTGTTCTCGCGACGACCCGCAACCGAAATTCTTCCCCGCAACCAGAATCTTGGCGTCGCGATAGGCCGGCTTGTTGAGAACAAACTCCTCATTTTCCGAACCGTCATCATTGTAGCGCATCTCCGAAAACAGCGCCTTGCCGAGACCGGTGCGCGCAATCGTCTTGAGATACTGTTTGGGGATGATCTTGTCGGTGTCGACATTGATCATGTTCAGCGGCGCGGCGACGCCGGTGAGGGTGGTGAATTTTTCCATGGGCTTTCCTCGTGCCGGAAGCGGGCGTGAACATATACGCTCATCCTGTTGGCCATTTCATGCGGTGTTTGGCGGCGCCGGTCAAGACCTCCCCCGCGGTGACAGGGGGCAAATGGAAGAGTGGGCTACCGGCGATTGCGCACGAGCATCATAGGCGGGGGCGGGGTGATAATTGCTTCGGCGGCGTCCGCGCCGGAGGAAAACGCTATCCTGGCGTCCTCGGCATCGAGGATGTTTTTCGGGATGAGTTTCCCGCGCCTGATGCCCCGGACCCCGGGTGATTTTCGCTCTCCAAATCACTTGAATTTGGCAACTTCCCTCACTTTTGTGCCCCCCTGTGGAAACCGGGGATAGCGGGGATAACCTGTATTTTCCTCTTCGCCACGGCTGACTTCTCGTCAAACTGCGTCACGTGCCGGGTTCTATGCGTGGCGGATGTGTCATCGCCGCGTCGTTTAAGCGGGCAGATTCCGGAATGAGGGCGATGGGGGCCGGGACATGAAGAAATCAAGAGCGAGCACTACCTTCACTTTCGCTATCCTGTGCATTGCATTTACGAGCATGCTGTGGGTGGGCGAGAGCCATGCGGGCAGCAGCATGACCTGCGCCAAGCGCGATACGGTGGCGACCGGCTCATCGGTGGTGCATGAGCGGCTCGCAAAGATCGATGCGGAGGTGGCCTGGGAGATCAAAGTGGTCAAGAAATTCGGCCTTCTGTGGTATTCCTGGTGGGCTGCGGACAATAACCGGTTCATCTGCAAGGCTAGCGGCAGGCGCACAATTTGCGTCGCACGCGGCAGGCCCTGCCGGCTGCTTTGAGACGGCGCTACCAAATTCGGATAACCGTTTGAAGATTACCTCTGCGCCCGGCGCGGCTTGGCCTTGTCGAAGCATTTGGTCATGATTTCGCAGCGCTTGATGCCGGGCGGGTGAACCCAGTCGCCCGGATGTTGAGCGAGAAAAGCGCAGACCTCCGTCATCCCAGTACGGTTCAGCCAGCCATCGCGCTTGCCGCGTTCGACCGCGTAGCAATCCGCCCTGGATTCCTTGGGGCCAAACAGCTGATGCCCACACTCATGGGCGTAGACATAGAGCCGGACGGCTTCGCTCAGCCCTTCCAGCTTCGTCGGGTTGAGGATGATAATCCCCTTCTTGGCGCCGCCATAATCCCAGAAAGTGTGTGAGATAAGCGTCGGTGTGCGCCCGCAGCTCATGGTGCGCCCGGCGAGCTTAAGTGTGCCCGGCGGAAGCATCTTTTCCTTGGGTGCGGCATCCAGCCCGGCCGGCGCCAGCGCCCATAGAGCGGAGCCTGCCGCCAACACACATACTAGCCCGGCTGTGTGACGTCGCCGCATTCAATAACCTTTCTCTTGAGCATTTATCAGCGTGTGCCGGGGCTGTTATCCGGTCAAGTCACCAGAGTGTAGATTTATAACTTCTAGTTGCGCGTCGCGCGCGGACCCGCATCCATGTAGCACATGCGCATTTTGTTGCAACGCTTCGGACCGTCAGCATGGTCGGCATCGCTCTTGAGCTTGGAGATGAAGTCACAGACCTGCGCCAATCCCTCTTCGCCAAGCCAGCCATAGCGCCGCCCGCGCTTGATGCCGAAGCAATCTGCCGCGCCCTCGTCCCGGCCGATAAACTGATGTCCGCACTCATGGGCGTAAACGAACAGCTTCACCGGTGTCGGCAGGCCCTTCATCCGCGCCGGATTGAGAATCAGGTAGCCCGGGTAAGCGCCGCCCCAGCTTTCAAATTTCGGGTCGATGACCGTCGGGCGCTTTCCGCATACCATGGTGTGGCCATCGATCTTGAGCTTGCCCGGCTCGATGAGTTTTACGTCCGGCCCGGCCTTGGCCATATACTGGCTCAGCGGAATATCCAGATCAGAGCTGCCTTCAGCTTGCGCGTAAGCGGAGCCTGCACCGCCCATGGACATAAGCACGGCGGTAAGGACAACGAGAAACATCACACGCCGCGAGCTCATATCCGGCATCTCCTGAATATACTTCGATGCCCTAACCCAATTCCCGCACATCGACGAAATGCCCGGCGATTGCGGCTGCCGCCGCCATGGCGGGCGAGACCAGGTGAGTGCGCCCCAGGCGCCCCTGGCGTCCCTCGAAATTGCGGTTCGAGGTCGAGGCGCAGCGCTCATGCGGCTCCAGCTTGTCCGGGTTCATGGCCAGGCACATGGAGCAGCCCGGCTCGCGCCATTCAAACCCCGCATCGACAAATATCTTGTCGAGGCCTTCAGCTTCCGCCTGATCCTTCACCAGCCCCGAGCCCGGAACGATCATGGCGTTGACGTGATCCGACACATGCTTGCCCTCGACGATGTGTGCCGCGGCGCGCAAATCCTCGATGCGCCCATTTGTGCACGAGCCGATAAAAACCCTGTCGATGGAAATGTCTTGCACCTTGGTGCCCGGTGTCAGGCCCATATAGTCGAGCGAGCGGCGCATGGAGTCCTGCTTGCCTTCATCGTCGACGCTTTCAGGGTCCGGCACTTCACCCAGCACCGACACCACGTCCTCAGGGCTGGTGCCCCAGGTCACGATCGGGGGCAGGGAGGTGGCATCGAGCGTGATTTTCTTGTCGAAAACGGCGTCATCATCCGATTTGAGCGTTTTCCAGTATTCAACCGCCTGTTCCCAGGCGGCGGCTTTGGGCGATTTCGGCCGGCCCTTGAGATACTCGAAAGTTGTCTCGTCGGGCGCAATCAGCCCGGCGCGCGCCCCGCCCTCGATGGTCATGTTGCAAATGGTCATGCGGCCTTCCATGGAAAGGGAGCGAATCGCATCTCCGGCATATTCAATGACGTAACCGGTGCCGCCCGCGGTGCCCATCTCGCCGATGATGGCGAGGATGATATCCTTCGCGGTGATACCGGGCGGCAATTCACCGTTCACGGTCACCCGCATATTCTTGGACTTTTTCTGGATCAGCGTCTGGGTGGCCAGCACATGCTCCACTTCGGACGTGCCGATGCCATGGGCCAGCGCACCGAACGCGCCGTGGGTGGCGGTGTGGCTGTCCCCGCACACGATGGTCGCGCCGGGAAGGGTAAAGCCCTGCTCGGGGCCAATGACGTGAACAATGCCCTGGCGTACATCCACTTCATCGAAATATTCGACACCGAACTCGGCGCAGTTCTTCGCCAGAGTATCAACCTGGAGTTTCGATTCCGGATCATCGATTCCTCCGGCCCGGTCCGTGGTCGGCACATTATGGTCAACGACGGCCAAAGTTTTTTCAGGCGCGCGCACCTTGCGGTTCGCCATGCGCAAGCCTTCAAAGGCCTGCGGGCTGGTCACTTCGTGGATCAGGTGCCGGTCGATATAGATGAGGCAGGTGCCGTCATCGCTTTCGTCGACCAAATGATCATCCCAGATTTTGTCGTAGAGAGTCTTGCCCATGTGTCACATACTCCTGCGGCACTCAGTTGCACTTCAGAGCCATCTGATAGCGCTTTGCGATCGCGCTGACAATTCCTCGCGAAAAGGTCACGAGTTGATCAGGTTCTGCTATAACGCATTCAAACAAGATTGAGTTATCGGGAGGAATAGTTCCATGAAAAAATTATTAGCCATATTTGCTATATCAGCAATCATGCCATTTTCCGGCGCTGCGCAGGCTCAGGATTTCCCCGGCTGGTCCTTGAATCAGACCTGCATGTCCGGCGAAAGCAGCTGTGCGCGTTACGAGCAATTTGCACGCGGTCAGATTTCGGGCACATGGAAGACATTGCCGCCAAAACAGCGGGCGGCTTGCATAGCTGAAACAGAAGAAATCGGCAAAAGCTATCGCTTGCTCCAGGGCTGCCTGGCAATCGCCATGCAGGAGCTTCTGCGTGACCAGCACCGCAAACCGCCAAGCGGAGAGGTCGTTCAGCTGACGCCCGCGGCGAAGACACCAGAACCACCTGCGCCAACACCGGCACCACCGCCAGCACCGGAAACTCCGGCAACACCAGCAATTCCGGCATCACCAGCAACTCCGGCACCACCGCAATAGCAAGGCTGACAGGACCCAAGGGCGCGCGCGTGATGGACAAGGAACTGCGAAAGGCTGCCAGTGAGCACCTGGTGCGCTACGGACAGGGAGATGTCGACAAGCTCTATGTCTCGGCCAAGGGCGCAACCGTCACCGACGATGAGGGGCGGGAAATCCTCGATTTCACGTCCGGTCAGATGTGCGCCACGCTGGGCCACAGCCATTCGGCGATCGTGAAAGCGATTCAATCGGGCGCAAAGGATTCGATCCACCTGTTCTCCGGCATGATCCCCGAAGCCGTGGCAAAGCTGGCGAAGAAGTTGGCTGAATGGCTCCCCAAACCCCTCACCCGCTCGATGTTCGTCAACACGGGATCTGAGAGCAACGAAGCGGCACTGCGCATGGCCAAGATGGTCACCGGCGGCTATGAGGTCATCGCGCTCGGCGGCTCCTGGCACGGGGTGACGGGGCAGGCGGCGGCCATGTCGTTCGCCAGCGAGCGGCGCGGCTACGGGCCGAAAGTGCATGGCGTGTCGGCCATCCCCGAACCCTATTCCTACCGCTGCCCGATCGGCCATTGCCGCGACACATGCGACATGAGTTGCATGAAGGTGGGGCTGAACATGTTCGATATGACTTCCGAGGGCGCGCCTGCCGCCATCATCGCAGAGCCGATTTTGAGCGCCGGCGGGGTGATCGTGCCGCCCGACGGTTATTTCAAAAAGCTCAAGGAAGAAGCCAAAAGCCGGGGCATGATGCTGCTCTTCGATGAAGCGCAGACGGCGTTCGGGCGGATCGGCGAAAAATTCGCGGCCACCGGGCTTGGTGTCACGCCGGACATCATGACCGTCTCGAAAACGCTTGGCGGCGGAATACCGCTGGCGGCCACCATCACCTCCGATGAGATCGAGGAAAAGGCGCACGAAAAAGGTTTTTCCTATTATACCAGCCACGTGTCCGACCCCTTGCCTGCTCTTGTAGGGCTCGCGGTTCTGGAGACGGTGGAGAGCGAAAAGCTGATCGAACGCGCCAAGAAAATGGGCGCGCATTTGCGCGAGAACCTGGAAAGCCTGCAGCAAAAGTACGAAGCAATCGGCGAAATTCGCGGACAGGGCCTGTTGATGGGCATCGATCTGGTGAAAGACCGGGAAAGCCGCGAGCCGCATCTTGAGCTGGGCGACGTTACGACGAAGCGCTGCATGGAGCTGGGTCTATCCATGAACATCAAGCGCCGTCCTGAACGCGGCGCGGTGTGGCGCATCGCGCCTCCGCTCACCGTGTCGAAAGAGGAAATCGACAAAGGAACCGAGATACTTGATCAGGCGCTTCGTGAAGGGCTCGATATGCTGGCGAACAGCCGCGCTGGCTGACTATGAGGCGTAACAATATAGAGGCGAAACAATAAATACGTATCGCCCGAACGGTTGCCGGAGCGTCTGATAGCCCTTTTTTCGCGGTCATCATTGGAGCCGCAACTGATGGTTTGAAAATACCGGTCAAATATACAGGAATGCTTATTGTCGAGAATTTCCGAAACGATTTCTTCGCGTTCCGCATTACTGACAGCCATCGCCATGCTGGCATTTGCAGCGAATTCGCTGCTGTGCCGAATGGCCTTGGGGCAGGAACTCATCGATGCGGCAACCTTCACCAGTGTCAGGGTCGTTTCCGGCGCGGTGATGCTGAGTCTGATCGTGCTGTTTCGCGGGCGAACCCATGAGCCGAATACAGCCGACTGGCGTTCTGCCGCCATGCTGTTCACCTATATGGCGTTCTTTTCCTTCGCCTATCTCTCACTCAGTGCCGGCACGGGCGCGCTGATACTTTTTGGGGCGGTGCAGCTTACGATGTTCATCACTGCCCTGCGGGAGGGTGAGTATTTTTCATACATATCGTGGACCGGCCTCACTCTGGCTATTCTCGGACTGATTTATCTTGTTTCACCGGGCCTGACCGCTCCTGATCCAGTTGGAGCCCTTCTCATGATTATCGCAGGGATCGCCTGGGGCGCCTATTCATTGCTGGGAAGGGGTACGGCGGATCCCCTGAAGCCACTGCCAGAAACTTCGTCTATTCGGTACCGCTTGTTCTCATCGTCTCTGTCATTTTCATCGGTGATTACAGCGGCTCGTCAAGCGGCCTGGCGTTGGCGGCGGCGTCAGGAGCGATCGCTTCGGGTTGCGGTTATGTCATCTGGTATGCAGCGCTTCGAGGCCTCACCGCCACCCGCGCAGCAACAGTACAGCTCTCGGTGCCAGTGATCGCGGCCTTCGATGGAGTGCTGCTGCTGTCGGAAGAGATAACGCTGCGCCTTTTACTGGCTTCCGCGGCAACACTTGGCGGCGTCACAATGGTGCTGGCGCAGCGTGCAACCCGGGGCCCTCGATCATGAACCGCATCGCCCTCGAGAACGACGGTGCCATCATCGCGTATGGCATAGTCCTGAGCTGAAAAAAACGGCCGCCCGGAGGCGGCCGTCAGGTGCTTATTATTGTATTCTTTTTTTTCGGTTTTTGCCGTTATGGCCTGACAAATGCAATCACCCGCGAGCGGAGATAGCTGCCAATGCCAACCTTTCTGCCGTGATTGCCGGAGATAAGCCGGACTTTGCTGTCCGATACCGATATCACGTAGCCGACATGACCGCCGCCCCTGCGCCGCAGAACGGCAATATCACCTGGACGCGGGTTTGAGACACGCCGGCCATAGCTCGCATATGAGCGCGCCATTCCGGAACCGGTCCCGCTACGGCCGAGCTTGCGCTCCACCAGATTCATGAAATGGGCACACCACAGACGGCTGCGCCCGGTCGGGTTGCCGCCCAGGTAACGGCGGGCAACCGTCACGGCGCCAGATCCGCCACCGCTGAACCCGCTTGTCCCGGAACTTGCTGAAGCTCCATCGAAGCAGGGAAACGCACAGATGTTGGCTTGCGCCGGCGCGCTGAACGCTACGCCGAGCGAAAATATCGCCAGAAAACTGGCCGAGATAAATCTCATTTCTTGTCCTTCATTTATTGTTGATGTTTTTTTTGGGGGTTTGGTTGATTGGCTCAAGGCCAGCAGGGCCTCACATTGAGCCCGCCATAACGATATATGCAGTGCAGCAATTATCGAAGGCTTTCAGATCATCATCAGACTTGCCAGTGCTGATGACCACACACGCTTCTCATGACCATATGGCAAGATAATGGCATTATATTAACGTGTTATACCAATGTTTCTGTGGCAGGATGACGCAGTATCCAGCCCCATATCAATGAATGCGCCGCACAATAATGATAAGTTGCACTGCACAAATACAGGGGTTGCCAGGAAAAATCACCAATAGAAAAGGGCCGGCGCCCGGGCGCCAGCCCTGTTTCAAAAATTCCTGGATGATGAAGCCTATTTTTCTTTTTTAGCGTCTTTTTTGCCGTCTTTTTTATCGACGTCATCCTTGGCTTTGGCTTCTTCTTCTCCGGCCGGAACCTCGTCAACAGTGACCTCGGCCATCAGGGCCTTGGCCTGGCTTGTCCAGTCCTCGCGTTCGATACGGCCCTTGAAGCTCAGCACCTCGTCCACATTGGCAATATCTTCGTCGGTCCAGTTGGCAATCTGCTCGAACTGGGTCACGCCGATCTTTTCCAGGCGCTTGATGAGTTCCTCGGCGACACCCTTGATCAGGGTAAGATCGTCCGCATCGCCCTTGGGCTTGGTGAAGCCCTTGAACTCCTTGGCCGCCTTCTTGCGGGCCGCTGCTGCGGCCTTGCCCTTGGCGCGCGCATCGCGGCGCTCAGGGATACGGGCTGACTTGCCGCGGCGTCCGCGCAAATAATACAGCTTAGCGCGGCGCACGTGGCCGCGGCGCACGACTTCAATATTATCAATCAACGTCGAATGGACCGGGAAAACGCGTTCCACGCCTTCGCCGTAGGAAATTTTGCGGACCGTAAAGCTCTCATGCAGTCCGCTGCCGTCGCGGGCAATAACAACGCCCTCATAAATCTGGACGCGCTCGCGCTCGCCGTCCTTCACCTTGACGGAAACTTTAAGCGTATCTCCAGGACCGAATTCAGGGATGGGGCGCTTGGCCTCAAGCTCTTCGCGGTGCTCTTTTTCGAGCTCTTCGATGATGTTCATCGCATCTAACCTTTCGTCAGGGCGGCTGCCGAAACCGGCGCTCGCCATTTTTATTGATTGGACTTCTTTATTTGGCCTATCGCCTATCGGCTATTTGAGGCCAGACTTCTTTATTTGGCCTATCGTCTATCGGCTGTTTGAGGTCAGACTTCTATATTTGGCCCACCGCCTATCGGCACTATGAGGCCAGTTATGGCCGCTGAGGTCTCCGCCTCTTGCGATTGGCCGCGATAACTACAGCAAGGACAGGTATTTGTCGATAGGGTCGGTCTCACCGGGACTTCTCAGGGCTTGTTACGTTTCGACCACAAATCAGGCCGCCTCTCGCGCGTGATTTTCTCGGACATTTCGCGCCGCCACGCGGCGATTTTCTTGTGATCGCCCGACAGCAGAACATCGGGCATCTCAAGACCCTCCCATTTGCGCGGGCGCGTGTAGTGAGGATATTCCAGCAGGCCCTGCTCGAAACTTTCAGATTCAAGCGAAGCCGCATCGCCAATGACACCGGGCAGCAACCGTACGCATGTCTCGATGAGCACGCAGGCCGCCACTTCACCGCCGGCAAGCACGTAATCGCCAATAGAGATTTCTTCAATGTCGCGCGCGTCCAGTACGCGCTGGTCCAGCCCCTCGAAACGCCCGCACAGCACAGACACGCCGGGGCCTGCTGAGAGTTCGCGCACCCTTGCCTGGGTGAGCGGTTTTCCGCGCGGGGAAAGGTAGATCAGCGGCGCATCGGGAGATTTCTCCAGCGCGGCGTCAAGTGCCGGCCCCGCTACATCGGCCCGCATCACCATGCCGGGGCCACCCCCTGCAGGCGTGTCGTCGACCGAGCGGTGCTTGTCTGATGCAAAATCACGAATGTCGATCACATCTAGCGCCCATACACCCCGCTCAAGGCCCGTGCCAATCAGGCTGGCCCCGAGCGGCCCGGGGAATGTTTCGGGCAGGATAGTGAGAATATAGGCGGTCCAGGGATTGGTCATGGGCAATCATAAGTGGATTCTCGCTTTCGCGGGAAATTCGAAATTTCCATAACATACCGAAATCCCTACGAAGACACGGACCGAAGGCACGGACCCAACCGGGATATTATGTGTTCTCATGCTTCAGCATCCAGATTTCAAGATGCCCGACGCCCTTGATCTCAATACGCCCGCGCGGCTCGAAGTGGAATTTCTTACCAAGCGCGCGTTTCACTTCCCCCGATACATGAACCTGCCCCGGCAGGCCATGGGTCTCTAACCGCGAGGCCAGATTGACCGTCTCTCCCCAGACATCATAGGAAAACCTGTCGGCGCCAATCACCCCCGCCATGACCGGCCCGCTGGTCATGCCGATCCTTATTTGCAAATCCATATCTCGTTCACGCGACATCCGCTCGACCACGACGGGCAACTCAAGCGCCAGCCTCGCTTAATGGTCGGTGAGCGGAACGGTGACGCCCGCGACCGCCATATAGCCATCGGCAATGGTCTTGATTTTCTTAACGCCATGGTGCGCGGCTATGGAGTCAAACTGAGAAATGATTTCATCCAGCAGGGTGACCGTATGCTCGGCCCCAAGCTTACGCGACAGCGGCGTAAAGCCGACAAGGTCGGTAAACAGCACCGACGCATTCGCCACATTGTCGGCCAGCAAGTCTCCGGGGTTGGCTTTCAGCCGTTCGGCGATGCTTTCAGGCAGCATGTTGGCAAGAAGTGCGTCGGCTTCCGCGCGTGCATCGTCAGCCAGCGAGAAGGCGTAGAGCACGATGACAGAAATGATACAGCCGGTCGTCACGACCGAAGAGATATAGAGATTGTTGAGAAGGGCCGGGTCCGGCGCGATAAGCGCGCTCTGGGAAGGATACAGGAACCAGACCGCCAGATGCAGCATCAGACCCGTCGCAATGGCGGCGATGACAAGCCACAGGCGCGACAGGCCGAAGATGGCGAAGGGGATAGCAGCGGCGACCATGTAGTTGATCTGGATGCCCGAATCGTGTCCCAGCGTACGCACGAAGAAGAACAGGGCAACATATTCCGCCGCGGCGATAATGAGCGCTGCACAAATATCGCTGACACGGTGCGTGAGGGGCGCCAGCAGCGCGACCCCAACCAGAACGAGATTCACGATCACGAGCGAGAGATAGGTCTCCAGGCCGTAGAGCGCGAACAGGACAGAATAGAAAAGGGAGAAAATGGCGATCATATACGCCATCACATTGACGATCATCAGCCGGCGGCGGATCAGCGGCGGGTAGCTCCGGGTTCCCAATTCGGCGAACTCTGCCAGTCTGCCTATCCAGGAAGAGCGATGCTAGTGGTTGCTGGCGGCAAATACCCGGCGTCTGGGCATGGGGAACTCTCTCCAACTCTTCAGCCATGCCGGCCCTTAAGAAGAGGCCAGGCAAAAACCGGTCCTGAACCTAGTCCTCGAATATCCCCTCTGGGGCAAGCATAAGCAACCAGCCGGCCTGTTTGTCGATGTCGGGTACGATCTCCCGGGTAAAGGGCACCAGCACGGTGGTGCCGCCGGTGGCCGGGCGGACTTCCAGCAGATCACCCGCGCCGAAATTCTGCACCGCGACGACCTGGCCGAGCGCGGAACCGTTTTCGTCGATCGCCACCAGCCCGATAAGGTCTTCAAAATAGAACGTGGAGTCGTCCTCAACATCGGGCAGCCGGTCGCGGTCCACATAAAATTCGACCCCCTTGAGCGCGTCAGCCTCCTCGCGGGTGGAGATGCCCTTCAGCCGCGCGATGACGCCATCCTTTGCTGTTTGTACATTAGATATTTCGAACTGGCGCGTACGCGCTTCATCCTGCAAAGGTCCATAGGCTCCTATGGCGAGCGGGTCCTGGGTAAAAGTTTTTATGCGGACCTCGCCCTTGAGGCCGCGCGCGCCAATGGCGCGGCCCAGACAAACGCGTTTGGCGTCTTCATCCGGCATTGCCTCTCACCGGTCTATGCAAGGCGCCAAAACTCCCTAGTCCTTCTTTTCTTCTTCGGCGTCCTTGGCAGGGGCCTCTTCAGCCGCGGCCTCTTCGGCAGGGGCCTCTTCGGCTGCTGTTTCTTCTGCGGGTGCTTCAGCCGCAGCTTCCTCAGCAGGCGCTTCGGCTGCTGTTTCTTCTGCGGGTGCTTCAGCTGCAACCTCTTCGGCAGGCGCGTCCTCAGCAGGAGCCTCAGCCGGTGCCTCCTCAGCAGGAGTTTCCTCGGCTGGTGCGGCAGCGGCAGCAGCGGCCTCTTCCTTGGCTTTTTCCTCCGCCTCGCGCTTGGCGTCCTCGCGGTCAAGGCGCTTCTGGCCCGGCAGGGCTTTTTGCGGGTTGTTGCGGGGCTTGCGCTTCAGGATACCGGCGGCATCAAGAAAGCGGTTCACGCGGTCAGACGGACGCGCGCCGACGCTGAGCCAATGCTTGATCCGGTCCTCGACCAGGGTAACGCGGCCCTCATGGTCTTTCGGCAACAGCGGGTCATACGTGCCGACGCGCTCGATATAGCGGCCATCACGCGGCTTGCGGGAATCGGCAACGACGATCCGGAAATAGGGGCGTTTTTTCGCCCCGCCCCGTGACATTCTGATTTTCAGTGACATGTGTTCATTTCCTTCTTGTTTAAATCTCGTATGAGTTCGCATTCGTGAAAAGTGATCATTTCTTTTTTCCCGGCAGGCCCGGAAGTCCCGGCGGCAATCCGCCGCTTCCCAGACCCGGAAATCCTTGCGGCATACCCGGCGGCACTCCAGGAAGGCCTGGGGGCGCCGCGCCCGGGTCGAAGCCTTGCGGCATTTCCGGCATTGCGCCGCCGCCGCCAAACATGCTTGCGAGGCCGCCCTTGCCCTTGCCCATCTTCTTCATCATGTCCGCCATGGTGCGGTGCATCTTCAACAGCTTGTTGATGTCCTGAACGGTGGTGCCGGACCCAGCCGCAACACGTTTCTTGCGCGATGCATTCAGCAGTTTCGGCGCGCGGCGCTCTTTCATCGTCATGGAGGAGATGATCGCCTGCTGGCGTTTGACCACGGAGTTGTCGAGATCAGCTTCCTCGATCTGCTTCTTCATTTTGCCGATACCCGGCAGCATGTTGAGCACGCCGGTCATGCCGCCGATCTTCTCCATCTGCTTGAGCTGGTCCGACAGATCCTCCAGATCGAATACGCCCTTGCGCATCTTCTTCGCGATCTTTTCCGCCTTCTCCACGTCGATCGTTTCGGCAGCCTTCTCGACCAGAGAGACAACGTCGCCCATGCCGAGAATGCGGTTGGCGATGCGGTCGGGGTGGAAGTCTTCCAGCGCGTCGACTTTTTCACCGGTGCCGATGAGCTTGATGGGTTTGCCGGTCACCGCGCGCATGGACAGCGCCGCGCCGCCGCGCCCGTCGCCGTCAACGCGGGTCAGCACGATGCCGGTAATCGGCACGCATTCATCGAAGCTTTTTGCCAGGATCACCGCGTCCTGACCGGTCAGCGCGTCAGCCACCAGCAGCGTCTCATGGGGCTTGGCGATTTTATAAATGGCGGCCGATTCGGCCATCAGTTCTTGGTCGATGTGGGTACGCCCGGCGGTGTCCAGCATGACAACGTCATATCCGCCATTCCTGGCTTCTTTGATCGCGCGCCGGGTGATCTGGAGCGGGTCCTGCCCCTTTTTGATGGGCAGCGTGTCCACCTCGACCTGCTCACCGAGCACGCGCAGCTGTTCCTGGGCTGCCGGGCGGCTGGTGTCGAGCGAGGCCATCAAGAGTTTTTTCTTGTTCCGCTTTAAAAGCCTGAAGGCGATCTTGGCGCAGGTCGTGGTCTTGCCCGAACCCTGCAGGCCCACGAGCATGATCGGCACCGGCGCCTTGGCCTTGAGATCGATGCCAACCGCCTCATCGCCGAGCATGGCCACAAGTTCGTCATTGACGATCTTGATCACCTGCTGGCCGGGCGTAATGGATTTCAGGACTTCGTGGCCGATGGCCTTTTCCTGCACGGTGTCGATGAAGCCGCGCACCACTTCCAGCGCCACGTCCGCTTCGAGCAGCGCGCGGCGTACCTCGCGCATCGCCTCGGCCACATCGGCCTCGCTAAGCGCACCCCGGCCGGTGAGTTTGTCGAATATGCCGGTGAGGCGATCTGAGAGTGTTTCAAACATGGCGCCTATTTGCCCTTGTCGATCAGATCATCGAACGATGCGGAAGCTTTCAAGAACTTGTCGCGGCAGCCCGGATTGCAAAATCCAATGGTCTTGCCGCGGTAAAACATGAGCGAGTCCGCGCTCACGGGCTTGCCCGACAAGGGGCAGGCATTGTTGATGCAATCTTCTATTTTAAGCTCTTCAGCCATTTCGCTTCCCCAAACCGCGCTCAAACAGGCGATAGCCGATAGCGCAACACAAAAACCACCCGTGGGCGAACACTCGCTGACGGATGGGAACCCCCCTGCCTCCCGATAATTTTCTTGTCGCGCTCAAATAGGCGATAGCCGGTAGCGCGGAACAAAAAGTTGATCATGTGCAGGGCGGCGGCTCGATAAATCCAAGCCTTACCAGAATTTGGCCGGATATTTGTTGATGACCCGGCCCAAGTCAAGCGTAAGGGTTATATGCCGAGCGTGATCACCAGTATCACAAGGCAAATTACCGGGGCGGCAATGCCCAGCGTAGCCACATGCCAGCGTTTTGGTTCCATGCCCGACTTGCGGGCAGCCGTGCGCGCGGCCAGTTCATCACGCAGTTCGGCCATCAGGAGCCTTTGCATTTTCGGGTCAGCGCACATGAGGTAACTCTAGCAAATTCGCGCCTTAATGTCAGTCGCGGCCGCTGCCTTCTTCCGATTGCGTTTCCCAGAAGTCGATGGTTTCGCGCCGCAATGTTTCACTGCATGGGCGGTTTCTGTCGAACAGCAGACTGTTGTTCTCGCAATAGAGCCATGGCCCGCCGGGGAGTTTTACCTGACGTCCGAACTGGGTAACGCGCACCAGCCCCCTGACAACGCCATTGCCATACCGGCTTTCGGCGGTGACATACCCCGCATAGGGGCCGGCGGTGGCAAGCGAAGAGGCAACAAGCATGGGCGCAACGCCGAGCGCCAGGATCAATGCGGTTCTGCCAATGGCCATGCGCCAAATCCTCTCCAATAAACTTCGCTCAAACATCTATTTTGGCGGTCATTGCGCCAGATTCAAGGCGCGTTCACTGCTGTTTTATAAGTCAAAGCGCCACATGGCTGTCATTCGCCCATGGGTGCTGCGGCCCGCACGCGGCAATACGCTGAACAATTTTGGGATGCTCCGCGCCGTGCATGCCATGCTCATAGGCCACGATCGTGAGGCGCGGCAGGGCCACGTCAATCAGCTCATTGGCGCCCAGAAGAAAGTCCGGGTTGCGGGGCTTGCCATGGCGCTCATGGCCTGCCGCGTATGTCTCGTAAATCAACACGCCGTCATCGCTCACGCAGCCAATGATTTCGCTTAAGGCAGGCCGCCACAGATAGTTGGTGACGATAACGCCGTCATAGCGCATGTCTTTCAGGGGGAAAGCGCGGCCGGCCTCGAGGTCGGCTTCTATGAGACCGACATCAGCGCGCGACGCCAAATCTTCAACCTGGGAGAGGTCGCGGTCGATACCGGTGACACTATAGCCTTGCTCCAGTGCGAGGCGCATATGCCGCCCCGCGCCGCAGGCCACGTCGAGAATGCTGCCCGCTTGTTTAATCCCCGCGAGGTATCTTTGAACCCACCGGGATGGTTCATGGAGGCCGTGCTTGTGTGCCGAATCTTCGCTCATACCGTTGAATATACTAGCAGCTCTAGACTAGAAGCGCGGTGACATACATCACTGTAAGCCCTGTAATGACACCGCCAAGAACAGGCGCCTGGGCGATTTTTGCCGCACCGTATTGCCGGACAACCAGGGCGGAAATCTCGAACACAACCTGTCCGATGGCGCCGGCGCCGATACCGAAACAAATTGCCGTCCACAGCGGATTGACCGCTTGCGCCCCGAGGAAAACGCCGAGCAGCGCCGGCAAACCGGCAAGCAGGGCGAGGCCAAAGAAGGTCATGAGTGAGGGCTGTTCCCTGGTGAGAGGTGCGGCGATGCCAAATCCCTCGGTTACATTGTGGATGATGAAGCCGATGACGAGGAACGCGGCGAGTGCGGTTTCACCTGTCGCGAAGGCCGCGCCCACCACCAGCCCTTCGCCAAGATTATGCAGCCCGATGCCAAGCGCGATGAAGGTGGCGAGGGTGATGCCCTCGGGCGGCCTGGAGCCTCTGCGTCCCACGGCAATCAGCCCTGCGCCCGTTACGATCGCCACGACCCACACGAGGGTAGAGGCATGGAATCGCTCGAGCACAGCTTCCGCCGCCTCCAATCCTTCACCGAGCGTATCGATCAGCAGATAGACGAGAAGGCCAACCGTTACCGCCAGAATGAAGCCGGTGCCTTCGCGTCCGAGCTGGCGCAGGGCGGGGAAACTCATCAGGCCAATGGCGACAGGCGCCAGACCAAGCAACAGGCCGACCAGAAGAAGCAATTTTGCCGGGGGGCCAAACACATCAGGCGTCGTCTGCGCTACGTCGATGCTGTGCTCGAAGGTGGCGCCGGTTGATGTGAGGGCTTTGATGACATGCGTCTCGCCATCGATCCAGGGGTAGGGGATAACAAGCTCGGCCGACGAGAGCCGCCCCAATGGCCCCGGCGGCGTCTGCCTGAAGATGCGGTAAGCGCCGTCCACATGCACTTGCGCAATGGTGACAGGTTCCGAGCCGTCGGCGCGTACTGTTGCACGGATGATACCCGGCTCCAGTCGCACGCTCTCAAAGGCGAGAAATTCAACCGGCGGAGCGCCGGGTGCGAGTATCTCGAAGGGTTTGAGCCAAACCAGCAGGGCGACAAGGGCCACAAGGGCGGCCAGCGGCAACGCGAAATAGGCGTGTGCGCGGCTCATGATTCCACCTTCAGGAAGCTCATCCAGCCAAGCTCGGCAAACTCGGACTGGTGCGCGTGGAACATGTAGCGCCCCGGCTCAAAACCTTCGAAGGAAAATTCGAGGATGCCGCGTTGCGCCTGGCACAGCATCACCGTGTCGATAGTGCGCAGTGTCGGAGTGAGCGTCGTGCCGTGATCGAAATAGTCGAAGAAATTCGCGTGCAGATGGAATGAATTGACCGGATCGAATTCGGTGATGTTGACGAGATAGATGCGCACCGGGCGGTCCCGTTCGATCACAATCGGGTCGAGCATGTAGGCAAAGGCAATCGAGTTTGCCGCATAGACTTCGTTTTCGTCATCGAAATTAGTGTCGAAGCCGTTCATCACCATGACCATTTCCTGCCAGCGCGCATTTTCTTCGCTGCCAAGCTGGCGTGACAGCGCAACCTCACGGTGTTCGGGATGAAGCTCGGGGTCGGGGTCGATGATGATGGCGCCATAGAGGCCCTTGTGGATATGACGCTTCAGGGGGATCGCATGGCAGTGATAGAGGTGGCAGCCGAACGGCCTGGCTGACACTTCATAGGTAAACTCTTCTCCTGGATTGACCAACCCCGCGCCCGTGATGCCGTCCATGCTGGCCCCATGAATGCCGTGGAAATGGATGGAGTGGGGGTGACTGCCGGCATTGCGGAAGTTCACCTTGATGGTTTCGCCCTCGGTTGCGCGCAAAGTGGGTCCGGGGACGCGGCCATTGTAGGTCCAGGCGGGAAAGAAGAGCCCCGATGCAATTTCGATTTCCTTGTCGATGGCGACAATATCGAATGTCCGCACGCGCCTCCCCTGATCGTCGGTTGAGAGTGTGCCGCGCTCCCAGTCGGTCAGGATGGCGTGCGGGTCAAACCCGTTGCGCTTGTGATCAACCCTGCCGACGGTCCGGTTGTCGCCAGCGTGCTGACGGCGGTGCTTTTTTGCGCCTTTTCCGGTGGCGGCACGTGCAGGCGACACGATGCCCGCGGCGGCGCTTATGGCGCCGAACACGCCCAGTTGCCCGGCCGATTTCAGGCTCTGTCTGCGGGATAATTTACCTTGCAGCCAATCCAGCATGGGTTCGCAAATACTCACTTAGTTGCAAATAGGAATTATTTGCATTCAAATAGCAGAACGCTGGAATGAGTACAAGGACAATGGCGCCAAGCCAGCGATACAGCCAAGAGGGAAGCCGCTGGGCAAGCGGCAGAACTGTTGTTAGCCTTGCCGGACCATGACACAGCAATCTTTGCCAGGATCATGAACACGTTTCCGCCCGCCCTTCTCAAGGGATACCTTGAGTACAAAAAGGGGATATTCGCCGATGAACGCGAGCGCTACCGGCAGCTCGCTCAGGATGGTCAGTCGCCTGAAACGCTCATCATTGCCTGCTGCGATTCCCGGGCGGCGCCATCAATAATATTCAATTCGGTTCCTGGCGAGATTTTTGTCATTCGCAATGTGGCCAATCTTGTGCCGCCCTATCGTCCTGGCGATGATTACCACTCCACCTCCGCGGCTATCGAATTCGCGGTTCAAAGCCTCAAGGTGAAGCATATTGTCGTGCTCGGTCATGGCCGTTGCGGCGGCATAAAAGCGGCACTGGATCCTGATGTCGAGCCGCTCTCGCCCGGCGATTTCATCGGCAAGTGGATGGAATTGCTCGCGCCAGCAGCCGAGGCGATGGCCTCCAATCAATGGATGACAGGGACCGAGAGGCAGAGGACTCTGGAACATATTTCCATTCGCTACTCCCTCGAAAACCTTCGCTCTTTTCCTTTTATTGCTTTACGTGAGAACGAACGGAAACTCTCTCTCCACGGAGCATGGTTTGATATTTCGGGGGGAGATTTGTGGATCACGGATCCCGAAACCGGTGATTTTTTCATACCCAAGTTGTAGGGCCAGTGGACAGCGAGAGTTGCGCAGCGCAATTGCGGCAGCGCAGCAATCCCCATATAAGGCAAATGATGAGCAATGAAACAGCCATACACTTGCGCAAGATGAACGGACTCGGCAATGATTTTGCCGTGCTCGATGCGCGCCCGCGCGCCCTCACGCTGAGCGTCGGGCAGGCGCGCGCCATTGCGAATCGCGAAAGCGGTGTGGGCTGCGATCAGGTTATCGCGATCGAGCCTTCGCCGGCGGGCGCGGATGCGTTCATGCGCATCTGGAATCATGATGGCGGTGAAGTGGAGGCCTGCGGCAATGCCATGCGCTGCGTGGCCAGTGTATTGGCAGGGGAACTGGGCCGCCCGCAGATTTCAATCCAGACCGGCGCCGGCATGCTGAGCGCTGTCGTCAATGGCGACGGGAGAGTTACTGTTGATATGGGCGTGCCCAAGCTCAACTGGGACGAGATTCCGCTTGCGGAAGAGTTTCACGATACGCGGAGTATTGAATTGCAGGTCGGCCCCATCGATGACCCGGTGTTGCACACGCCCAGCGTGGTCAATGTCGGAAATCCGCATTGCATCTTCTGGGTGGATGATCTGGACGCCCATGATCTTGTCCGCATCGGGCCGGTGCTTGAGCATCATCCACTGTTTCCCGAACGCGCCAATATATCGCTCGCGCAGGTCGCCTCCCCCGGCGCCATTACGCTACGCGTGTGGGAGCGCGGAGTGGGGTTGACGCGGGCTTGCGGTACGGCCGCGTGTGCGGTTGTGGTCGCCGCGGTTCGCAAGAAGCTGACGGGCCGGAAGGTCACGGTAACATTGCCCGGCGGGCCGCTGCAGCTGGAGTGGCGCGAAGCGGACGATCATATCCTCATGACCGGACCGAGCGAGCTGGAATATGAAGACACGCTCGATGCCTCGCTTCTCAACGCGGAACCGGTCTCATGAGCGCACCCGAAATCCTCACATTCGGCTGCCGGCTGAACGCGTTTGAGTCTGTAGTCATGCGCGCGCATGCGCAAAAGGCCGGGCTTGGCGATGCCGTTATCGTCAACACCTGCGCGGTGACGGGAGAGGCCGTGCGCCAGGCGCGCCAGGCGATCCGCAAGTCAAGACGCAACAATCCCGACGCCACGATCATCGTGACGGGCTGCGCCGCGCAGCTCCAGCCGCAAATGTTCGCCGAGATGCCGGAGGTCGATCATGTGATCGGCAATGGCGAAAAGATGAAGGCCAAAACTTTCGCCACTCTTGCGACGAGTAATAGCGAGCAAATCCTCGTTGATGATATCCAGTCCGTGCGCGAGACCGCTGGCCACATGATTGAAGGCTTTGGCGCGCGCACCAGGGCCTATGTGCAAATCCAGAATGGCTGTGACCATCGCTGCACCTTCTGCATCATCCCCTTTGCCCGAGGCCGCTCGCGTTCTGTTCCCGCCGGCGAGGTGGTCGCGCAGATTCGTACTCTTGTCGAGGCCGGCACGCGCGAAATTGTGCTCACCGGCGTCGACATCACCGCCTACGGCGCGGATTTGCCGGGCGGGCTTACCCTCGGGGGCCTGACGAACAAGGTTCTGAAGCTGGTGCCGGAGCTTGAGCGGCTGCGTCTGTCCTCGATCGATTCGATCGAAGCGGACCCCGAATTGCTTGAGGCGATCGCGACGCATGAGCGGTTGATGCCGCATCTGCATCTTTCACTGCAAGCGGGCGATGATCTGACTTTAAAGCGCATGAAGCGCCGTCACAGCCGGACCGATACGATTGAATTTTGCGAGAAGTTGCGCGCGCTGCGTCCCGATATCGTGTTCGGCGCGGATTTGATTGCCGGGTTTCCGACCGAGACCGATGAGATGTTTGACCAGACGCTCTCCATCGTCGAGGCGTGCGGGCTCACATATCTGCATGTCTTTCCCTATTCGGTGCGGGAGGGCACGCCGGCGGCGCGCATGCCGCAGGTGGATGGCAGGACGATCAAGGCCCGTGCGGCGCGTTTGCGCGACGAAGGGGCAAAGGCGCTTGAGCGGCATTTGGCCAGCCAGGTCGGCCTCGCGCACGACATCCTGATGGAAACCGAAACGCGCGGGCGTACGCCGCACTTTACACCGGTGTCGCTGTGCACGGCGGCGCGTTCGGGCGAAATTGTTTCTGCGCGCATGACAGGCCACGGCCAGGGTGTGCTAGAGGGTGTGCTCGAAGGAACCCCGCTGCAATGAGCAAGGACAAGAAGCCCGGTTTCTTCAAGCGACTACTTGGCTCCCTCATGGGCTCCAGGAAGAAGGAGCCGGAGAAAGAGGAAAGGGAAGAAAAGCCGAAGGCCAAACCCAAGGACCCGGCAAAAAAACCGGCCGCTAAAAAGCCCGCCGCCAAAACGAAAAAGGCGCCGGTTAAAATAGCAGCTGAAAAGAAGCCTGCCGCTAAAGAACCTGCTGGCAAAAAACCTGCCGCCAAAAAGCCCGCAAAGGCGCGCGCTCCAAAGAAACCGGCCCCTGAAAAGGCGGCTCCACCTCAGGAAATTGTCGAGGCAATCGAGCCCGAACCGGAGGCCGAACCGGAGCCGGTAAAGAAGAAGGGCTGGTTCTCTAGGCTGCGCGGCGGCCTGAGCAAAACCTCCAGCAAGCTCACCGAAAATATCACCGCGATATTCACCAAGCGGAAACTCGACACAGAGATGTTGCAGGAGTTGGAGGACGCGCTCATCCAGGCCGACCTTGGCGTCGACATGGCCATGCGTATCACCGAGGAAGTGGCGCGCGGGCGCTATGACACCGAGATTGCGCCCGAGGAAGTGCGCGCGGTGCTCGGCGCCGAAGTGGCCAAGGTGCTGGAGCCAATGGCCCAGCCGCTGGAACTGGACAGCGCCAATCGTCCCCATGTCATCCTGGTTGTCGGCGTCAATGGCACCGGCAAGACCACGACCATCGGAAAGCTCTCCCACCAGTTCGCGCAAGCGGGAAAGAGCGTGGTGATTGCCGCTGGAGATACATTCCGCGCGGCGGCGATCGATCAACTCCAGATTTGGGGCGACCGCACGGGCGCACCGGTGGTGTCAGGCAAGGAAGGTGCAGATGCTGCCGGGCTGGCCTATGACGCGCTAGAACAGGCGAGTGAGCGCGACGCCGATGTGCTGCTGATTGATACCGCGGGCCGGCTGCAGAACAAGGCGGACCTGATGGAGGAACTCGCCAAGATTGTCCGCGTGGTCAAGAAGCTTGATGAGAGCGCGCCGCATTCGGTTCTGCTGGTGCTTGACGCCACCACTGGTCAGAACGCCGTCAGCCAGGCGCAGGCGTTCCAGGAAATCGCAGGTGTGACAGGCATCATCATGACCAAGCTCGATGGTACGGCCCGCGGCGGTATTCTCGTCGCCATTGCCGAGAAATTCGCCCTGCCCATCCATGCCATCGGCGTGGGGGAAACGGTCGAGGATCTCCAGCCCTTCGATGCTTATGATTTTGCCTCGGCTATTGCCGGCGCGAGCGAACAGGTCGAAGCGTGAGTAAATCTGCAAAAGACGAAGACCGCGGCGCTGAGAACCCGTTACTGCGCCTTGCGCTGGATCTGGGGCCCCTCATCCTGTTCTTCGGCGTCAATGCGTTCTACGGGATATTCGCCGCCACCGCCTGTTTTATGGTGGCCATCGTCATAGCCCTCATCGCATCACGGATTTTGACCGGAAAATTTGCCAAAATGCTACTGGTTACGGCCGTGCTGGTGATGGTTTTTGGCGGCATGACGCTCTATCTTCAGGATGAAACCTTCATCAAGATCAAGCCGACGGCGATCTACGCACTGTTCGCCAGCATTCTGCTCGGGGGGCTGGCAACGGGACGGGTTTTTCTGCAAAGCGTGCTGAGCGAGATGTTTGAATTGAGCGACACCGGGTGGCGGCTGCTCACATATCGCTGGGCCGGATTTTTCATCTTTCTGGCCTTCCTGAACGAAGCCGTGTGGCGTTCAGTGAGCACCGACAACTGGGTGAGTTTCAAGGTATTCGGACTTGTGCCGCTCACCTTCATTTTCGCGGCCATGCAGGCCGGACTGCTGCAAAAGCACGCCAAGCCCTCCGATTAAACGCAGGGCTGATGCGGCCGCTACCGCGCTGAATTCTTATTACAGGAAATTAATCAGTGCACTAATATAGTCAAATTAGTATAATTTAATAAATAATTTTGACCTTCATTGAAATATTTTCAACCACAATACTTTTTGTGACCCATTTCAAGCAATTGTGACTGGACCTATCGCCTTCTTAGCGGATTAATCAGTGGACTGGATTTTTAGATGGTTCGGGACAAGACCATTTGTTCCGCCTATCTTGTGGGAGAAGGCCTGACATGGTGCCTAAAGGTGGACAAAACAGAGGTGAGATAAATCACTCGGCGATGCATTTGCTGCATCGTGCGGGCCAGTGCGCGGGCGATCTTTTCACCGAGGAGGTGGTGAATGGCGCTCTGACACCCCGGCAGTTCGCCGTGTTGCTGACAATCTCTCAGCAACAAGGCCTCAGTCAGACCGATCTGGTCGAGCGCACCGGCATCGATCGCTCCACACTGGCCGATATCATTCTCCGGATGCTGAAAAAAGGTCTGATCCGCCGCCGCCGCACCAAACGTGATGCGCGCGTCTATGCGGTCAAGCTGACCGATGAGGGCTTCGATGCCCTGCGCGCGGCGCAACCGGCGGCATATCAAGCCGATACCCGTTTGCTCTCGGCACTGCCCGAGACCAAGCGGGCGGATTTTCTGGAATCACTCAGCGCCATTGTCGGGGCCATGACCGCAACAAACAGCGAAGAGCCCGCTTGAGCTTGAGCTTCAGCTGAGGGGTTTACCCCTCTGCGCGTGCTTTTCTAATCGCAGGCATTAGCTGCTTCTCGATGATCTGGCCATTTATCGGCCCCACATGCTTGAAGAGGATTGTTCCGTCGCCGCCGACGAGGAAGGTCTCGGGCATGCCCGCAACCCCCCATTCAATAGCAGTCATGCCTTTTGCATCGACACCGACCGCGACGAACGGGTTGCCGAAGCGCCCAAGAAATCGCCGTGCCGCGGCGGTCTGGTCCTTGTAGTTGATGCCGGTAAGCGGAGCTTTGCTCTGCTTCGCCAGCTGTACGAGGAAGGGGTGCTCTTCGCGGCACGGAGCGCACCAGGAGGCCCAGAAATTCAAGATGCGGACATCGCCCTGCGCCAGGTCCTTGCTCGAAAGACCGGGCACGGGAGCCCCGCCATTTTTCAAACCTTCAAGCGGGGGTAGGTCAAATACGGGCACATGCTTGCCGATCAGGGCCGATGGCAATCTCGATGGATCACCACTTTGCAGTCCGAAAAAAAACAGCCCCGCCAGACCCATGAAAATGACCAGCGGCAGGGCCATTCCCCATGAAAATCCAGACTGCGGCATTCGTTGATTATTTTCAGGTGCGCTCATGTTTGTTTTGAGGATTTTTCGCCTTGCGATCCCCTGGCCGGGGCGGAACGGCGGTGGATGCCCTTGTGTTCCAGCTCGGCCAGCAGCTGCATCTGGTTCCTGGCGTCGATGCGAATCCAGCCAATAAGCCCGGCCAGCACAAGCGCCGAGATGCCATACGCCATCCAGATAAATCCGGTATGGGGACCAAGCTCAAACAGGGCACTCATGCGCGCGCGCCTTCTTTTATACCCGCCGTGTCGACATGGGTCAGCCGCAGGGCCTGAACACGGCGGCGCAGCACTTCGGTGCGCATCGCCATCAGATGCAGAACAAAGAAAAGGCAGGTAAATGCCGCCGCCATGATCAGCAGCGGGGTGAGCAGGGAGGAATGAATGGCAGGGCCGCCGAGTTTTACGACCGAGGCCGGCTGGTGCAGCGTGTTCCACCAGTCGACGGAGAATTTGATGACCGGCAAGTTCACCGAACCGACGATTGCTAGGATTGCTGCCGTGCGCCCGGCGCGCGAGGGTTCCTCAATCGCCTGCCACAGGACCATCAGCCCGAGATAGAGAAAAAACAGCAGCAGGACGGAGGTGAGACGCGCGTCCCATACCCAGTATGTCCCCCACATGGGTTTGCCCCAGAGCGAACCGGTCACCAGCGCCAGCAGGGTGAAGCTGGCGCCGATGGGGGCTGCTGTCTTGGCCGCCACGTCCGCCATCGGGTGACGCCAGATGAGCGAGCCGATACTGGCGATTGTGATTACCGAGTATCCCATCATCGAGAGCCAGGCGAAGGGCACGTGTATGAACATGATCTTCACCGTGTGGCCCTGCTGGTAATCTTCCGGGGCCACAAAAAAAGCGAGATAAAGCCCGGCCAGAAACAGCACAACCGTCAAACCCGTGAGCCAGGGCAGCACCGCGCCTACAAGCGCCATGAAGCGGGTGGGGTTCGCCAGCCGGTTGAAAAAGCCTTCTGTCTCGGTCATGGAATATATCTACTAATGGTCGCGGTCCGGTGCAATCGGAGATATTAGGGTCGGACTCATTAATGTTATCCACCGCGCACAATGGATAACATTAATGAGTCTGGACCCTTATAACAAAGCTTCACAATGACGGTATTGATGAAAGTCAATTCAGATTAATTCTGAGTGCCGCCGCCGCTGCAACGGGCGACAGAACCAGCGTCGCCAGTGTGATCGCACACAATATCAGGTAGGGCGGCAGAAATGGCGCGGGGCCGGTGATCACTGCGTTCATGGCCGCAACACCAAAAATAAGCACGGGCACATAGAGCGGCAGGATGAGCAGCGCCAGCAGCAGCCCGCCGCGCCCCAGCCCAAGCGTGAGAGCCGCGCCGAGCGCGCCGAGGAAACTGATCGCCGGCGTGCCCGTCGCCATGGTGAGCACCAGAACCCAGAACGCATCCGCGGGAAGATTGAGCAGCAGCGCGAGAATGGGCGCTGCGAGGGTGAGCGGTATGCCGATTGATATCCAGTGCGCCAAAGCTTTTGCGGTCACCACCAGTTCAAGCGGGAGCGGCCCCAGTGCGATGAGCTCCAATGTCCCGTCCTCATGATCGTTGTGAAAAATACGGTCAACGGAAAGAAGTGCGGCGAGCAGCAGCGCCACCCACAACAAGCCGGGCGCAATGCGCGCGAGCAGATTGAGATCCGGCCCAAGCCCCAGTGGCAGGATGGCCACGACAACGAGATAAAAGCCCAGCGCGGTGGAAATTGTCCCGCCCTCACGCCAGGCGAGCCGCAAATCACGCGCCATCAGGCTCATGAAAGCGTTCATTGCCGGCCCCCGGCGTCCAGTTTCAGGGTTTGCGCGAATTTGACGCCGAGTGGCGTGTGAGTCGCGGCGATGACCATGCCACCCGCTTTTATGTGCGCGTTGATGGCTTTGGAGAGAATTTTCCGCGAATCTGCATCGAGCGACACCGAAGGCTCATCGAGCAGCCACAGCGGCCTGTATACCAGCGCAAGGCGGGCCAGCCCGAGCCGCCGCGCCTGGCCTGCCGACAACATTCCCGCGGGGATGTGGGTCAGGTTTTCCAGATCGAATGCCGCGAGCGCATGATTGACGTCCCTCCCGCCGAGATACTGCGCCCAGAAGGCGAGGTTTTCCTGCACGCTCAGCGCACGCATTACGCCGTTGAGATGACCCACAAAGTGGCACTGCTCCCCGAGCGAGGCGTCTTCGTCCCCGCCCTCAAGGCGAATGCGGCCCGCCGCTGGAGGGATAAATCCTGCCAGTACGCGCAACAGGCTCGTTTTACCCGAGCCATTCGGCCCCGTAAGTTCAACGCCGTTCCCGCTTTTTACGTTGACGCATAGCCCGTCGAACACAACTCGGCCGCCACGCACGCATCTCAGGTCTTGAACGTTTAGTTTCATGGGCATGGTTTCTGCGTGTTGGTGCATCAGAAAAAAACACTACAATTCCAAACACGACCGGGAAATATGTCTGTGACGGGACTTGAGCAGTGGCTCTCAATATATTAAGTCAGGTCTCATAACACGCCAGCGCAAAAACGGGGTGTTCCCAGTGCATCTGTCGCGAAAGCGGCAGAAGGGGCCGGAATAGCTGTCCGGAACGGCATTGAAGAGCACCAGACCTTCCGTCGGCACACCGGCGGCGCGGGCTCAGGGTCCGGACCCTTGGCAATTCGAACTTAATAGGAGGCTGCCCCGTGAGCGCGCACGAATCCCATTCGCTTGACAGTTTTAAATGCCGCCAGACCCTTGAGGTTGGCGGTAAATCCTACGACTATTTCTCTCTGCCCGAGGCAGAAAAGAATGGCCTTGACGGCATCTCCAGACTGCCCTTTTCACTCAAGGTTCTGCTGGAGAACCTGCTGCGCCATGAAGACGGCTCATCGGTCACCGCGGACGATATACGCGCGTGCGCTGATTGGCTGAAAACCAAATCGTCCAAACAGGAAATCGCCTATCGCCCGGCGCGCGTGCTGATGCAGGATTTCACCGGCGTTCCGGCGGTGGTGGATCTTACCGCCATGCGTGACGCCATGGTGGCCCTGGGCGGCGATGCGGCGAAGATCAATCCGCTGGTGCCGGTTGATCTGGTCATAGACCACTCGGTGATGGTGGACTTCTTCGGCACCGGCGATGCCTTCAAGCTCAATGTCGACAAGGAATATGAGCGCAATCAGGAACGCTATTCCTTCCTGCGCTGGGGGGCGGGTGCGTTCGATAATTTCCGCGTGGTGCCACCCGGCACCGGCATTTGCCACCAAGTGAATCTCGAATATCTCGCTCAGACAGTCTGGACCAAAGAGGTCGATGAGGACGGCAAAAAAGTGACATACGCATATCCCGACACGCTGGTTGGCACCGACAGTCACACAACGATGATCAACGCGCTGTCCGTGCTCGGGTGGGGCGTTGGCGGCATTGAAGCGGAAGCGGCCATGCTGGGCCAGCCCATCTCGATGCTGTTCCCCGAGGTCGTCGGCTTCCGCCTTGAAGGCGAGCTGCCCGAAGGCATCACCGCGACGGACCTCGTGCTGACGGTCGTGCAATTGTTGCGCGCGCGCGGCGTGGTTGGAAAATTCGTTGAATTCTACGGGCCGGGCCTCGATCATCTCAGCCTTGAGGATCAGGCAACCATCGCCAACATGGCGCCGGAATATGGCGCGACCTGCGGCTTCTTCCCCATCGACAGTGATTCCATTGCCTATCTGAAAGCAACCGGCCGCGAGCCGGAACGTATTGCGTTGGTTGAGGCCTATGCAAAGGCACAAGGCATGTGGCGCGCCAACGATACGCCCGATCCGGTGTTCACCGACACGCTGGGGCTCGATCTGAGCACGGTTGAGCCCTCCATCGCCGGGCCCAAACGCCCGCAGGACCGGGTTGCGCTGAAAGACGCCTCGCAGGGCTTTGCAAAAGTCATGGATAGCGAATTTGCCGGCACCGGCGGCGCGGACAAGCGGGTCGGCGTCGAGGGGCGCAACCATGATCTGGGCAATGGCGATGTTGTCATTGCCGCCATCACGTCCTGCACCAACACTTCAAATCCGGCCGTGCTGATCGCCGCCGGGCTGGTTGCCCGCAACGCCCACGCCAGGGGGCTGAAGGTGAAGCCCTGGGTGCGCACATCGTTCGCCCCGGGCTCTCAGGTGGTGACCGACTATCTTGAGCGGGCCGGGCTGCAGGGAGAGCTTGATGCGCTCGGGTTCAATCTCGTCGGCTATGGCTGCACGACCTGTATCGGTAACTCCGGGCCGCTGCCCGAGGAAATCTCCGAGGCCATTGGGAACAACGATTTGGTGGTCGCTTCAGTGTTGTCGGGCAACCGGAATTTTGAAGGACGCATCAATCCGAATGTGAAAACCAACTGGCTGGCCTCACCGCCGCTGGTGGTCGCCTATGCCATTGCCGGGTCGATGAATGTCAATCTGGTGAATGATCCCCTTGGGGAGGACAGGCAAGGCAACCCGGTTTATCTCAAGGATATCTGGCCCTCTACAGCTGAGATTTCCGAGCTGATCCGCTCCAGCGTGACGCCGGAGATGTTTGTCTCGCGTTATGGCGATGTGTTCAAGGGCGATGAGCATTGGCAGAAGATCGGCGGGACGGACGAGAAAACCTATGACTGGCCCGAAACGTCGACCTATGTGAAGAACCCGCCCTATTTCGAAGACATGCAAATGGAACCGGCCCCGGTGACCGATATTATCGAAGCGCGCGTTCTCGGGTTATTCCAGGATTCCATCACCACCGACCATATTTCTCCCGCTGGCGCCATTCAGGCCAACGGACCCGCCGGGTCCTATCTGGTGGAGCATCAGGTGAGACCGGTCGAGTTCAATTCATTCGGCGCGCGGCGCGGCAACCACCATGTGATGATGCGCGGCACCTTCGGAAATGTCCGCATCAAGAACCAGATGGTGGTGGGCACCGAGGGCGGTGTGACAATTCATTATCCCTCGGGCGACAAGATTTCGATGTTCGAAGCGGCCATGCGCTACAAGAGCGAGGGCGTGCCTCTGGTCGTGTTCGCGGGCAAGGAATACGGCACCGGATCCAGCCGCGACTGGGCGGCGAAGGGCACTCTGCTGCTCGGCATTCGTGCCGTCATCGTGGAATCGTTTGAGCGCATCCACCGCTCCAACCTCGTCGGCATGGGCGTACTCCCCCTGCAGTTCGAGGGCGGGGAGTCCTGGCAGGGGCTGGGCATCACCGGCGCGGAAAAGGTCACCATCGAGGGGCTTGAAGCGATCGAGCCCGGGAAGATGATGACAGCGAAAATCACATTCGCTGATGGAAGCGCGAAAGATGTGCAACTGCTCTGCCGCATCGATACCGAGGACGAGCTGGCCTATTATCGCAATGGCGGAATTTTACCCTATGTGCTGCGTAATCTGGCCAAGGCCGCCTGATCTGGATCAATGTTACCTGAAGGTGAAGGTAGTTTGATTTGGTAACAGGTGTCTCTTTAGCGCTCACCCAGTCGTTACTGGCATTTGAAATTGGGAACCCAGATACTCTACGGATAATCCCATAAGCCGATACTGGCGGACAGCGAGCGACAGGATCTCGGATGTTTCAGATGCTGAGAAAGATAGCCTTCGGGCTTGGTGCAGCCATGGTGCTGGCTGGCGGCATTGCCGCTGCAACCGATCAAGCCTGGTCTGGCCCGCAAGCCAAGGCTATGATCGAACTCTATACCAGTCAGGGCTGCTCTTCCTGCCCACCGGCGGACAAGCTTCTGGGTAAGCTGGCCGAACGCAGTGACGTCATCGCGCTGACTTTCCCGGTCGATTACTGGGATTATCTGGGCTGGAAGGACACCCTTGCCAGCCCTGCCTACAGCGCCCGCCAGCGCGCCTATGCCAAGGCGCGGGGCGATGGCCAGGTTTACACCCCGCAAGTGGTTATTGATGGTTCCTCTCACGAAGTCGGCAGCCATGCGTCGGCCATCACGCGCGCCATCTCCAGATCCAGGAAAAAGCTTAAAAATGCACGTGTAGAGTTGACGATGCACACCGAGGGCGACACCCTGATCATTACCGCTGGCGCGGCGCCTGAAGGGGAGCGCATCAAGCCGGCCACCATCTGGCTCGCTCTGGTGAAGAAATCGCAGGCGGTCAAGATCACCAGGGGTGAGAACAGAGGCCGGACCATCACCTATCACCGCGTGGTGCGCCACTTGACGCCCATCGGGCACTGGAAGGGTGAGAAAGTCTCGATCAAACTGCCCAAGGAGCATCTCCAAAACAGCGATACGGACGGCTGCACGGTTCTGCTGCAGGAGGATATGGCAGGCCCCGTTCTGGCCGCAGTCGAGATGATAAACTGGTAAACTCTTTTATCGCTCACGGCTGTTCCTGCCTTCGGCAGGGCCGGCGCGCGGGCGCGCGCCATAAGGCGCGGCGGCCGTTCGGCCTTGCCTCGCGATGCTCGGGTCCGGAGGTAAAACGGGACAGCTTTGCCGTATTGCGCCAATCCGCGTGTAGCGCGGCAGGCCATTGAGGCCCGGCCGTTAGGCCGCGCCCGCGCAGGCCCGCGAAGCGGAACAGCCGTGAGCGAAAACAAACCGGCTATACGGCCTTGCCTCCGCTTACTTAACTATTTAAGCCCGCCCAGCACCATCTTGTTGAGCCGCTCGGCGAATTTCGCCGGATCGGCCGGCAGCGCGCCTTCCAGAATACGGGCCTGATCGAGCAGCATCCACGCCAGATCATCGAACGCGTTCGGCTTCTTTCCCTTGCCCGCACTCGATAGCGCCTTGACCAGTGCATGGGACGGGTTGATTTCCAGCACCGGCATGACATTGCCCTTGCCCGTCTGCTTATCGAGGAATTTTCCCAAGCCCCGGTCCGGGCCGCCTTTAGGCGCCACCAGGCAGGCCGGGCTATCCACGAGCCTTGCAGACGCGCGCACATCGGAGAGCTCATCGGCGAACAGCGTTTTAAGCCGCCCAATGAGATTGGCGGTCTCGGGCGCGGCTTTGTCTTCTTCTTTTTTGCCCTTCTCCTCCTCCAGCAGATCTATGGCGGAAAGATCGATGTCTCCCTGGGTGATGGACTGGAACGACTTGCCATCGAAACCCAATGCGGTCGTAACCCAGAAATTGTCTACCGGATCGCTCAGCAGCAGAACCTCAATCCCGCGCGCGGCAAAACCCTCAAGCTGCGGGCTGGCCCTGACCTGTTCGTGTGACTCGCCCGCCAGATAGTAAATCGCGTTCTGGTTGGGCCGCATATCCGCGACATAGTCTTTGAGAGTGCGCCATTCATCCCCCTTTGTTGTATGGAACAGAGTAATCTCGAACAGCGGGTCGCGCCGCTCCATATCCTCATAGAGCCCCTCCTTCAGCACCGCGCCAATTGCAGTCCATATGGTCTCGAATTTGTCCTTGTCTTTTTTGGCAAGCGCCTTGATATCTGCGAGCACCCGGTTGGTCACCGCCTTGCGGATTGATGCAACGATCGGATTGTTTTGCAGCATCTCGCGCGACACGTTGAGGGGGATGTCTTCTGAATCCACGATGCCGCGCACAAAGCGCAAATAGGCGGGCAGAATGTCAGCATCGTCAGTGATAAAGATGCGCCGCACATAAAGCCGCACGCGCCCTGCCCGTGCCGGTTCATACAGATCGAATGGCGGCATGGTGGGCACAAACAGCAGCACGGTGTATTCGTGGCGGCCTTCCGCCTTGTAGTGGATGGTAATCGCCGGCGTGTCATACAGACCCCCGGCATGGTGATAGAATTCCTTGTATTGATCTTCGGAAATATCAGCCTTTGGCCGTGTCCAAAGCGCGCTGGCGCTGTTCAGCTGGCGGCGCTCTTGCTTGCCGTCCTTCAGGCTCAAAAAATCGATGTGGAACGGGATGTGGTCCGAATAGGCGCGGATGATGCGTTCCAGCTCGGGTTCCTTGAGATAGTCGAGAGCATCATCCTTGAGGTGCAGCGTCACCATGGTGCCGCGCGGCAGGGCGTCGGCCTGGGCCTTCGGCGCCTTGGCGACATCGAACCCGCTGATACCGTCCGACGACCACACATGTACCGATTTCGAGCCTGCCTTGCGGCTTATGACCTCGATGCGGCTGGCGACCATGAAAGCCGAATAAAATCCCACGCCGAACTGGCCGATCGCCGTACGGGCATCGCCGCCCTTTTTCTCGGCCGCGGCCAGAAACGCCTTGGTTCCCGAACGCGCGATGATGCCGAGATTGTCAATAAGCTCGGCCCGGCTCATGCCAGTGCCATTATCGGCGATGTTGAGCGTCTTGTTCTGTTCATCCGCTGAAATGGTGAGGCGTAAACCGGCATCATCAGCCAGAAGTTCGGGCTTGGCAATGGCCTCATAGCGAAGCTTGTCGCAGGCGTCCGCGCCATTCGAGACTAGCTCGCGCAGGAAGATTTCCTTCTCCGAATAAACGGAGTGAACCATCAGGTGGAGCAGCCGGGCCACCTCGGCCTGAAAACCGAATTCGGTGTTGCTGTCACTCTTGTTTTCGGTGCTGTTCTGCTTTGCCATGTTTTTCATTTCTCATGAGCGCCGGATATTCGAAATGGGCTCTGCCCGGCCCGAATCAATGTGTGGATTGCAGGATATATCAAAAGCAAAAAAAACGGGCCGGACAAATGCCCGGCCCGTCCATGCCATCTCTCAGACCCTGTATTTGAATACTCAAATACTCACAGGGTGGCTTGTCTCGAAGAGAAGACCCCGGGGGGGCTGGGGGGCTGAGATTCCGAAGTCTCAACCAGACACAAACCAAGAGATAACCTCGGTATAATACCAAAGTTTGCGGCGGCGCAAGGGCTTAACTGGGGCGGAAGTGTGATTTATGTTTCATATTGTTACAGAAGGGTAATCTGCCGTGAGGGTTGCAATTCAGGGCCGGTGTGGGGGATTATATGCAGCACGGTCAATTGCAAGTCTGGAGGCGCGCTTTGAGCGATAGTGAACCCATACATCTTCCACGCAGGGCGGCGTCTTTACGCAAGTCCGTGCAGCACAAAATCAGAGGCGGGCGAGGCCATCCGGCCCCCATCTCTTTTGATCGCCGTGAACTCAACCAGCTACTCGGCATGTATGGCCGCAAGGTTGCCGAAGGCGAGTGGCGCGATTACGCCATCGACATGCTCCGCGAAAAGGCCGTCTTTAGCGTCTTTCGCCGGGCCAGCGAATACCCTTTGTACAGGATTGAAAAAGACCCGCGCCTGGCGCGGCGTCAGGGCGCTTACTCGGTGATTGCGCCAACCGGGCTTATTGTGAAGCGCGGCCACGATCTGAACAAGGTGCTGAGGGCGATCGACCGCACGTTGCGGCTGGTGCCGGCGTAAGAAGGTTCAGCTGCCTGGAACCGTGTCAGGCGGTGAGGTGTCGCCCGGACCCAATGCAAGTTGCAGCTGCACGGTATCAAGCCAGTTGCCATGCTTGTAGCCGACCGAATTGAAGATTCCCGCATCTTGAAAGCCGAGTGTTTTGTGGAACTCGATTGAGGCCACATGTTGCGAGCCGCCGATAATCGCGATCATCTGGCGGTACCCTCGCGCGGTGCACTCTTCGATAAGCCTTTTCATGAGCGCCCGGCCAACGCCGCTGCGCTGAATATCCGGGTCGACATAGACCGTACTCTCTACTGTAAAGGAGTAGGCCGGGCGTGGGCGGATGGCGCCGGCATAGGCATAGCCTTCAACCCGGCCATCCAATTCCGCCACCAGGTACGGGAAGCTCGCATCCAGCAGGGCGGACCGGCGGCGCATCATCTCGGGCACATCGGGCGGCTCAAATTCGAAGGAGGCGGTATCTTCCGTAACAGACCGGCCATAGATCTCCGTGATGCGGGGCACGTCCGCATCCATGCTCTGCCGGATTATCACTACAGGTTGCTTCATGTCGAAAAAATAGCGGAAACCGGCGTTGATTCAAAAAGAAAACGGGCCCCGGAGATTAAACCGGAGCCCGTTTGAATTTCGCGCCTATGCAGTTGCTAGTTGCGATTGCCGAACAGCGAAAGCAGCATCAAGAACAGATTGATGAAGTCGAGATAGAGACGCAGCGCGCCCATGATGGCCTTCTTGCCCATGGTCGCAACGCCGTCGCCTTCATAATACATTTCCTTGATCTGCTGCGTGTCATAGGCGGTGAGGCCGGCAAACACCAGCACGCCGATCACCGAGATGGCAAACTGCATCGCGGAGGACGCGAGGAAGATGTTTACGACCGAGGCGATGATGATGCCGATTAGGCCCATGATCAGGAACGAGCCCCAGCCCGACAGGTCCTTCTTCGTAGTGTAGCCATAGAGGCTCAGGCCGGCAAAAGCAGCCGCGGAGATGAAGAACACGCGGGTAATGGATTCACCTGCATAGACCATGAAGATCGATGCCAGCGACAGGCCCATAAGCGCGGCAAAGGCCCAGAAGGCCATTTGCGCTCCGCCGACGCTCATTTTCTGTATTCGCGCGGAGAGGAAGAACACCATGCCGAGCGGCGATAGCATCACGACCCACTTCAGTGGGCTGTTGAAGATCATGTTTCCGAATTCGGTGAGTTGTGCGCCGGCCGGGGTCTGAACCACGGCCATCATGAAGGTGACGTAAGCCACCACGCCGGTGATTGCGACGCCCGCGGCCATATAGTTATAGACACGGAGCATATAGGCACGCAGTCCCTGGTCGATGGCATGCGCATCCGCGCGCGCGCCGGTCGCTGGGCGTGCATATCCCTGTCTGTCAAATTCCGCCATTGTGATGTGTCCTTTTGACTGTTTGAAAATCTGCTTCAGGCATAACACCTGGTTTTGGCAGTTAATATGGTGATTCCGGGGCAATTACGCAAGCCGTGCCCGATCACATCATTAAGAGTCTAGCAAATGCGAGGTTGATGGCTACCATGGCGCGCATGAGTATCGTACCAGCCCGGAATTGTGTAGCGGGCAAAGAACTCGATGGCGCGCCTCACGGGTTTGCGAATCAGGGCGGTTTTCCAGAAAATTGATTGTGTTACCCGCTGGTTACGCCGGAATATCCGTTCATAATCGACGAGGATTTCATCGGCGCTCCGCCACACCCCGCCAAGATCGCTCCCGAAGGGTCCTGAAGACCCCTTGGTGAATTCATGCTCCACATTTTGCCCCTCCGACGAGAGGGCCGGCAAGACCCTGCGGTGCATCCTTGCCTGCTGAACCGCCTTGAACCGGTCGTAGCCAAGCTCGCACAACAGCTCGATCTGTTTTGTTTGAATGCCGATATCCTGCTCGATCGCCTCGATCGACAGATATGCCGGTTTAGTGTCGAACGACTTCAGAACCTCAAGACAGTGTATGTCGGCCCCCTCGATATCGATCTTCATATAGTAGGGCATGCCGGTCTGCTGGAGTATGGACGCAAAATCGATCGTAGGCACCTTGATCTCCGAAACGCCCTTGGCGCGCTTGGCGCTTGACTGAACCACACCGGACTCGATCGTTCCCCATTTCGTTCGATCCGCATATTGGTAGAAGACGATAAATTCAACGCCCGGGTCCGGGACAATGGCGCCCTCGATGATGCGTAAACGCTTGTCGTGTATGAATTTGGCAAATGATTTTTTGGTTTCCGAGATCAGACCGGGATGGGCCTCGAAAGCCGCCACGTCGAAGCCCTTCTTGAGATAATATTGACTATCCTCACCCTTGTGCATGCCGATGTCGAAAATCAGGTTCGGCATAAATTTTGCGTGTTTGATCCCGGGCATGAATGCCACTCCGAATTCGATAGTTTCCTGTTTCGACAAACACAAATTGTGCCTATCCATGTCAATGGATATTATGCCTTAGCGATCGCGCAAATGGGCTGCCGCCCTTGCCCCCAGAACCCGCCAGGTGGCGAGCGCTCCAAAAACCAGCACCAGCCCAACCGCCAGTGCGATGGCTGTGAGGATGGCGCGGGAAGAGAATGTAAAACTTGCTTCCATGGCAAATTTCACCACCAGAAATGCCCCCAGTGTACCCAGCGCCGCGGCGAATATGCCGGTCACCAGCGCCAGTGCGCCATACTCAATCAGATGGGCGCTTACGATCCTCGCCCGCGACGCCCCCAGGGTCTTGAAGATGACCGCTTCACGTATCCTGCGCCGATGGGCCGTGGTGAGTGCTCCTGCAAGCACAACCGCCCCGGCGATCAGCGTCACCCCGCCTGCGGCCTGAATCGCCGCCATCACCTTCTCGGCAATGTCACGGAATGTGTTGATGGCGTCGCGGACACGCACGGCAGTGACATTGGGGAAGTTTTCAGAAATCTCCTGGATCATCGCCCCTTCCCGCGCCACGCGGGTTTGTTCGGGAAGCGTCAGGGTGGCAAGGATGTTGTGCGGCGCGCCAGCAAGCGTGTTGGGTGTGAACACCATGACGAAATTGATGGCCAGGGAATCCCAGTCGACCTTGCGGAAGTTGACGATCCTGGCGCTCACATTGCGCCCAAGCACATTGACCGTGATGGTGTCGCCCAATTTGAGGCCGAGCCCTTGCGCGATCTCACCTTCGAATGAGACCAGAGGCTCTCCGTCATAGTCTCGCGGCCACCATTCGCCTTTCACCAGTTCCGAACCCTCAGGCAGCTCATGCGAATAGCTCAGGCCCCGGTCGCCATGCAGCACCCACCCCGTTCCGGGCGCCGGTTTGATTTCGCTGGGGCGTTTATCGTTAAGGCGCACAATGCGCCCGCGCAGCATGGGTGCGTTGCCAATAAGCGTGTCGGGTTCATGTTTACGGACCAGTTGCTCCAGTTTGCCCATCTGCTCCTTGCCGACATCGAGCATGAAGTAACTCGGCGCCTGCGAGGGGATGGTGGTTTCAAATTCCTTCTGCAAGGATGAATTCACCAATGCGACCGCCGACAGCAGAGACAGGCTTGCGCCGAGCGACAGGGAAACGGGCCGCGCCAGCCCTCCAGGCCCGGCAAGGCTCGCACGCGCCAGGGCAAGTGAAACATTGCGCGGGCGCGGCAGACGCTGTGCCATACGTTCGATGAGCCACCCCAGGCCAAGAAACAGGCAGAAGACGGCCACTAGCCCAGCGCAGGCGAGTACGGCCAGAAGGCGCGCCTGTGCCGATGCAATTGCAATTCCCGCAAGGATGAGGCCGCACGCTATGCTAAGCAAAATGTATCTTTTACGGGGCCGGGATGCCTCGTCAGACACTTGTTGCCTCAGCAGCAGGGCGGCCGATAAATCGCGCGCCTGGCCGAGGGGCCAGAACACGAACATGAGGGCGGTGAGAAGGCCATAGGCGCTTGCCAGCGCCAGAGCGAAGGGTTGTGGCTCAAGGGCAAGGCGTATGGGCAATGCCCCCGCACCGGCGCTTGCGACCCCCAGAGGAAGCAATGCCCCTAACGCGAGACCGATAATGGTCCCCATCCCGGCCAGGATAAGCACTTCTGTGAGATAGATTGAGAAGATGACGCCGCCGCTAGCGCCGAGGCATTTGAAGGCGGCGATCACGGGCCGTTTGCGCGCCAGATAAGAGGCGATGGCGTTGGCCACGCCAATGCCGCCGATCATCAGTGTCGTTATGCCCACGAGGGTGAGGAATTGCGACAGGTGGCGTGCGACCCGGGTGACGCCGGGCGAGGGATTGCGGCGGTCGTGGATGGTGAAACCCGCATCCGGGAAGCGGTCCTCGATTTGTTTGGCGACCCCGGCAAGTCCCTCCGCGTCAGAGCCGGCCTTGCCGTCGAGCGCGATGCGGTAGCGCCAGCGGATGAGGCTGCCCGGCTGAAACAGGCCGGTGGCCTCCAGATTGTCCAGCGACATCAGCATGCGCGGTCCGAAGGCCGGCCGTCCGGCCAGCTGGTCCGGTTCCCGGGTGAGTTCGGCGATGATTTTCAGGCCCGCATTGCCAACGTGCAGCGTGTCGCCGACCTTCATCTCCAGCCGTTCCAGCAGCAAGGGTTCGACGGCAACCACGCCCGAAGCCTTGAGTGATGACATGGGTTGCGGCGCGCCATCCACGCTCAGCGCAACCTCTCCATAGAGCGGGTAGCGTGCATCCACCGCCTTGAGGCGCACCAGCGCCGAGCGTTTGCCCTCCTCGTCACGCGCCATCGCCCGCATGGTCGCGACTTCCGAGACAGCTCCGAGCTTGCGCATATAGTCACGCTGCTTCGCGTTCGCCTGGCGATGCACCAACCCAAGCGCGATATCTCCGCCCAGAATCACCCGGCCCTGCCGGGCAAGCCCTGTCTCCAGTGCTCCGGCCAGTGATCCGATGCCGGCGATAGCTGCAACACCCAAGGCAATGCAGGCAACGAAGATGGAGAAACCGCTCCACCCCAGCCGCAAATCTCGCAGCGCAAGCCGAAAAACCAGCGGCAGGGTGAAAGCACGGCTGGCGCCAGGGTGCGGGGAAGGCCGTGGGGAAAGGGTTTGGGTACTCATAGGGGGGCGCCCGCACGCTTGCGCGCTGATTTGCCAAAACTGCCGTCGAGCATGCGCAGCACCCGCCCGCAGCGCCGGGCGAGTTTCTCATCATGGGTGATGAGCATCAGGGTGGCGCCGTAGCGTGCGCGCAAATCGAACAGCAAATCCATGACCGCTGCACCGGTCTTGCTATCGAGATTGCCGGTGGGCTCGTCTGCAAGAATAATCTTCGGCCCCGCGCTCAGAGCCCGCGCCAGCGCCACGCGCTGCTGCTCGCCGCCCGACAGCTGTGCCGGGAAATGGTCCGTGCGATGAGAGAGATTTACGTCGTTCAAAGCCTGGCGCGAGGCGTCAAGGGCGCCCGGCGCATTGAGAAATTCAAGCGGCAGGGCAACATTTTCCAGCGCCGTCATGGTCGGCACCAGGTGGAACGACTGGAAAACAATTCCAATATTGCCGGCGCGCAGCCGGGCCAGCTCATCCTCGCTTTTGCCCGTCAAATCCTGACCCGCGATTTTAACCTGGCCGCTGGTGGCGCGTTCCAGCCCGGCGGTCACCATCATCAGCGTGGTCTTGCCCGACCCGCTTGGCCCGACGACCGCCACCGCCTCGCCCTGCTTGACGTGCAGATTTACGCCGCGCAGAATTTCAACCTCGCCCGCTCGGCTCGGTAGGGTCACATGAACGTCTTCCAGCCGGATGGCCGGGTATTTAGCATCTTGCGTCAAAGTCTGCCGCTCCACATATCGAGGTGTCATAGCAAATCGCCATACTGCCGGGGTACAAAAGAAACCGTGAAAAAGATTTCAGACACTCACGCCATGAATTTGGCCCGGATAAGGCACGCCGGAATCTGCGCCAGTGCGTTAGACGTCCGGGCGCTTCGCCCGCGCATGGTCTTGTACGGACTGGCGCTCGTAATCCTTCTCTCCTGTATCGTGTTTTCTGCCCGCGCGGGTGAGAAAATTGTGCTGGTGACCTATGGTGACAGCCTGTCAGCGGGCTTCGGACTCAGGGAAACCCAGACTTTCCCGGCCGAGCTTGAAAAAGCCCTGAAGGCGCGCGGGCACAATGTCCAGGTGGTCAATGCCAGCGTTTCAGGGGATACCACGGCCGCGGGCCTCAAACGCTTTGAATGGTCGTTCCCCAAAGGCGCACATGGCGCGATCCTGGAGCTTGGTGCCAATGATGCCATGCGCGGCCTGAATCCGGGCAATGCCCGCGCCAACCTCGATGAATTGTTAAAGCGGATAAAAGCCAAAGGAGCTGAACCTCTGCTTGCCGGCATGCTTGCGCCGCGCAATCTGGGGGTTGAATATTCTCAAAGCTTCGACCCGATTTATCCGGAGCTGGCAAAAAAGCACGCCATACTGTTCTACCCCTTCTTTTTGTTCGATGTGGTTGGCAAGCGCGATCTCAACCTTCCCGACGGGCTTCACCCGAACCCGAAGGGCGTGAAGAAAATTGTCGAGCAGATGCTTCCCCTCGTGGAAAAGCTTTTGCTGCGTATTTCCGCGCGCCGGACAAAGATCCAGTAGGACCCAGTAGAAAGACCTGCCAACAGCAATGCCGAGACTTTTCTCAGGACTTGAAATCCCGCGCGAAATTTCAGACCGGTTCGCCATGCTCAAGGGCGGCCTTGAAGGCGCGCGCTGGGTCAATCCGGATAATTATCATATTACGCTGCGCTTTATCGGCGATGTCGACGGGGCCACGGCAGAGCGCTTTTCAGACGCACTGGCGCAGATTTCAGCCGCACCTTTCACGCTTATCCTCGATGGCGTTGGCAGCTTCGGGCGCGGACGCCCGCGCGCCGTCTGGGCCGGGGTTGGCCTGAGTGCGCCGCTTATGGCGCTGTCCAATGCTCATGAGCAGGCAGCGCTCGCAGCGGGCCTTGAGCCTGAAGGACGCAACTTCCACCCCCATGTAACTATAGCGCGGATGCGGGGTGGAAGGGCGTCAGATGTCGCAAAATATCTTGAGCATAATGGCGCATTTCTCTCGCCCGGCTTTGCCGTCGCGCGCTTCAATCTCTATTCAGCGCGCGAGTCGCGCGGCGGCGGCCCCTATGTGGTGGAACGTGCGTATCGTCTAGGTGAGCCGGGCGAGTAGCGCACGCGACCCTTCCTCGACGAGATCGAGCAAATCTTCAAACCCATCCTCGCCGCCATAGTAGGGATCGGGAACCTCGCGCTGGCGGCTGTCAGGCGTATCGTTAAGAAAGAACCGGATTTTTTCAGCGTATTGTTGCGGCGCAAGCGCCAGCAGCGTTGCGTGGTTCGCCGCGTCCATGGCGAGGATCAG
>CAXMMX010000068.1:0-4964 GCA_964194535.1 uncultured Alphaproteobacteria bacterium | reverse complement strand
TTGCTAAATTCAACGAGTTGTGACGCGTCAAACACCCCTACGCTTGGGATCACAGACCAGCGTGCGCATAAATATGACCATACTTGTATTGCGAATAAGTTACCGGGAGTGGAGAATTACATTAATTATTAAGGGCTTAATAGTGTTAACAGCATTGCCTGGGTCAAGACATAACGATTTCTTTATATCCTTCTTGCATCAGGCGGGGTGCTGGGCTAAGAGAGGCGCTCACAAAAGTGCGCTTGCCGAAACTGAACACCCGGCGGTCACAAAACCAGAGGGCACACGCCATGGACTATAAGGTCAGTGACATTTCGCTTGCGGATTTTGGCCGCAAGGAAATCAATATCGCGGAAACGGAAATGCCGGGCTTGATGTCCATCCGCGAGGAGTATGGAAGCAAGAAGCCGTTGAAGGGCGCGCGGATTGCCGGCTCCTTGCACATGACCATCCAGACGGCTGTGCTGATTGAAACGCTGACTGCACTGGGGGCGGATGTGCGCTGGGCGTCGTGCAATATTTTCTCGACCCAGGACCATGCTGCCGCGGCCATTGCCTCGACCGGCGTGCCCGTGTTCGCGGTAAAAGGCGAAACACTGGAAGAATACTGGGATTATGCCGACAAGATTTTCCTGTTCGAGGACGGCGCCAACATGATCCTCGACGATGGCGGCGACGCGACCATGTATATTATCATCGGCGCGCGCGTTGAGGCCGGTGAAACCGATCTCATCGAAAACCCCAAGTCCGAAGAAGATGAATGTTTTTTCGCCCAGATTAAGAAGCGCATGGCCTCCGACACGGGCTGGTTCACCGCCCAGCGCGACAAGATTCAGGGCGTGAGCGAGGAAACCACGACAGGCGTTCACCGGCTCTATCAGCTCGTGGAAAAGGGCCTTCTGCCCTTCTCGGCGTTCAACGTCAATGACAGCGTTACCAAGTCGAAGTTCGACAATAAATATGGCTGCAGGGAATCACTCGTCGACGGCATCCGCCGCGCCACCGACACGATGATGGCCGGCAAGGTCGCGGTTGTGTGCGGCTATGGCGATGTGGGCAAGGGCTCAGCCCTTTCACTCAGGGGCGCGGGCACCCGGGTGAAGGTTACCGAAGTCGATCCTATCTGCGCACTGCAAGCGTCCATGGACGGGTTTGAAGTCGTCACGCTGGAGCAGGTCGCCCCCACGGCAGATATTTTCATCACCACGACCGGCAACAAGGATGTCATTCGTCTGGAAGACATGCGGGCCATGAAGGATATGGCGATTGTCGGCAATATCGGCCATTTCGACAATGAAATTCAGGTGGCGCAACTCAAGAATCTCAAATGGACCAATATCAAGCCGCAGGTGGACATGATCGAGTTCCCCGACGGCAAGCGGCTCATCCTTCTCTCGGAAGGGCGGCTGCTCAATCTCGGCAACGCCACGGGACATCCCAGCTTCGTCATGAGTGCATCATTCACCAATCAGGTTCTGGCGCAGATTGAACTGTGGACCAAGGGCAATGATTACAAGAATGAAGTCTATGTGCTGCCCAAGCATCTGGATGAAAAGGTCGCGCGGCTGCATCTCGACAAGCTCGGCATAACCCTGACGAAGCTTCGCCCCGATCAGGCTGATTATATCAGCGTCAGTGTCGATGGTCCTTACAAGCCGGAGCATTACCGCTACTAGTCTGGCCGGGTCTGTCGAACCATCCGATGATGGCGGCTTTCCATGTTACGCCGATGCGACGTCGTTGAGGAATTCATCGACGACATTCTGCAGCTTCTCGGCATTTCTCGACACATCCTGTGAGGCCGCGAGCACCTGATCGGCAGACTTCTGGCTCTCATCCGCCGCCTGGCTCACGCCGGTGATATTTTGAGACACTTCGTTGGAACCGGCTGCAGCCTGCTGCACATTGTGGGCAATTTCCGAAGTGGAAGCGCCCTGCTCTTCGACCGCGGCCGCAATAGCCTCGGTCGCCGAGGATACCTCGGTCATGGTTTCCGCGATGCTGCGAATGGCCTCCACGGAACCTTCCGTTTCACTCTGGATGTTGGTGATCTGTACGGAGATCGCCTCGGTGGCTTTTGCGGTCTGGGTCGCCAATTCCTTGACCTCTGACGCCACGACGGCAAACCCTTTACCGGCTTCGCCAGCGCGCGCAGCCTCGATGGTGGCGTTGAGGGCAAGCAGGTTGGTCTGCTCCGCGATATCCTGAATAAGCGAGATAACCTCGCCGATTCTTTGGGCGGCGTCCGCAAGACTTGCGATTCTGGAGTCGGTTTCCGTTGTCGCCTCGCTGGCTTTGTCCACCACATCCTTGGTCTGCATGATCTGGCGCGAAATCTCGCTGATCTAAGCGCTCAGCTCTTCCGACGCTGCAGCCACGGCCTGAACATTCTGCGAGGCTTCCTCCGAGGCGGCTGAGGCGCTGCTGGCCTGGGAGGTCGTCTGCGTCGCAATCGATGACAGCGACTTGGCGGTGATTTCCATCTGGGTGGTGTTGACCAAAACGGTCTGGAGGACTGACTGGACCACCTCGCGGAATGAAAAGATGAGTTCGTCTACCCAGGTTTGCCGGGCGGCGCGCTCCTCCTGCTCCTTATCGCTTTGCGACATCAGTCTGGCGCGCTCTTGTGCATTGTCCTTGAAGACTTGCAGGGCGCCAGCCATCTGGCCGATCTCATCCTTGCGCTCAAGGCCCTGAACCCCGACATCATTTTCACCCTCGGCCATGCGCTTCATCACACTGACGGTGTTGAGCAGCGGTCCGGTGACCGATTTGACGCCAAGGATTGTCACAAGGGTCAGGATAACGCCAATGACCATGGCAGCGATCACCATCTTATTGGCAATGGCGGCTCCCGCGGCGAGTTGTGGCGTGATGACTGTAGAAACCTCAAGCACGCCACGCACATCGCCAAGCTTCCAGTCGGTCTTTGGCGAGGCGGCATGTGAGTTGTGGCAGGACACGCAGCCCTTCGCCACCATTTTGTCGGGGACCGCACGCGGACGACTTCCTTGCCATTTACCGTTTCCTGTCTGGTAAAGACCTCGTCCGGGTTCGCGGTCAGAAATGCCCAGGCCTCGGCCTGAAAATCGTCCAGTTTGCGGTCCTTGCGGATGGGAAAGGGAAAGCCGCTATAGAGATTGACTTTCATGTCTTTCTTCTCCAGCAGCTTGGAGACATCATGAATGAACGTGGCGGGCAGGGGCACGCCGTTCGCTTCGTTTTTGTGATTGAATGAGGGTTTGAGGGATTTCGATTTCACGACCTTCTTGATGACGTTCCTGGTGTAGTAGGCGCGTATGGTCTTGAACTGATCGGCAACCTGCTGAACCTGCCGGGCTGCCTGCTCTCTTGCATTTCCAGCCATCATCTTGGGCACAATCAGGGTGATGGCCACGACACACATAATGATGGCGATGGGGACAGGGAGTATCAGCCGCCACGACAGGCTGTTTCCACCCGATCCTTTCAGGCGGTCAATAGTGGATGGGAGGGGTTAGTTTTGTTCGAATTTTTCATGGCGTACCTTTGAAATTCAAGAGAAAATGGCACGCCTCCCAAGAGCCAACACTGATTGATCAATGTTAACCAAAATGAAAACCGTATAAGTTGAAAAAAATTACCAAATCAACTCGCCGGTAGCTGGCAAATTTTGTCTTTAAGGACACGCTAAGGTTGTATCTGGCCTCCGCTATATTTTTGTGAAAAGCTGTTCTTGAGCGCACAAACCCATCATTTTGATAGGCAGATGCCAACGGGTGTGGGCATAACCGGGCGATATGGGTAATCTGCAACTGATTCGCCCGATGAAACCGGTCCATGCACGCCTAATGAGTTCTGACTCTAGGTGTTTGCTGCGTGGCGTATGGCGCGTGCAGACCAAACGGGGTTTGGCTTGGAGCGAGGGAATGCTTACCGGCGTTTGGCTGAAGGATACGCTGAAGGCTAGAGGTCTGATTTTTCTGCTCGCCGTGACGGTTTTTCCTGAAGCGGTGGCGGCAAATCAGCATCAGCTTATTACCGAATTCGGGTTCGATGCCCGGACTTACCTTCTTGTTGGAATTTTTGCCGGAAGCATGGTGTTTGCCGTGTTCGCCGGAGGAATTTTCCTGCGTGCCGCCATGCGCGCACGGCAGGCGGCAAGGCTGGCGCGCGAAAGCGCCGAGCAACTCGACACCGAGCGCGCGTCGATTCGCTCACTCATTGCCGCGGAGCCGCAGGTGCTGGTGCGGTGGGATCTGGGCGGCTCACCTGAAATTGCCGCGGCTACGCTTGATGAGGCGCTTGGCGTTCCGGCCAGGGTCGAGGAGATCGTGCGCACCGCGTCCTGGCTGGAGCATAACTCCGCATGCGAGCTGGAACAGCGCATATCCTCAATGGTCGAGGCGGGGGAAGATTTCGCGCTGCTTGTCGAAACCACATCGGGCGCACAGCTTGAGGCGATCGGGCGCACCTCGGCCAGTGGCGCCATTCTGAAAATCCGCGATATAACGGGCGACCGCAAGGAAATGGCGGCACTTGGCAATGAGCGCAAGCAGCTCAGCCGCGATATCGATATCACCCGCTCGCTTTATGACGCCATTCCCATGCCCGTCTGGTTCCGTGATGCGCAAGGCCGTCTCGACTGGGTGAACCGGGCTTATGCGCGCGCCGTCGATGCGGCTGGTTCTGATGAGGTATGCGAGCAGCAAATCGAGTTTCTGAACACGCGCCAGCGTTCCGCCGCGAACCAGGCACTTGGCCAGGGCGAGAGCCACACAAGGCGCATCCACGCCATCGTGGCGCAAGAGCGCAAGGCGTTCGATGTTATCGCGCTGCCAGTTGGTCCGGCCAGCGCCGGCATTGCCATCGACGTGGCCGCGCTTGAAACGGCGCAAAGTGCTCTCAGCCGCCACATTGAGGAGCACACCCGCACGCTCGACCGTATCGCAACTGCCGTCGCCATCTTCTCGGCCGATCAGAGG
>CAXMMX010000067.1:0-6956 GCA_964194535.1 uncultured Alphaproteobacteria bacterium | reverse complement strand
GGTGGTACGATGAGGCGAAAGCTGCCAAACTGGAATCGACTCGCTAGCTAATATATTTGGGTGCCCATGACAGCTTATATCCTGAGAAGGCTGCTTCTGATCCTGCCCACCATGCTGGGCATCATGATCGTGAGCTTTACCGTCGTTCAGTTCGCCCCGGGCGGACCGGTGGAGCGCGTCATCGCGCAGCTGACCGGAACCGACGTCGCGGCGACCGCGCGCATCGGCGGCACCGGCGGCGGCGACTTCGGCACCTCCGCCCAGTCGCAAACCAACACCGGCACGGGCGATACCGCCACGTCTTCGAAATATCGCGGCGCGCAGGGCCTCGACCCTGAATTCATCAAGTCCCTGGAGAAACAGTTCGGCTTTGACAAGCCGACCCATGAACGGTTCGCCCTGATGCTGTGGAACTATATCCGCTTCGATTTCGGCGAGAGTTATTTCCGCGATGTCAGCGTCATCGATCTCATAATCGAGAAGATGCCCGTCTCCATATCGCTCGGCCTATGGATGACGCTGCTGTCCTACGGCATTTCAATACCGTTAGGGATCCGAAAGGCGGTATCAGACGGGCAACGCTTCGATATCTGGACCAGCAGTGTCATCGTCGTATGCTATGCCATACCGGGGTTTCTGTTTGCCATCCTGCTCATCGTTCTGTTCGCCGGCGGCAGTTTCTGGGACTTGTTCCCCTTGCGAGGACTCACCTCGGAGAATTTCGACCAGCTTCCCTGGCACTCCCAGATCCTCGATTATTTCTGGCACCTCACCTTGCCCCTCATCGCCATGGCGCTGAGTGCGTTCGCCACCAGCACCTTCCTCACCAAGAATTCCTTCCTCGACGAGATCAAGAAGCAATATGTGGTGACGGCGCGCGCCAAGGGCCTGACCGAGCGCCAGGTGCTCTATGGCCATGTGTTCCGCAATGCCATGCTGATCATCATCGCCGGCTTCCCCGGCGCCTTCATCGGCGCCTTCTTTGCAGGCTCCCTGCTGATCGAGACGATCTTCTCGCTCGACGGGCTCGGGCTGCTGTCATTCGAGTCCATCGTCAACCGCGACTATCCGGTGGTGTTCGCCAACCTGTTCATCTTCTCGCTTGTGGGTCTTGTGATCTCCCTCATCTCGGACCTCACCTATACATGGGTTGATCCGCGCATCGATTTCGAGACCCGGGAGGTCTGAGGTGGACACCAAGGTTAGGGACAAGATCGCGGCGCGGGGGGCAATCTCCGTTCCACCAACCGGTTCCGACAAAGCGCCGGGTAAGAAATTTTTCAGGCTCTCGCCGATCAATGCACGGCGCTGGCGCAATTTCAAATCCAACAAGCGCGGCTACTGGAGCCTGTGGATTTTCCTCACCCTGTTTTTTGTTTCCCTGTTCGCCGAGTTCATCGCCAACGACAAGCCCTATCTGGTTCTCTATGACGGCGAAATTTATTCCCCGGTTCTGACGCCCTACCCCGAAACCACATTCGGCGGGGAGTTTGAAACCGAGGCCGACTATCGCGACCCCTTTGTAATGGATCTCATCAAGGGGAAAGGCGGCTCGGTTTTCTGGCCGCCAATCCACTATTCCTACAACACCATCAATCTGAACCTGCCGGTGCCCGCACCGGCGCCCCCTTCTGGCGAAAACTGGCTCGGGACGGATGACCAGGGCCGCGACGTGGTGGCGCGGGCAATCTACGGTTTCCGCCTCTCGGTCCTGTTCGGGCTGACGCTCACCATCATTTCCTCTGTCATCGGCGTGTCGGCGGGCGCGGTGCAGGGATATTTCGGCGGCTGGGTTGATCTCATCTTCCAGCGCTTTATTGAAATATGGACCTCGATCCCCTCGCTCTATCTGCTGATCATCATCGCCGCGATCATCGAGCCCAATTTCTGGATACTGCTCGGTATCCTGCTGCTGTTTTCATGGGTGGCGCTGGTTGGCGTGGTGCGCGCGGAATTCCTGCGCGGGCGTAACCTTGAATATATCCGCGCCGCGCGCGCGCTTGGCCTGTCAAACGCCAAGATCATGTTCAAGCATCTGCTCCCCAACGCCATGGTCGCGACGCTCACCTTCATGCCGTTCATCCTCAACGGCTCGATCTCGACGCTGACGTCGCTCGATTTCCTCGGCTTCGGCCTGCCGCCGGGCTCCCCCTCGCTGGGCGAAATGCTGGCGCAAGGCAAGTCCAACCTGCAAGCGCCCTGGCTCGGCATCACCGCCTTTATGGTTATCGCCGTCATGCTGAGCCTGCTCATATTTGTTGGCGAGGCGGTGCGCGACTCTCTCGACCCGCGCAAAATTTTTGTCGCCCTGAACACATCCGAGCCCCTCCCGGTGGCGGTCCTAGAGCGTACAGCAGACAAGTCTGGTCCTGTGCTCCACAAGCCTTCCCGGAGCGCAAAGAAGCCCAGGAATGCGCTATTGAAGGATGCGCTATTGAGCGTGAAAAACCTGTCGGTCGATTTTACCTCTGACGGGGTGATAACCCATGCGGTGAAAAATGCTTCCTTCGACATCATGCCGGGCGAGACGGTGGCGCTGGTGGGCGAGTCAGGGTCCGGCAAGACCGTGTCCGCGCTCTCGGTGATGCGGCTGCTGCCCTACCCTGCAGCCTCTCATCCATCAGGAAAAGTCATCTATGGCGGCGAAGACCTGCTGCACATGGACGAGCAGCAATTGCGCGGCATTCGCGGCAACCAGATTTCGATGATCTTCCAGGAACCGATGTCCTCGCTCAACCCGCTGCACAGCATCGAGAAGCAGATTGGCGAAATCCTCAAACTGCATCGCGGGCTGTCCGACACGGCCGCGCGCAAGCGGGTTCTGGAACTGCTCGACAAGGTGGGCATCGAGGACCCGGAGGAGCGCCTGTCCTCCTATCCGCATCAGCTTTCCGGCGGCCAGCGCCAGCGCGTCATGATCGCCATGGCGCTCGCCAACGAGCCAGATTTGCTGATTGCCGATGAACCCACAACGGCGCTCGACGTCACCATCCAGGCGCAAATTCTTGAGCTGCTGTTCGATCTGCAAAAAGAGTTCAACATGGCGATGCTGCTCATCACCCACGACCTCGCCATCGTGCGCAAGATGGCGAACCGCATCTCCGTCATGAACAATGGCGAGATTGTCGAGCAGGGTGAAACCGAGCAGATTTTCAAATCGCCCAAACACCCCTACACGAAACATCTGCTGGCAGCCGAGCCCAAGGGCGACCCGCCCAGGGCTGATGAAAGAGCCCCGGTTGTCGTTGAAACCGACAAACTCAAGGTCTGGTTCCCGGTCAAGCGCGGCCTGCTGAAGCGCACCGTTGCCCACATCAAGGCGGTGGACGGCATATCGCTCAAATTACGCGCCGGGCAAACCCTCGGCGTCGTTGGCGAGTCCGGGTCCGGCAAGACTACGCTGGGCCTCGCTCTGCTGCGGCTGATTACAAGCGAGGGGCCGATCGTCTATCTGGGCAAGCCTATCGACGGGTTTGATTTCAAAGCCATGCGCCCGCTGCGCCGCGAGATGCAGGCGGTGTTCCAGGACCCGTTCGGCTCGCTCTCACCGCGCATGTCGGTAGGACAAATCATCGAGGAAGGCCTGCTGATCCAGAGCCCGGAAATGACCTTCACCGAGCGCCGGGCGCGCGTGGCGCGAGCCTTGAGCGAAGTGGACCTCGACCCGACCCATCAGGACCGCTATCCCCATGAATTCTCCGGCGGCCAACGCCAGCGCATCGCCATCGCCCGCGCCATGGTGCTGCAACCCAAATTCGTCATGCTGGATGAACCCACCTCCGCGCTGGACATGTCGGTGCAGGCGCAGATCGTGGATTTGCTGCGCGAACTTCAGGACAGGCACGAGCTGGCTTACCTGTTCATCAGCCACGATCTCAAAGTGGTGCGCGCGCTCGCCAACTCGGTGATTGTCATGCGCAATGGCAAGGTCGTGGAACAGGGCACCTCGCGGCAAATTTTTTCCTCGCCCAAAACCGCCTATACTAAGGCGCTGATGGCGGCGGCTTTCGATCTCGAAACCGCCCATCAGGACGCCGTTTCCAGGTGAGCTTATGAGCCTCCTCATCGCCAGTGGCCCCATGAAGCCTGAGCGTTTCGCTGAAGGCCTGCGCGATTTGTGTAATGGGCTGGATGTCCGCATCTGGCCGGAGGCGGGGGAGGTTTCAGAGATTCGCTACGCGCTGGTGTGGAAGCCGCCTGAAGGGGTGCTCACCAGCCTGCCCAAGCTGGAAGTGATTTTCTCCATAGGCGCGGGCGTCGATCATGTGCTGGGGCAAGGGCGTTTACCCGATGTACCGCTGGTGCGTTTCGTCGACCCCAACCTCACCATGCGCATGAGCGAATATGTCTGCCTGCATGTGCTGACCCATCACCGGCGGATGCAGGACTATGCCAAGTTGCAAGCCCGGGCCAAGTGGGAAGAAATCTGGCCTCAGCCGGGCGCAAGTGAGATCCGCGCCGGCGTCATGGGGCTCGGCGTTCTGGGCCTCGACGCGGTGGAGAAGCTCCACATGTTTGGCTACCAGGTCGCAGGCTGGAGCCGCTCGCAAAAGCAGATCGGCGGCGTTGAATGTTTTGCCGGTACAGATGGTCTCAAACCCTTTCTGGCGCGCACCGACATTCTTGTGTGCCTACTGCCCCATACACCCGGCACGCAAGGCATGCTCAACGCCAAGTTGATTTCCGGGCTGGCCAAGGATGGTCCCCTGCCAGGGCCGGTGCTCATCAATGCGGGGCGCGGGCGTGTGCAGGTGGAAGCCGATATTCTGGGCGCACTGGAGACAGGCGCGCTTTGGGCCGCCTCGCTCGATGTGTTCGAGGAAGAACCATTGTCCTCAAAAAGTCCGCTATGGGCGCACCCGCGCGTCATCATCACGCCGCACAATGCCTCCATCTCCGATGACATGGCCGTGTGCCGCTATGTTGCGGATCAGATCGCGCGCTACGAGAAGGGTGATCGGTTAGAAAATGTCGTGGATTTGAAACGTGGCTATTGAGGGAGCACAACAGGCAACAGAGTGGAATTTATGAAAAAAGCGCTCGCTCTCGGCGGCGCACTGCTGATCGTTCTGGGAATTCTCCATGGCGGGCATGTCGCGCGCGCAGATGACGTTGAACCTTATCTATGGGCGGCGTCTTTGTTCCTGATCGCGCACGGTGTGCTTACACTGGTTTACGTGCGGCGAAACTAGCGATGTACGAGGGACCGGTCCGGCCCCGCTACTGTACGCCTCGCCCAGCAGCCGCCAGCCGTTCGGCAACCAGAATATTGGTATGCTGGTAGTACCAGCGGTAGCCGATCCCAAAATTCACCGGCAGTGCGCGGCCCGAGCGGAACAGCCGATCCAGGTCCGGCTGGTAGTGGCGTTTGAACACGGGGATTGGTCCCACATACCGTCCGAACAGACTCAGGCGCCATTTTTTAGCGCTTAAATATTTGAGCGGTATCCCGGAGTCATCCTGGACGATGACAGCACTGTGGCTGAGAAGAAACTCCCGCACTTTTGAGAAATTTCCGAGATGCAAGAGATAGGAAGCGCTCTTGACCAGAGAATCACCCACACCCAGCCGAGCGCAAAACTTCAGGAACCTGCTTTTCGCCACACCAGCATTCTCCAGATTGGTGCTGAAATAGTAGAGTGTACGTGGCCTGCCATCGCGGCCCGCGAAAGAAATCCTAACGCCCGTCGGCCTGCGTTTGCCGCGCACTGGCACCACTGCGCCGTTGCCATCAAGGGTGACGAACTCCACCTGACTGATGGTCTTGCCGGAGCGAGCGAGAAACACATAAAGGACCGGCAGCGTACCGTTAAATTTCCCAACCTTGAACTGGGTTCCCATCTGGCTGGTGATGAAATAGCCGAATTCGAGAAAATGACTGAGCGACTGGTGAAGACTGGCCATGGACCCTGCCAGCACCGGACCCGGCAGTTCCGATACCCGCGGCCGCGGTCCGACAGGCTCAAGACCGCTCAGCACATAGGTCGTTGCGTGCGGGAAAAATGCGTCCGCGTGAATGAAATCCGGTCCGCCAAACATGTAAAACATGCTGGAACGGGGCGCGCGGAGCCTAGCCGCCGCCCAGACGCGTATTCTCGTCACTTGACGTCTTTCGAATGCTGTCCATGCCCCTCCCATTTTTGCGGCATGGAACTGCCAGCCGGGCGTGCCCGCCGAGGCGGCCAGGGGTGAATTTGCAGTGGGCGTTAATCCGGCGAGAAAGCGCGCTGTATCGTTTGGAGAGGCTGCAGCTATGGCGCGGACAAGAGTTGCATTTGCAGTGACAAGCACCACAACGATCAACGCAAAGGCCAACAGTTTACGGATTATACGTTCCAAACAGGCCACCCAGGACGCAAATCAACAAATCACGGGTGGAGTGTTCCATATGGTGCAAGCAAACGCCACGCCCAATGACTTGGGCTGCGACATGCATTGGAACCCGGGACGTGGACTCAAATAATACACAGCCACGGTCAAATTTAGCGGTTTGACTTCCGCTTTGGTAGCAAATCGGAAGTCGAAGGTGGGGAGAAGGTTACGCTCGCTGCAGCGACTATTTGCCCTGCGTGTTATATTTGGGTTGGACGCGCTTGATCGTGTTTGCTTCTTTCCGCTTTGCGGTAGGCAAATTATCCACCTGTTCAATCACTACTTTTGCTCCGGGAACGGCATCCGGACCGCCAGGTAAATGCTCAGATAACCTTTCTTGAACCCGACCACGCTTAGCGATACCTGTATAATTGTTTCCGCCACTTTTGGTTAAGATCTTATAGACAACCGGCTTGTTCTCCGGCAGCTTCTCAAGGCCGCTTTTGTTGAAACGAACCGTTTTCTGGGCCATCATCCAATCCTCTATAGACACTGGGTTTCCATGAAATTGATGCACGAATCGCTACCGGTAGAACTGTAACACAAAAATAGAACCGATATTTCCCAAGCGTTCCCGTTCAGCA
>CAXMMX010000066.1:0-7852 GCA_964194535.1 uncultured Alphaproteobacteria bacterium | reverse complement strand
GCCAATCACGCATTTTATCTGCGCGAGTTTTATCACGAGAACAAACTCTCAAAAGGTGAAATGGTTCTGGGTGGCGAACGTCTTGAAATCAAGAATGTCGACATTCCGATTTACGAACTGGCCACGCGCGAGGACCACATCGCGCCGGCGGAGTCCGTATACAAGGGCGCCAGGATGTTTTCCGGGCCGGTCCGTTTCGTTCTTGCCGGTTCGGGTCACATTGCCGGTGTGGTCAATCCGCCAGCGAGGAAAAAATACCAGCACTGGACCGGCAAGAAGCCGTCTTCGAAGAAACACCCCGCTCCGACATTGCAAGACTGGCTGGAAAAGGCCACGGAGCATGAAGGCTCATGGTGGCCGGACTGGAGCGAATGGCTCTGTGAGCAGTCAGGTGAGAAAATTCCACCCCGCATTGCCGGTTCTGGTAAGCTCGCCCCGATCGAGGACGCGCCGGGCTCATATGTGACAAGCCGCAAGCCGGGTGATGAATCAGAACCCGAAGATACGGCTTAAAGCCCCGTCTCTTCGGGTAAACCCAACATCAGGTTCAGGTTCTGCACGGCCTGGCCTGATGCGCCCTTGCCCAGATTGTCCAGCAGCCCCATGACAACAGCCTGAGAGCCATCCTCATTTGCAAAGACATACAGCCTGAGTTCGTTGGTGTCATTCAGGGCCTCCGGCTCAAGTCTTGCAACTACGTTTGCCGTATCCAGTGCAGCAACGCTGACACTACGTTGCCCCTCGTAATGGGCCGTGAGCGCGCTGTGGATATTGGCCGGGGTTACCGTCCCTGACATGGACCAGAGTGGCAGTGGCACCTGAACGATCATGCCTTGTGCAAACTGCCCTACACTCGGCACGAAAACGGGAGCGTGGGTCAGACCGCTCCAGCGGGTGATTTCCGGCACATGCTTGTGCGAAAGCGAATGGCCGTAAGTGAAAAACGGCGCCACTGAACCGTTGCCTGATGCGCCACCCTCGAATTCGGCAATCAAGCTTTTGCCGCCTCCGGAGTAACCCGACACTGCATTGATAGTTGCTGGCCAGTCAGGCTGGATGAGTCCGCCCTTTACGAGTGGATGCAAAATCGCGATTGAAGCAATGGCGTAACAGCCGGGATTGGCGACCCTTTTCGCGTTTGCAATCACATCGCGTTGACCTTCCTCATATTCGGGGAAGCCATAGACCCACCCCTCGGCAGTTCGATGCGAGGTTGAGGGATCAATCACCCGGGTCTGCGGATTATCGATAAGGGCAACCGCTTCACGTGCGGCATCATCGGGCAAGCACAGAATCGCCAGGTCCGCTTCGTTCAGCATGCCGCGCCGCCGTTCCAGGTTCTTGCGATCGCTCTCAGGCAGATGCAACAGCTCAATATCGTTGCGCCCTTCAAGCCGTGCCTTGATCTGCAGGCCTGTCGTTCCGACTTCACCGTCTATGAACACCTTGGCGTTCATTTCGACCCTTTCGCGTTTTTTATCCTACACATAAAAAATCGGGCGCCTCACCCGGAGACGCCCGATTATAAAATCGTTTCTGTGTCCGGAAACTCTAGCGTTTTGAAAACTGGAAGCTTCGGCGGGCTTTTGCCTTGCCATACTTCTTGCGTTCGACAACGCGCGAGTCGCGAGTCAGGAACCCGCCTTTTTTGAGCACGCCCCTGAGCTCGGGCTCATAATGGGTAAGCGCTTTCGAGATGCCGTGGCGCACCGCGCCGGCCTGCCCCGAAAGTCCGCCACCCTTAACAGTGCAGTTAACATCATACTGATCTGCGCGCTCAGCCGCATTGATCGGTTGCTTCAGGATCATCTGCAGCACGGGCCGGGCGAAATATTCCACATGGTCCTTGCCGTTGACGATAATTCGTCCCGCACCCGGCTTGACCCAGACGCGGGCCACCGCGTCCTTACGTTTGCCGGTTGCATAGGCCCGGCCCTGAGGATCAAGTTTCTGCTCGTAAACGGGCGCTGTCTCGACGGTCTTGTCCTCGACCGTCTGGTCCGTCAACTCGCCAAGATCTTCAAGGGTCTTTACCTCTTTATCAGCCATGGCGATTACGCGCTCCTCTGGTTCTTGGAGTTCAGTTTGGCGACGTCAAGCGCCTTGGGCTCCTGCGCCTCATGGGGATGCTCCGCCCCGGTATAGACACGCAGATTGCTGAATTGTTTGCGCCCCATGGGACCGCGCGGCAACATGCGCTTGACGGCTTTCAAGAGCACCCGCTCGGGATGTTTCCCCTCAAGCACCTGCCCTGCCTTTATGCTCTTGATCCCGCCCGGATACCCGGTATGGCGATAATAGATCTTGTTGGCTTTTTTCTTGCCGGTCAGCGTCACCTTATCCGCATTCACAACGACTACGTGATCACCGCAATCGATATGGGGTGTGAAGATTGGCTTGTGCTTGCCACGCAGACGCATTGCAATCAGCGAGGCGAGACGGCCAAGCACCAGGTCGCTTGCATCGATCAAAATCCACTGCTTTTTGACTTCAGATGGCTTTGCCGAATAGGTTTTCATAGCGTCGTTCCTGATACAGTGTTGGCGCCGTAATGAGTGTCCGCAGCCGCCAGAGATGTCCCTCAAACAATATTTGGTGAATTGGTTCGCGCTTTTCTATGCCGATCCCGGAGTGAGGTCAACACTTCATTCGCAAAAAAACACCGAATTACAGTCATTTATCAATACGGTATTATATTACCTTTAGAAAAACAAAACGCATGAATGTCTCTTTGCAAGATAGTGGACTATGTTCATGCTTCAAGTATTGTGGGCGCCTGATTGTGCCCGAGAACCAATGGCTTGAATTGCAATGACACTCGATACCGACAGCGCCGGGGTGAGAAATAACGAGGGCATTCTTTTACGGGAAGAGCGTGGCCCCGTAGCGCTCCTGACCCTCAATCGGCCCGAGGCGCGCAACGCCCTGTCGGAAGAATTGATGTCATCACTACAGTCCCAGATTGATGATATTTCGCCCTCACCCTCCATTCGGGCCGTCGTAATCGCGGGCAACGGCCCCGTTTTTTGCGCAGGTCACGACATCAAGCAAATGGAAAGCCGCCGCAGTGATGCGGACGGCGGCAAGGCCTATTTCGACGCGGCATTCAAGCAATGCTCCAAGCTGATGCAATCGATCATTCGCTGTCCCAAACCGGTCATTGCCGCGGTGGAAGGAACAGCAACAGCCGCAGGGTGTCAGCTGGTCGCGACCTGTGATCTGGCCATGGCGGGAGAGGATGCAAAATTCTGCACTCCTGGCGTTCACATCGGATTATTTTGCTCAACGCCTGCTGTTGCGCTGGCGCGCAATGTGGGGCGCAAGCGGGCCATGGAAATGCTGCTGCTGGGAGAAATGATTTCAGCTGACGATGCGCGTGAATTCGGGCTCGTCAACCGGGTTTTTCCCAAAGCGCGGGTGCTGGAGGAAACCTTAAACATGGCGAATCAAATCGCCTCCAAATCCCTTCCGGTGATGGCCATGGGCAAGCAAGCTTTTTATGAGCAGTTCGACCCCGATCTTGCCAAATCCTATGACCGGGCGTCGTGCGCCATGGTTGAAAACATGATGCTGGAAGATGCGTCCGAGGGTCTCGGCGCATTTCTTGAAAAGCGCGCGCCAAACTGGCGCGACGCCTAGTGCACGGATCGTTGCCTCACATGAACCACGACAAATACAGCGACGACTATATCCGTGAAATCCTGAATGTTAATGGCAGCTTCGCTCTTGTCGGTGCGAGTGCCAATAAAGTCCGCCCCAGCTACTTCGTTCTGAAATATCTACTGCAGAAGGAGTTCAAGGTCGTACCGGTAAATCCTAGTCTTGTCGGCAAGGATATTCTGGCCCAGAAAGTTTATGGCGCTCTCAAGGACATTCCTGAGGCCATCGATATTGTGGACATTTTCAGGAATTTCGAAACCGCGCTGGAAATCACCCAAGAAGCGATTGAGATCGGTGCGAAAGTGGTGTGGATGCAGCTTGGCGTGCGTAATGACAAAGCTGCTGCACTTGCTGAAGCCGCCGGCCTGCAAGTCGTCATGAACCGCTGCCCCAAAATCGAATATGCAAGATTGTCCGGTGAAATCGGGTGGGCAGGCGTCAATTCACGTACAATATCCAATTCACGACCCAAACTCGGACCGCGCGGATTTCAGCACCGCGTTTTGCGTGATAATGAATAAATCAGTCCTGTTCTTTTTCATCTCATCGTAGTGAGGATTTGCCCATGAGCGCCGATAAAACTCCGGCCTTCGATACTCTTGCCATTCATGCGGGCGCACAGCCTGATCCCGCAACAGGTGCGCGCGCCACACCGATATATCAAACCACATCTTACGTGTTTGATGATGCGGACCATGCCGCCTCCCTGTTCGCCCTGCAGACCTTCGGGAACATCTACACCCGCATCATGAACCCGACTCAGGCTGTGCTTGAAGAGCGCGTTGCGGCACTTGATGGCGGCACGGCAGCCCTCGCGGTAGCCTCGGGCCACGCGGCCCAGCACCTGGTATTTCATGCCCTGCTCGAGCCTGGAGACAAGTTTATTGCCGGGCGTCAGCTCTATGGCGGGTCCATCAACCAGTTCAATCACGCTTTCAAGAAATTTGGCTGGGAGGTCCTCTGGGCCGACACTGCCAAGCCTGAAGAATTCGAGGCGGCGATAGATGACAAGGTCAAGGCGATCTTCGTGGAGACGCTGGCCAATCCCGGTGGCGTTGTCATCGATATCGAAGCGATCTCCAAAATCGCTAAAAAAGCCGGTATTCCCCTGATTGTCGATAACACGCTGGCAACGCCGTACCTGTGGCGGCCGATCGAGCATGGGGCGGACATTATCGTCTATTCGCTCACCAAGTTCCTGGGCGGCCAGGGCAATTCGATAGGCGGCATGATTGTCGATTGCGGAACCTTCGACTGGTTGGTGAGTGGCAGATACCCCACCCTTTCGGAAGCCTGTGACAGCTATAACGGGATCAAGCTTGCCGAGACCTTCGGGAATTTCTCTTTCGCAATTGCATGCCGGGTATTGAGCCTGCGCGATCTCGGCCCCTGCATTTCACCTTTCAATGCCTTCCTGATCCTGAACGGGATAGAGACCCTTCCCCTGCGCATGCAGCGCCATTGCGATAATGCCCTCAGCGTCGCTTCGTGGCTGGAGAAACACGACAAGGTGGCCTGGGTGAGCTACGCGGGACTGAAAAGCGATCCTTACTATGCGCTGGCAAGGAAATACGTGCCCAAAGGCGCTGGCGCTGTGCTCACATTCGGACTTAAAGGCGGATATGACGCAGGCGTGGGGCTGGTAAGCAAAGTCAAACTGTTCAGCCATCTGGCCAATATCGGCGACACCAAAAGCCTGATCATTCACCCGGCATCGACGACGCACAGCCAGCTGACGTCAGAGCAACGGGACGCGGCGGGCGCGGGAGACGATGTGGTGCGGCTTTCGGTTGGTATCGAAGATGCCGGCGATATTATCGGCGACCTGGAGCAGGCGCTGGCACAAGCTGACTGAGGTGCCACAGGGCGAGAGAAAACACCAAAATCGCCATCGCCTGATGTATCAGGCCAAGCCCGACAGGAACCTTTGCCAACAATGTCGCTATGCCGAGCATGGCCTGTATCAGCATGCTCAAAAACAGGATTCCGGCGCCCACTGTTATTGAGCCCGTTCCAAAACGCATCCCCGTGAGAACGGCGTGAATAAGGGCCCAGACCAGGATCAGGTAAGCCAGCACCCGGTGATCAAACTGAACCGTGAGGGCATTTTCAAACAGATTGAGATAGCCAGGCGACATGGCCCCGAGGCCCTGAGGGATGAACGCACCATCCATGAGCGGCCATGTGTTGTAGCCCTGCCCCGCATCAAGGCCGGCGACAAAAGCTCCAAGGGCAATCTGGAGCAACACGCCTGCGGCCAGAACCACCGCCGAGACCTTTACAGCGCCAGCGCTGCCGGAAGCTGTTTGCACATATTGCAACTGCAATCTCAGGGCGACCCAGAAGATGTAGCCAAAAATGAGAACGGCGGCGCATAAATGCGCGGCAAGCCGGTACTGGCTGACATCGACGCGTTCAACAAGCCCGCTCATGACCATGTACCATCCAAGCGCACCTTGCAGACCGCCGAGCACAAACATGACAATCAGCTTGGGCCATAATTGCCTGGAAATCCTCCCCTTCATCCAGAAGAACAGGAACGGCAGCAGAAAGGCAAAACCGATCATCCGCCCCAGGAATCTGTGCGCCCACTCCCACCAATAGATCGTCTTGAAATCGTTCAGGCTCATGCCTTTGTTGACGAGTTCATATTCAGGGATTTGCCGGTATTTGGCGAAGGCTTCGCTCCATGCGCCCTCACCCAGTGGCGGGATGATGCCGAGCAGCGGTTTCCACTCGGTGATGGAAAGACCGGAATCGGTGAGCCGCGTCGCACCGCCGACGATGATCATGGCAAAGATCAGGACACACAGGCCAAATAGCCAGACCCGAACCGCAAGACCATCTATTTTACTGCCGGTATCAGGGTTGGCTTTCATCACTGTTCCTTGTTTGCCAGCCGCGTTCCGGGCTCAAAGGCCCTATCTCATAACCGGGGACAATTATGCATGTTGCTGCATTTCGCAGTCCTGCTAGTTTTAGAACATGACAATGCGAACACGAAAATTTATCGGTGCAGTCATCCTTGCTGTTTTTTTGGTGGCCTATTCAATCGTGGCGATGGCGTTTGGCGCATCGCGGATCGTGGGTGAATCCGATATGGCGCAGGTGATCTACTTTTTTACCGCGGGACTGGCCTGGATCATCCCGGCAGGCCTGTTGATCCGCTGGATGCAGCGGCCAGACCCAACCGGGTCTTGAAACATACTGTCAGGCGGCGTTGACGCGGCGAAACCTGTTCCACAGTGCGAACGGTGCGCCGGTCATATAGAGCCGGGTGAAAACCGACGATTGATACTCCCCGTTGAGAGAGACCCTTGGCAGGGCAGTTAGATGATCGCCATGTTCGGGGAAGAGGACACCCTTGCGTGTCGTGACCGCTGTTTTAAAACCAAGCTCCTTGGCTATGCGGAATTCACGCGGGCCGGCGCTGTCAGGGCTGCCATAGGGGTAGCTGAAATGCTCAGGCCAGGCACCCAGTTCCTTTTCGATCCGGTCCGCTCCGAGTTTCATTTCATCGCGGGCATGCGGTTCAGGCAGTTTTGCCAGGGCATGGTGCGCGACAGTATGTGCGCCAATGGTGACAAGCGGGTCAGCTGCAAGTTTCGCGATTTCATCCCATGTCATGATCAGGTCACGGCACAGGGCCCCCATATCCACGCCATGTGCATCGCACAGCTGAGATATCAGGCCCCGCTGGGCATCATAATCCTGGTTGCGATAATGGTCATAGATGTGCGCGAAAGCCGTCGATTTTTCTTCATCCGTTGCGCAAGGAAGCCTGGCAGTGTCATTTCCAGTCTTGAATTTGATTTCAGATGCCGAGGCGATTATCTGTTCCAGCCCGACCCACCACAACTCTCCCTTGCCAACAGGATAATCCGAGGGAACGTATATAGTGAATGGCGCCTTATGTTTACAGAAGACCGGATAGGCATATTCAAGATTGTCCTTATAGCCATCATCGAGGGTAAAACAGGCAAAGCGATTTGATGTGCCGCCACTGGTGATGCGTGAATGGGCTTCATCAAGAGAAACGATATCCAGCCCGGCCTGTTTCACGTCGCACAGGACCGCATCGAGATAGTCCGGGGTCACCATCAGCCCCCGGTTCGGGGCAAATCCTCCATGCCGCTTTGGGGAGACCTGATGCAGCATAAAAATCATGCCGATACCTTCAGCAAACGGCGCA
>CAXMMX010000065.1:0-5856 GCA_964194535.1 uncultured Alphaproteobacteria bacterium | reverse complement strand
GTGTCCCTGGCTCACAAGTCTGCCCTCGACAATCACAATAGGTGCATGCCATCCGCCCTTGGGCAATGGTTTCCACCATTCGCTCAGCCATTCGCGTTCATCTAGTTCAATGAGTATTCCCTTAAGCTCCACCTCAACAGTGTCGCGAATGACGTCACGGGTCAGGGCACACTCCCCGCACGGGATGTTAACTTTGAACGGCCCCCACTGACCGCCCCACTTGAAAAGCGTAATACACACCGGTTGCTTCGCGTTGCTGTGTTTCTCTGCCGGCATCTCAATCTCCTTGGAAGGGGTAACGAGGTTTCACCATATCCACCTTTGCGTTGAGTTACGTGACTGGGCGGTGTCTGGTTTCACCACGCTATTTCTCAAGGTCCTCCACCGGACCGCCGGCCTTCTTCCACCCGGTAAAACCGCTTTCAATATGTGCAACGGGCTTCAGCCCCATACGCTGGGCGACTTGAGTGGCCAAGGCAGACCTCCACCCCGAGGCACAATGGAATACGAACTTCTTTTCCTGCGCAAAAACTTCCTTGTGATAGGGGCTTGAAGGATCGATCCAGAATTCCAGCATGCCCCTCGGGCAATGGAATGAGCCGGGGACTTTTCCATCGCGCTGAAGCTCCCGCACATCACGAATGTCAATGATGACCACACTGTCATCCTCGATGAGCGCCACCGCCTCTTCCGCGGATATTTCCTCAATGGCTTTTTTAGCTTCTTCAACCAGATGTTTCACGCCAGTGGTGATGTCCTGCGCCATTGCCGGCCTCCTGAAACCTTATAACTCGTTTTCCTGCGGCCGCGGAAACAGCGAAGACGTTCGCCCCGTGAGCCGGTATATCGCCAGCCCAGCCCATTCACGTACCGCGCTATCTACCCTGCGCCACCCTTCCGATGCCCTGGGGAAGAAACGGTAAATATCCTCCCGCCCACGAGTCCTGTAGTCAACGGGCCAGGGTTCTATTTTAAATCCAACTGCCCTGAAACTTCCCATGGCGCGGGGCATGTGGCTGGCAGAAGTCACCAGAAGCCATCGCGCCTGTTTATCCGGTTTTATCAACTCTTTGCTGAATTGTGCGTTCTGGTACGTGTTCTTTGCACGCACCTCCAGCATCAACCGGTCATTTGAAATACCCAAACCCGTCAGCAGCATTCTCGCGCCTTCAGCCTCGCTTATTCTATCACCAAATATCGCACTGGAACCTCCGGTAAATACTACTTTGGCGTTCGGAAAGCGCCTTGCCAGCAGTGCTGCCTCAACCAGGCGCTCACCCGCTTCGTTCAAAGCAACAGAGCTGCGCGCTGCTGTGACGGACATGTCCTGCGCCCCGCCAAGAATCAGAATTCCGGCCGGTGGCGGCCCCTCCTCCAGTGCACTTCGTTCGAAACGATTTTCCAAAGGTAGTATGAGAGCGTGCCCTAATGGCGAAATCCCGCCGAGAAGCATTGCCACCCCTGCTGCGAGCACAATCGCGCGCCCTGCACGGGCCCATCGGCTCCACAGCATGACAACGCCTGCAATGAGCAGAAACAGGACGGCGTTCGAGGGTTGCAGAAAAAACCACAGAATTTTGGAGACATAAAAAACCATCGGGCTGGATCAAGCTGGTTGAGGCTGCATATGGCCTGACTTATCCCTGTTCCCGGGCGCGCTTTTCAGCTTCACGCTTCAGCATCCGGTTCATTGCCTTGAAACCCGTATCGAGCGCTTTCGACTGGCGTGAGTAGAATGCACCCGCCAACATCCCTCGAAACACTTCGAACTGCTCGAACCGGCACCGGCCAATATCTTCCGGCACGACCCGGAAGCCATGCTCGGCGTCGAACATGCCAAGCATTTTGCGTACCCGCCAACGGAACTCCCTGCCATCTTCAAGCATCACGACCTTCGGCTGAATTGACATGCCCTGCCCACCTGGCGCCGCAAGCTCCACATCAATCTGTGCGTCTTGGGCCAGTGTACCAGAGGTTTTCATGATCGGATTCCACGCAGACCAGCCGTCGAGATCGCTGATCACCTTCCAGACGATATCAGCCGGCGCGCCAATTCCAATCTCGGTATGCAGCGATTTCACCTGACGCGCTCCGTTTAGCTATTGCTTGTCTGCCAGGGCATCGCGCCAGGCCCGCAGCTGCAAAGCGCGCACGGCTTTCGCTTCGATGGTGCAGGCCGGGCCGGAGAATTCAGCGATTTTCTGGGTGAACAGGACATAGGGTATCCTGCAATCCTCTGACTGATATTTGATCCAGAGGTCCTGGGAACGCCGCAACTTCTCCTGCTGCATTGGCTTGAGCCGTTTCTCAAGGACAGCAAATTCTTTTTGAACAAGCTGACTCCACAATACAAACTCGCGTTCGTCGCACTCTATCTTGTCATCGCGATGGGCATTTTCCGGTTTGGCCTTGCAAGGCAGGGTGACCTTGCCAATGCAGGAGCGCCCGCTTCGCCCGGCAGTGCGTTCTGCATCGACGCAGCTGTGAATGACGGCATTGGTCGTATCAGGGTCGGCGCTGGTCGCGGGCTGCCACCAATAGACATAAGCGAAGGTAGCGAGCAATGGCACGGCCATGGAAAACCCCCGGCAATTGCATAGGGTGAGCTTAAACATAATCCCCATCCTTATCGATGTTCGGGGTTGGGATGGTCGAACCGGCACCCGGCCTCCCACTCCGACTGACTGCACAGTGCTTCCTGTTTTTCATTGAGGGCCACGGGTTTGTCCTTTCTGTCTCCTATCACTTGGAGCCACGGTACCTTGAGACAGCCATGGCACCAAGCCGTGCTTTGCGCTTACGTCAGCCACAAGGCCGCAAGACCGAGAAATGAGAAGAAACCAACTACGTCTGTTACGGTCGTCACGAACGCGCCGGACGCCACGGCCGGGTCGATGTCAATGGAATCGAGGGTCATTGGTATGAGGATGCCGAACAGGCCCGCCACGAGCATATTTATGATCATCGCCATGGCGATGACCATCCCGAGCAAATCGCTGCCGAACCAGAAATAGGCCACGGCGCCAACAATTATGGCGAAAAGGAAACCGTTGAGCAGCCCGACCAGGGTTTCACGCGTGATCACGCGTGCTGCATTGACCGGGCCCAAATCCTTCGTTGCCAGTGCGCGCACCGCCACGGTCATCGACTGGGTGCCCGCATTGCCTCCCATGGAAGCGACGATTGGCATCAGCACCGCCAGCGCCACCATCTGTTCTATGGTGGCGTCGAACAGGGAGATGACCCAGGAGGCAAGTATCGCTGTCGCCAGATTCACCAGCAGCCACACGAACCGGCTGCGTGTTGTGCGTAACACCGTATCGGTAATCGATTCATCGCCCACGCCGCCCAGACGATGGATATCTTCTTCCGCCTCATCCTTCAGAACTTCCATGACGTCATCGACGGTAACAACACCCAGAAGCCGGGCGTCCGCATCGACCACGGGCGCCGACATCAGATCGTAGCGTTCAAATTCCAGTGCGACTTCTTCCTGGTCTTCTTCGGCCGTTATCTGATGCACTTCGAGGTCGGCAATATCCTCGATAGAGACCGGGCGCTTGGTTCTGAGCAACCGGTCGAGCGGGACCCGGCCAATCAGATGGTGCGAGGGGTCGACAACCCATATCTGTGTGAAAGCGTTTGGGAGGTCGTCATCCTCGCGCATATAGTCGATGGTCTGGCCGACGGTCCAGAATGGCGGGACGGAAATGAAGTCCGTCTGCATGAGACGGCCGGCGGAGTCTTCTGGAAAATCGAGCGAACGCTCCAGCGCGGCGCGTTCGCTTTTCGGCAGCTTGGCCAGGATGTCGGACTGCTCGCTCTCCTCCAGATCTTCCAGAAGATAGACCGCATCATCGGATTCCAGCTCACGGACGGCCTCGGCCACCTGCTCATTGGGCATCGCCTCAAGAACCTGGTCGCGGACAGGTTCTTCCAGCTCACTCAGGGTTCCCGGATTGAAATTATCACCGAGCGCCTCGATCAGCTGCCCGCGCTGTTCGCCACGCAGATGTTCGATGAGGTCTGCCAGGTCGGCATCATGAATATCGCCGGCAAGAGTGCGAACTTCACCGGCCTTGCCCTCATCCAGCGCTTGTTCAATCGCGCGCACGAAATCGGGCAGAAGCGCGCCTTCGGAATCACGTATCTCTATTTCGCCGGGCGCATCCTGCATCGTTTCGCCTCACTCATTCACATCTGTCACTTTGGCCTGCATCCGCGTCCTCGCCCCCCTCATGAGAGCGTCCGCGCCTCAGTATAGATGGCCCTATCGGGAGTAGGTTTGGTTAACCACGCTCGACTGTGGCCGAATTAACTCTTGTTTTTCCTAATTCTCCAGTCAAAAATAGAGGCATTAGTATGCGTAACCCGGCCACCGGGGGGGAAGTAATGCGTATCTTGGTGGCTAGCCTGCCTGTGTTTGCGCTCGCGTTAATGAGCACGGCACCAGCATCGGCTAGCGAATGTCTTCACAATCAGCACGCTCTCGGCGTCTCGCGGATCCTCGAAATCAATACCTCAGGGGGACCACGCTTCGGCACATTGCAATATAAGCAAACGCTCGATCTGGCGCCAAAGGAAGTGGTCCTGACATTCGATGACGGGCCGCATCCGAAAAATACGCTACGTGTTCTTTCGGCACTGAAAAAGGAATGTGTCAAAGCCACATTCTTTGCCGTCGGCACAATGGTGCAGAGCTATCCTGAATCGCTTCAGGCCATCGCCGATGATGGGCACACAATAGGCACCCATTCATGGTCCCACGCGAATATCGGGCGGATGTCCAGGGCCAGGGCGACCAATCAAATCGAACGCGGATTTCGCTCAATCAACGCGGCTGTCGATATACAGATTGCGCCCTTCTTCAGATTTCCAGGGCTCAATGACAGCAAGATCATGAAAAGCTATGCCACCAAACGCGGATACGCGATCTTCTCAACCGATGTCAGCTCCGATGACTGGCGCGGTATCGGAGCGAAAACCATTATCAGGCGCACCATGTCGCGTCTTCGTCAGAAGAAAAGTGGAATCATCCTGTTCCACGACACCAAGTACGCGACCGCGTCTGCCATTCCTGCGCTATTGCAGGCCTTGAAGAAAGGTGGCTACAAGATCGTGCATATAGTGCCTGAACGCACCTATGTATCGGCGGAAAACGCGAAAGCGGAAATAGATGGTGTGGCGGAGGCTGCGGTTGTCGCCAAGCTCGAATCGCCTGGACAATCAGACGGCAACCCAGCGATCACAGCTACCAAGCGCTAGGCGATTCCAGTAACGCCGATTCTTAAATTTTAAGAGAATGGTGCGGTCGAGAAGACTCGAACTTCCACGGGTTTTACCCCACAGCGACCTCAACGCTGCGCGTCTACCAGTTCCGCCACGACCGCAATAGTCTCACTCCCCTTGGGGAGACAATGTCCCATGTAGCAAACACAAGCCTCACGGGCAAGCAGGAGCATACGTGGTTCAGCCATGCAGATTTGCTATTGTTATGGGCTCGATCTAGGTCTTGCCCCGATTGACTTTTCCGGTGATGGAAACAGCGATCTTGTCGCCCTGGACAACCACGTCGCCTGTGGCGATCAGGGTATTGTTGGCGAGGATTTGCACCTGTTCATTTTCGAGTATGGTGAGCTCGATAACGGCGCCGCGTCCCATCTTGAGCAGATGATTAACCGGCATGGTGGATTCGCCGAGAACAACTGTAAGCTCTATTGGTACTGTATTGATTGAATCCATTGCGCGTCCCAAACTCCATTGCCTGCCTGGATATTTGTAAGATGGGGCGACGCAGTACCTTATAGTGCCCATCCAGTTACCACACACTCTTCACGATTGAGGTTACCGGTTGGT
>CAXMMX010000064.1:0-8614 GCA_964194535.1 uncultured Alphaproteobacteria bacterium | reverse complement strand
GGCATCGAACTCAAGTCTCCCGTTGCCGTTGCCGCCGCATATGTCAAACAGCGCGAGGTCCGCCATCAGCCGGCCTGATTTGAGAGAAAATGATATTGCGCTTTGCCCCAGGGTGAGCGGCCCGGCGCTGAGTTCCGTGGTCGAGATGCGCAGGTCTATGTTGAGGTGATGCAGCAATGGAAAATCCACATCGACACTCTTGGTTTCGGGATCCTTGGCGCCCGGTTTCGGCGCAGCGCTGGGCTTGAAATATTGCGTCAGGTTCAGCTTCTGGAGTGCGATCGTCCCTTCAATTTGCGGGCGCGGTCCGCTGAACTCGAGCGCCAGGGCGCCGAGCGCCTTGTTGCCATCAAGCACGAACGATCCCTCGTCGAACCCTATCCTGTGTCCAACCCAGTGAAATGAGCCCGTCGCTGAAAAATCCCCGCGTTTCTGATCGTCGGGCACGAGTATGCCAATCCATTTGGCGAAGCGCGACAGGTTGGGGATGCTCAAATCCAGATTTCCGGTGATCCTCAAACCATCCGAGATTGTCGCATTGCCTTCGATTTCAGCCGTCATCAAATCCCCGCCTATGGAGAGTGTGACCGGCATTTTTACTGCTTTTGCAACCTGGCTGGGGCCTCCGCCCTCGTAATTGAAGGTCAAAGTCTGGTCGCGCCAGACGAAGGTGCCGCGGCTCGAATGAGCACCGGTAGAGGGTCGTAAATTGAGTTTTACGTTGACGTCCCTGAACTCTTCGCTTGAGTCGGGTCCAGAAACCGTGACCACGCCCTTTTCAAGCACAAACTGGTCGAAGGGCGCTGTGGCCAGTGACTGCATGAGAGCGGGCGCCTCGCTCGGGACTGAAAGCCCGGGGGTGACGCGCGCGACAGAGCTCGATTTGATTTTCGGTTCTATCAGCGTTATCCGGTCGACAATGGGCGTGCCGGAAACAAGCGACCAGAACCCCAGCCTGACATCCATGCGCTTTGCCCGTATCTCCCTCAGGACCGGGAGATGCTTTATGTCCGTCAGGCGAACATTGCGGATTTCCATTGTGAGGCGGGGGAAGTAGCTTAGACGTGACGATCCGTCGATGGTCACAATCGCGCCGGTCCACTCGGTCAAATGCTGAGTGAGTGCGGCGCGGATCGAGCTTTGGTTGGGGATGGACGGTTTCGCGATTAGATAGCCAATGACGATCAGTAGGAGGCATAGCGCCGAGAGCTTCCCAATCCTGAAACGCGTCAATTGTGCCATTACGCCTCACACGTTCCGTACTTCCTGCACTGCATATTTTTACCCGGAGCAGAAACAGAAAAATACGGGAAAATCGGGAACAACCGATGTTCCGCATCGCCAAAAAATAACCGCCGGAATGACCTGGCAACGATGACACTGTTTTAAACTGTTTGATCTGGAAATGCGAGCCTCGCCAAGCGCATAAACACCAAAAGGGGAGCTTCAATTGGATACGCCTTTATGGAGGCCCAAGGCAGATGCGGCGCAGGGCAGCAATATGGCCTGCTTCATGGCGCATATGGATGAGAAGGGCCTGGCTAAAATTGGTGACGCGGAAGCGCTTCACCGCTTTTCGGTAGCCGAACCGGAGAAGTTCTGGAGCGCCTTGTGGGATTTTTGCGGCGTCAGGGGTGACATGGGCAATGCGCCCTATCTGGTCGAGCGCGATAAAATGCCGGGCGCTCGGTTTTTCCCCGATGCCACGCTCAACTTTGCAGAAAATCTGCTGAACTTCGACGGCGGCGACACCCCGGCGCTGATTTATCTGGGTGAAGACCGGACGCGCCGCGAGATGAGCTGGGTGGAATTACGTGCTCATGTCTCGCGCGCGCAGCAGGCATTTACCCATATGGGTGTCGGCGCTGGAGACCGGGTGGCGGCCATGATGCCGAATGTACCCGAAACGATTATCGCTTTTCTGGCGGCGTCGTCGCTCGGGGCGCTGTGGAGTTCCTGTTCACCCGATTTCGGCATGCAGGGTGTGATCGACCGGTTCGGACAGATCGAGCCGAAACTGTTCATTGCCTGCGAGGGTTACAATTTTAACGGCAAGCCTCGCCCCGTGTCGGATCGCATCGAGAAGGTTATTGGTCAATTGCCAGGCGTGGAACGCGCAATCCTGGTGCCCGGTCTCGATGGCACCAGGGGGACATGCGAGCGTATCGGGCGCGCAATTGAGTGGGACGCGGCATTGCAGGCGTTTGAACCTGGTGAAGTTCACTTTGCGCAGCTGCCTTTTTCCCACCCGCTTTACATCCTGTTTTCCTCCGGCACGACGGGGGCGCCGAAATGCATCGTTCATTCCTCGGGCGGCGCGCTGCTTCAGCATCTCAAGGAACATCAGCTCCATTGCAATCTTCGCGCCGGCGAGCGGCTGTTCTATTTCACCACCTGCGGCTGGATGATGTGGAACTGGCTGGTGTCCGGCCTGGCATCGGGCGCGACGCTGCTGCTGTATGACGGCGCGCCCATGCATGAGGGCGCCAAGGTGTTGTTCGATTTCGCCGAAGCTGAAAACATGAACATATTCGGCACCTCGGCCAAGTTCATTGACGCAATGGCCAAGGCTGGTATGAGGCCGCGTGACAGCCATGATCTGACAGAGGTGCGGATGATGCTCTCGACCGGCTCGCCGCTGTCGCCGGAAAGCTTTGACTATGTTTACGAGCACATCAAACCCGACATGCATCTGGCCTCGATTGCGGGGGGTACGGATATAGTCTCCTGTTTCGTGCTCGGCCACCCAATGCTTCCCGTCTGGCGCGGAGAGTTGCAGGCTGCCGGTCTGGGTATGGCGGTGGACGTGTTCGATGCATCGGGCCATGCGTTGAAGCAGGGCGGTGGCAAGGGCGAACTGGTCTGCACCGTTCCGTTTCCCTCCATGCCGATTGGCTTCTGGAACGATCCTGACGGCCAAAAGTATTTTGACGCCTATTTCGCGCGCTTTGCCAATGTCTGGCATCACGGCGATTTTGCCGAGTGGACCGAACATGGCGGCATGATCATCCACGGCCGCTCGGACGCGACCCTTAATCCGGGCGGCGTGCGTATCGGCACGGCGGAGATTTACCGGCAGGTGGAACAGCTGGAGGAAGTCAGCGAGGCGATCGTCATCGGACAGGAGTGGGACAATGATGTGCGTATCATTCTGTTCGTAACAATGGCCGATGGCGTGCGGTTGAACGATGCGCTTCAAAAACGCATCAAGACCCGTATTCGGGAAGGGGCCAGCCCGCGCCATGTGCCGGCTAAAATTATTCAGGTGAATGACATTCCACGCACAAAATCCGGCAAGATTACCGAGCTTGCGGTGCGCGACATCGTGGCCGGACGCGAGGTCAGGAATATCGAAGCGCTGGCCAATCCGGAATGCCTGGAGATGTACCGGGATATTGCTGAATTGCAGAGTTGAATGAGCGGGTTAAGGCCCGATCCAGGCCAGCGTGCTCATAAGTGTATTTATAGATGAGGATCGGCTGAACCGCGCCCCGGTGATGTCCGCTCTACCCCGCGAAAGCGGACATCAAGGGATGATGAGCTGTATGCTGGGAAATTGTCCGATTGTTTTAATGGTTGTCCGAACGTGCGGAAGATCGAGACGTCACTTGAAGATTCACTGCGCAAGCATGTCGAAGTCCTGACCCTCGACATTGGCCCACGCACGCCGTTGTTGGGAGACAGTCTCCCGCGGGCCGCGCAGTACATCCGAGACGTCTTCGAGGACGCAGGGCTTGAGGTCGCTGAACAGGCTTACAATTACAATGATCAGCGTGTTGCCAACCTGATTGCCATGTCTCCTGGCACCTCAGGAGCGTCCGCCTATTACGTGGTTGGTGCCCATTATGACACCGTGCCGTCGACACCGGGTGCAGACGACAATGCCAGCGCAGTCGCTGTAATGTTGGAGCTGGCTCGGAGCCTATCCGAGAAGACGGTGTCACCTCCGGTCCGTTTTGCTGCATTCACCTTGGAAGAACCCCCGGCCTTTATGACCCGGCATCAAGGGAGCCGCGTCTTCGTTCGTGAGTGCAAACGGTTGGGTGACCGCATTGCCGCAGCAGTGATTCTGGAAATGGTGGGCTACACATGTCCGCGCCAGGAATATCCCCTGGTTCTGCGTTGGGCAGGCTACCCAAACCATGGTGAATTTATCGGCATCGTGGGAAACTGGCGCTCGCGGCGATTTGGACGTGCGGTCCTGGCGGGTTTCAGCAACAACCTTCGCCTGCCGGTAGAGTCGCTCTTCGTGCCGTTAAACGGCTGGGTCTTGCCAGCGACACGTTTGAGCGATCACGCTTCGTTCTGGGACGCTGGCTTACCGGCGTTAATGGTCACAGACACGGCATTTTTCCGCAATCCCAACTACCACCTCCCCAGCGATACCCTCGATACCCTTGACTTCAGGTTCATGGGCCAGCTTGTCAGAAGCCTGGAGCTTGCAGTAGCCGAGTTTCCAATAATTCCGTGATGAAATTGACTTCCGCTTTAGGCCCAATAGCGGACATTCGGATACATTTTGAATATCAAGCTGGAGCGGACAGAACGACATCAGGGCGCCGCGAAACGCATGATCAAGCACATTCGCCGGCCTACGCGAAAGCGCTATTCGGCTGAAGAGAAAATCCGGATCCTCCTGGCTGGACGCTGGTGCGAAGACAGCATTGCCGCGTTATGGCGCCACCAAGGGATCGTGCAGAACCTGTATTACGGCTGGAGGAGGCCTCTCTTCTTCAATATTCCATTGACGAAATCCTGCGGCGCACCAGACTTGGTAAAGCAATTGTCGATATTGCTGATCCGGCTGCTGATGCTGATCTCCGGGAATCCGATTTTTGCCATGTCGTTACGCATGGCTGCGGCAACCCTGTTAAACGCCGCGCGGTCATACCCATCTTCATCACGCAGGCGCAGGATAGCAACGCAATCGCTGATGCTTTCATTCATCAGATGTCCGGGGCTGTTGCGCGGCGGATGTGGGCGGTCAACATCGCCGGTTTGGTGATGGGCGCATTCATGCCGGTCGATAAAGCTCTGAAATTCCGGCGGCGCGGCGGTGTAGTTCGATCTGAAGACAACCGGTTTACCACCACCATCCCTGTCGGCCATACCAGCCGCCAAACCAGGGCGTCCTCTGACGCTATCAATAAAGCGGACCGTTTCCCCTTTATTATTGGTACAAGGTGGCGGTGTGACCACATTATACGTCGTGAGTGTCTGTGCGTCCTGCCCCATGGCGGCGTTGGAAACGGCCATGCCCAATGCCAAGCCTGTGGCAGGAAGAATGGTGCTCAGTGTCCGGTTTTGCGGCGACATTGTATTTTTACTCATTTTTACGTTCGTATTCTGCTGCGACTTGCACAGTATCATTTAGCCGCATGACGACTCTGGACGCGGCGGGATAAACCGTCACAATCCGATATTTAAGTCCGCTTAACGCCCGAAAACAGACATTGAACCGATGAATGACGGGCAACTATACTGCCTTTCAGATTCCGGCCACTGTTCAACTCCGGCTGCGCGTTTATGAGTCCACGTTCCGGGACAATGCCTGGTCAAAGACGATGTCCGATCAAAGATCATGATTGTGTGTTCCTGCAACGTTATTTCGAGCCGCGAGATCGAAGCCGCGGTGGAAGACCTCATCGCCACCGATGCCGACGTGATGCTGACACCCGGAATGGTCTACAGGACCATTGGCTGCCAGCCTAAATGCGGCACATGTTTGCGCCATGTGGTGCAGCTGATGCACGCGCATCGCGAGGCGTTACAAGCACCGGATTACGCGCCGCCGGGAGTGGACAATACATCCTGAACAGTTTAGATTGATTCTAATGTGAAAGCTTGACATTCAAGGAGGCGGATATGAAGGGCGACAAGAAGGTCATCGAATATCTGAACAAGGCGCTGCGCCATGAGATGACGGCGGTCAACCAGTACTGGCTGCATTATCGCATGCTCGATGACTGGGGTTTCACACGCTTGGCCAAGAAGCAGCGCGAGGAATCCATCGAGGAGATGCAGCATGCCGACAGCCTGATTGATCGCATATTAGTGCTCGAAGGTTTTCCGAACATGCAGGAGCTCGATCCACTGATGATCGGACAGGACCTGAAGGAGACTCTGGAATGCGATCTCAAGGCGGAATACAGCGCCCGCAAACTCTATGTCGAGGCCCGCGAGGTTTGCCGCAGCGCTGAAGATTACGTGTCCATGAACCTGTTCGAGAGCCTCATCAAGGATGAGGAAGGCCATATTGACTGGCTGGAAACGCAGCTCGATAATATCAAGTCGATCGGTATCGAGAATTACGGCCAGCTGCAAAGCGCGCCGGCAGATGAGAGCGAAGGCTAGAGCAGGTTTAATGAATTCCGGGTCAATTCTGTTTGTTGATTGGCGAGACGATCCGGAGTTGATACGGGTGAAGCGCGATGCCAGTGCATCGGGCGAGACCGGTTCGGCGCCGGGCGTCCGCCAATCGAAAACCCGTGCGGGACGCGTGATTTTGCGCCAATATCGGCGCAATGCCTCTTGGCCGTATCGGGCGATATGACCTGCGATGCTTTGTTTGATCTTGTCATAAAATCACGCGTCAGAATGGCTCGGAATTCAATAAACCTGCTCTAGAGTTACGCTCCGGCCGCTGCCTCGATCATGACGCTGGCGAGCAGAGTGTAGACCGCTGTCCAGGCATCGCAGACTTCAGGCGTAAATTTATCGCCCAGACCTTGCTCAAGCGTCCAGAGCAGAGCTTGCGCCACGATGTTGTAATTTTCATCTACGACCCCGTACCCTTTATGGCGTTGCCTCAGATTTTGCACCACTGGAACGAGCCGTTCAGGATCATCAAGCCCGGCAACCGCGATCTTGAGCGTTGCCATCAGCTTGCGTTGCTGTTCGGCTATATCACCCTTGTATAGCGCCTTGAGTTCAGGCGCGATCTCGAACAGGCGATTATAGAAAAGTTTCGCCGCCTGCTCTGCAATAGGCTCGACGAGGGCGAAACTCTCCTGGACAAGCTGCTTCTGGGTTTCAGTCACGCCGGGCAGAGCGCTTTGTTGCTCCGGCGCCGGTTCAGGTGCAGATGAAAGCTCAGCTACTGGGGCGGGTTCAGGTGCAGGGGCGGGATCGGGTTCGGCCAGCGGCGTGTCGTACTGTGCCTCATCATGAAGGTCGCCATTGAAAATTTCAACCAGTTTAGCGCTGTGGCTGGAAAGGTGGCCGGTGTGATGATTGAGGGTGGACAGGATTTCGGCAATCAGAGCGGTCGCCTCGCTTGTCTGGCCAGCCAGGGCCTTGACCTCTCCCACCACAACGGCGAATCCCTTGCCGGCTTCACCGGCCCGTGCGGCTTCAATGGTGGTGTTGAGTGCCAGCAGATTCGTCTGGCGCGCGATCGCATCGATCTGATCGGCAACACCCGAGACCCGGCTAATCTGCTCGGTCAGGCTTTCGATCTCTTTTTGTGTATTCTCAACCGTGTCTCGCGTGGCCTCAATCTGGGTGTGAGACATGGAGGACATTGCTGACGTATCAGGGATCCTTGCCGTTCAGCTCGCGTGAGTCGGACTTTGTTCCGGCCCGCAGTGTGTTCAAACATAGTGAGGGACACCTTAACCGGGTATATTTTTAGCAAATACACCAGAAGTAGGTTTGGGGGGGGTCAGTCTGCCACGGATCTTGCGCCGGGCCGGCCACTGGAAATGGCGCGATGCAGGAAAAGTACCGGCGCTAGGCCGATAACGACAATGGCCAGTGCGGCCATGGCGCTTTCTTCGAACAGATCGAGCGACGCCAGCGTGTAGACATGGGTAGCCAGCGTGTCGAAGTTGAAGGGGCGCAGCAGCAGGGTTGCGGGCAATTCCTTCATGGAATCAACGAAAACGAGCAAACCCGCCGCGCCCAGTACCGGCATCATGATCGGCAGGTGCACGCGCAGCAGGGTCTGCGTGATGGAAACGCCCATAGTCCGCGAGGCCGCATCGAGGCTGGTCGAGGTTTTTTTAAAGCCGGCGTCGATTGTGCCGTATGAAATGGCGAGAAATCTGATCGTATAAGCCAGCACCAGCCCAACGGCACTTCCTGAAAGCAGCAATCCGGTGGAGATGCCAAAGGTGGAGCGCATCATGGCGTCGAATGCATTGTCGAATCCGGCAAGCGGGATCAGCACACCGATGGCCAGCACGGTTCCCGGCACCGCGTAGCCAACACTTGCCAGTGCTGTTGCCCCGTGAACCAGCTTCGACCGGCTGGCGCGGCAGGCATAGGCAAGGATGGTGCCCACAGTGACGGCGATAAGCCCGGCCGATGCGGCGAGCATGAAGGAGTGCCAGGCCGCCTTCCAGAATTCAGGTTTGAGCCCCTCGGCGAGATTAGCGATTGCGTGTTCGAACAGGACGCTCACGGGCAAGGCAAATCCGATCAATACCGGCAGCGCGCAGGCGATCATGGCAAGGATGCCGGCGATGGTGCCCAGGCGCTGTTCGGGCAGCATGGTGTATTTGCCGGTCGTGTGGTGAAAGCGCTGACGCTTGCGCGCGCTGCGTTCGATATAGATCAGTGTAAAAACAAACATCAGCATGAAGCAGGAAATCTGTGCCGCGCCGGGCAGGGA
>CAXMMX010000063.1:0-16876 GCA_964194535.1 uncultured Alphaproteobacteria bacterium | reverse complement strand
GTTTTCGTTTCTCGGCCATGGCAACCTCCTCGGGGAAATGCTGGGGCAACACTGGGGCAACAATTTTTCTATCTAGTGATATATACTCATATATACCTATCTTAACAGATATTCATTGTATGGCAACAATTTCAGTGAGTTATTAGTCACTTGCGCGCTTTTATGTGCGCCGATGCAAACCCATGCATGTAGAGCGCCCATTGGTGCCCCACCAGCGCGCCCTTGATGAGAGGCAGGGTGGACATAGCCACAATGAGCGTCATTGGCAGCCACAGAGCGGCATGAATCCACAGGGCGGGGCGGTATGCCATCTCGAGCGCCAGCACCATTGGTATAATCACATGCCCAACTACCAGAATGGTAAAATAGGGCGGTGCATCATCCGCGCGGTGATGATGTAACTCTTCACCACAGTGGGAACATGCGGGCGCCACTTTCAGATAGCTTGTGAACAAAGATCCGATGCCGCAATTCGGGCACTTCATCCGAAATCCACGGCCAAGGGCATGCAGCAGGTTCCGGGGCAGATTATCAGCAATATCAACGGGCATATTTAAAAATCCGGATAAAAGTTGATGGCGAAGTTGCGTCAAAAACAATGATGGCCGACTTAACGCTGCCGGCGCCGGGCGGCGCGGTTCCGGCCCTTGCGCTTGCGTGGGGATGAGAATTTTGTCGCCTTGCGTTTTGACACCATATACGCGCCCTCACTCAGCATTTCAAACCTTAGTACGCCCGCGCTCGGCACTGCTTCAATCAACCGCACCTCTACCACGTCGCCCAGCTTGTAGGCCATTCCCGTCCGGTCGCCAACAAGCGCCTGGCGACGTTCATCATGCCGGTAGTAGTCACCGCCAATCGACGAAGCCGGAACGAAGCCATCGGCGCCGGTTTCCGCCAATCGGACAAACAGGCCTGTCCGCACGATACCCGAGATTCGCGCGGAGAAATTCGCGCCTATACGGTCAGCCAGATAGCCTGCGATCAAACGGTCCACGGTTTGGCGTTCAGCGGCGACTGCGCGGCGTTCGCATTCCGAAATCGATTGCGCCGTCTCATCGATCGCCGCAATTTCCCTATCGCTCAGCGCGCCGGTTCCCAGATCAAGCGCACGAACCAGGGCACGGTGCACAACAAGGTCCGCATATCGGCGGATGGGTGAAGTGAAATGAGCATAGCGGCGCAGATTAAGTCCGAAATGACCAAAATTCGCGGCGCTGTATTCCGCCTGTGCCTGGGATCGCAAAACCACCTCGCTCACCAGTTGCACCATGTCCGCAAGCCTGGCCTGCGCCAATATCAGATTGAATTGCTCAGGCTTGAGGCGTCCACTCCTGGGCAGGTCGATGGAGAGGGTAACGAGAAACTCTCGTAGCGCCTCGAGTTTCTCTTTTGAAGGGGCATCGTGTACCCGGTAAATGAGGGGTGATTTTTGTGCTTCCAGAGTTTCCGCGGCCGCCACGTTGGCCTGGATCATGCACTCCTCGATAAGCCGGTGGGCTTCGAGCCTTAGCGGTATGGTGATGGCCTCCACCTGGCCTTTTTCACCGAGTTTGATTTTACGCTCCGGCAAATCGAGATCGAGTGGCGCGCGTTTGTCCCGGGCAGCGGCAAGTGCGCCGTAAACCTGCCACAAGGGTTGCAGCACCGTTTCCACAATGGGGGCAGTTGTTACGTCTGTCTGTCCCTCGATGGCTGCCTGCGCCTGGGCATAACTCAGCCGGGCGCTGGAGCGCATCAAGCCACGGCAAAATTCATGCCCCGTTTTGTCTCCCCTGGCATTGAACACCATCGTCACGCACAGACACGCCTTGTCTTCGCCTTCGCGAAGTGAACACAGATTGTTTGAAATGCGTTCCGGCAGCATGGGGACAACGCGATCGGGGAAATAGATGGAATTGCCGCGTTTGCGCGCTTCCTTGTCCATTTCCGATCCTGGATGAACAAAGTTGGAAACATCGGCGATGGCCACGCGCACCACCCATCCGCCGGGATTTTTCTTATCATCGTCTGGTGCGGCCCAGACCGCATCATCATGGTCTTTTGCATCCGGCGGGTCGATCGTCACGAAGGGAATATCCCGCAAATCCGTGAGCGTGTCCGGGGAGGGGAGCGCGAGTTTGCTGGCTTCCTGTAAAACCGTATCGGGGAATTCATCGGGAAGGCCCAGCGTGTGCAGCGCGATCATGGAGATAGCGCCTTCAGATTCGGGATTTCCGAAAAGCTCTACGATGCGTGCTTTTGCCCTGCCGAAATGACGGCCCTTTTCAATTTCAAACCGGACCAGATCGCCATCCTTCGCATCATTTGCATCGTACCGGGAAACGGTCCATTCACGCAGTTGTTTGCGATCGATAGGGTCGATCACTCCGCCACCGCCTGAAACGGTCCGGAAAATTCCCAACAGGCGTATGGCATCGCGGGGCAATTTCTTGATCAGCCTGGCCTCATAGGCAGGGCCTTCACCATCGCCTTCATCAAGTTTTGTCAGGCGTGCCAGAATGCGATCACCAACACCGGGCGCCTGGCCTTTATCATTGCGCCGCGATAACAGGATTACACGCGGTGGAGCGCCCTCATCCTCATCCCATTTCGCAGGGACGCCGATAAATTCGCCATCTTGATCACGGGTCTTGATTTCGATGACCGTGACAGAGGGGAGAGTGCCGGTTTTGGACAGACGTTTGCGCCGTCCCTTGATAAGGCCTTCATCCGTCATTTCCCTGAGCAGAAGTTTCAGCCCAATCCTGTCGGACCCCTTGAGCTGGAACGCACGGGCGATTTCACGCTTGCCCGCATTTGAGGGCGAGTTCTGAATAAACTTCAGTATATCCTGCTTGCTTGGCAGGCCGGATGAAGGGCGGCGGGTGCGCTTCGCGCCTGGTTTTGCGGGATGCTTTTTTTTAGGCACGCAGGATCAGCCGGCGTCTTACGACGCAGCCTCTTTAGCCGCTGGCTTTGCGCTCTTGCTCTTTTTGGTGCCGGCTTTTGTTTTGCCCTTCGAGGAGCCTTTGCCCTTAGCCGCCTTTACAGCGATCAATTCAACGGCCTGATCGATGGTCATCTCTTCCGGCGTAACGGATTTTGGCAAAGTCGCATTGATTTTGGCGTGCTTGACGTAAGGGCCATATTTGCCATCCAGAATCTGTACTGAACCACCCAATTCGGGATGTTCTCCCAGGTCTTTCAATATCTTGGCCTGGCGTGCGCCGCGCTTGGTTTTCTTTTCCGCCAAAACGGTCACGGCGCGGTTGATGCCGATCTCGAAGACTTCTTCTGGAGTATCAAGATTCGCGTAAACACCATCATGCTGCACAAACGGACCATAACGGCCAATGCCGGCCAGGATCGCTTTTCCGGTTTCGGGATGGTTTCCAATCTCCATTGGCAATGAAAGCAGCGCCAGAGCACGCTCAAGATCTACAGTGTCAATCTCAAAAGTCTTCGGGATAGACGCACGTTTGGGTTTTTCGCCATCCACGGCTTCGCCGAGCTGGACATAGGGGCCGAAACGCCCGGAGCGTAGCGTGACATCAAGTCCGGTTTCGGGGTCCTGGCCCAATAGCTTTGATTCGGACTGTAACTGCTGCGCACCGTTGTTGCTCGTTTCAGATAGCTGGCGGGTGTAACGGCACTCGGGATAGTTTGAGCATCCTATGAAAGCACCAAACTTGCCAATCTTGAGGCTCAGCTGTCCGTCATCGCAAGAGGTGCATTTGCGCGGGTCCGCTTCAGGGTCTTCTCCTTGCGGGAAAACATGCGGCCCGAGCATATCATTCAGGGCATCCAGCACCTCGGTGATGCGCAAATCCTTGATTTCATCGACCGCAGCGAAGAAATCACGCCAGAAGTCGCGCAGGACGTCTTTCCATTCCAGCTCTCCGGCGGATATCCGATCGAGCTTTTCCTCCAGTTCGGCGGTGAAGTCGAATTCCACATAGCGTTTGAAGAAACTTTCAAGAAAAGCAATGACCAGGCGGCCTTTATCCTCTGGAATCAGGCGTTTTTGGTCGAGCCGGACATATTCGCGGTCACGCAACACACTCAAGGTCGAGGTGTAGGTGGACGGGCGGCCAATTCCCAGCTCTTCCATTTTCTTGATGAGCGTGGCTTCGGTGTAGCGTGACGGTGGCTCTGTGAAATGCTGCTTGGCCTCAACGCTCTGCTTACTTGGTGCCTCGCCCTGGCTCATGGCTGGAAGGCGGCGGTCTCCGTCACGCTCGCCATTGTCGTCATGACCCTCTTCATAGAGTTTGAGAAATCCGTCAAATTTAACCACGGACCCATTGGCGCGCAGACCATAGGTGACGCCGTCATTTCCCTGAACGGAGATATCGACGACCGTTCGCTCAAGTTTAGCACTGGCCATTTGACTGGCCGTGGCGCGTCGCCAGATCAGCTTGTAAAGCTTGGCCTGATCGGAATCGAGATATGACGAAACGCTCTCGGGGTCTCTTGTAAAATCTACCGGGCGGATGGCCTCATGGGCTTCCTGGGCATTTTTGGCCTTGGTTTTGTAATAACGGGGGCTTTCCGGCATGTAGGGCGAACCGAATGAACTGCCAATCATCTCACGGCAGGCGGTAATGGCTTCAGACACCATCTGTACGCCATCAGTTCGCATATAGGTTATGAGCCCCTGCGTCGTTCCGCCAATATCCACTCCTTCATAAAGCCTCTGGGCCACCTGCATGGTCTGGCGAGCGCTGAAGCCGAGTTTGCGAGAGGCTTCCTGCTGTAATGTCGAGGTCGTGAATGGCGGGGAGGGATTGCGTTTCTGGGCCTTGGCCTCAACCGATTCGATGGCGTAGACGCCAGAATCGAGTCCGGCCTTGTATTTGGTCGCCGTGGTTTCATCTGGAATATCATGCCGGTTCAGTTTTTTACCCGCGACCGAGACGAGACGGGATGGGAAGATTTCTCCACTTCCGGTCGCCAGGGTGGCTTCGATGGACCAGTATTCCAGTGATTTAAAAAGTTCGATTTCCGCTTCACGGTCACACACCAGACGAAGCGCCACAGATTGAACGCGACCAGCAGAGCGAGATCCGGGAAGTTTACGCCAGAGCACTGGCGAGAGAGTGAAGCCCACCAGATAGTCAAGCGCGCGGCGCGCAAGATATGCATTGACCAAAGGCGCATCAATATCGCGCGGATGAGACATTGCCTCGGTAATGGCCTGTTTGGTCACCGCGTTGAAAACCACGCGCTGAATATCGATCCCCTTGAGGGCATTTTTCTTGTCCAGAACCTGGAGCACGTGCCACGAGATAGCCTCGCCTTCGCGGTCCGGGTCAGTGGCGAGAATAAGCTTGTCGGCGCCTTTTACGGCCCGTGCGATTTCATTCAGGCGTTTGGCGGATTTTGGATCAACTTCCCACTGCATCTCGAAGTCAGAATCCGGATTTACCGATCCGTCCTTGGACGGAAGATCGCGGACATGACCATAGGATGCGAGCACGGTGTACCCGGAGCCCAGATACTTGGTGATGGTTTTGGCCTTCGCCGGCGACTCGACAATGACTACGTTCATTTTTTTGGTTTCCGGAAAATTATGAACAGAGATTCAGGCCCACTGGTGTTGTGATCGCTGCAAACCAGCAATCTCAGCCTGCGGGGCGCATGAACATGGTGAATCGGACCATCGCTGTCAATTGATCCATTTAATACTGATTTTATAAGTCACTAGAACCAAGTTGCAGAATACAACTATTACGTGCAAGAAATGAATGAGTTAGAGAATCGATATTACCGCGGCAGAACATTCCGAAAGGTGGAGGCCACATGGGAAATCCTCAGAAAAGCAGTCCAATTGCTGGGGTCGAAAAAATCACGGAGGCGGCTGGAATACAAAAATCTGCATCCTCGCAACCCATCGCAGACCAGCCGGGAGACTGTTTTGATGACAGCGATAGTCATAAGTCGGCCACTCCTCGTGATGCAGCAAGTTATGTCCATGAAATGACGATTGAATTGAAGGGTATAGCCGAATCGGCAAGGCTGTCCTTCCTGGCACATCTCCTGGACCTGGCGATCGAGGAAAGCGCGGCTCAGATGCGTGGCCGTCTCTGATTGATCTGTTTCGAGGGGACCAATTATTTCTCGTCCGGATCTAACAAGGAAACCAGCTGGCTCCCATGGCGCTCGAGTCGGCCCGCCAAATCAAGTTCCAGCAGAATGATCTGTACCTGTCGTGCCGGCAGCCACGTTGCGCGGATAATTTCATCGACATCGACAGGTGATACACCGAGTGCGTCAATAACACGCTCACGCTCCGATTGGTCCACATCCAACTTGATCGGCGACTCAGGCGCGGCCTCGAAATTGCCGCCAGCCTGATCATCGAGCGGCCTGACGCTGCGTCCCAGGATCGGCGCCAGAACTGAAATTACATCTTCTGCCGAGGTGACAAGTCCGGCGCCATCACGCAGCAATTTGTTGGTGCCCGCCGCGCGCGGGTTGAACGGGTTGCCGGGTACTGCAAAGACTTCGCGCCCTTGTTCGCCGGCGATCCGTGCGGTGATCAGTGATCCGGATCGAAAAGTCGCCTCAACCACCACAACTCCAAAGGACACGCCTGAGATCAAACGATTTCTCCGGGGAAAATCCTTCCCCCGCGGTTTATAGCCGAACGGCATTTCGCTGAGCAGCACACCCCTGGCGCCGATATCATCCTGCAGTTGCGCATTTTCAGGCGGATATACAGAATCGATGCCGTCGGCCAGAACCGCAAGCGTGCCGCGTGCAAGTGAAGATATATGGGCCGCTGTGTCGATGCCCCTGGCGAGGCCTGAAGCGATGACAAATCCTTCTCGCCCGAGATTAACCGCGAGCATACGCGTAAACTTTTGGCCAATGGCCGAACCATTGCGCGCGCCGACAATCGCGACCATTGGCTGTTGCAGCAAATCCAGCGCACCTTTGACATATATGAGGGGCGGTGGAGCATCGACCTTTGCCAGCCACGCGGGATAATGGGGCTCTCCAAGGGCGACGAGCGAAGCGCCGGTCCGTGCTGCCTGTTTCAGCTCGTCTTGCGCGTTCTCAAGTGATCATACCTTGATCCTGCCACGGGCGCCGCCGCTCGCGGACAGATGTGGCAGCGCGTCCAGCGCAGCCGCGGAGCCGCCGAAATGATTGATAAGTTCGCGGAAGGTCGTGGGGCCGACATTCTCGGACCGGATAAGTCTTAGCCAGTTCAGCCGTTGCTCATCGCTCAGTAGCCTCTTTCGGCCTGGCGGTCTGATATCACCTTGATGATTACGCACGTCCAATCTTCGACTCCTTACCGCTTAATAGGCGTCTGATATTTTCCCAGTGACGTGCATAGACCATAAGCGTCATGAAAGCGAAAAGCTCCATGACTTGCCATTGGCCGAAATAAGCAAGCAGAGGAGGTGTTGCGGCTGAAGCTGCCAAGGCTGCGAGCGAAGAGTATCGTGAAAGGCCCGCTACAAGCGCCCAGATGGCGCAGAAGGCAAGCGCCACAGGCCAGAACAGGCCGAGCAGGACACCGATATAGGTGGCCACTCCTTTGCCGCCACTAAATTTTAGCCAGACCGGGAACAAGTGCCCAATGAAGGCCCCGAAGCCTGCTAGAATGGCTGTATCGGGACCCCATTGCAGGCCTATGTAAGCGGCTGCGGTACCCTTGAGGAGGTCTGCCGTGAGGGTGAGGGCGGCAAGGCTTTTGTGCCCCGTACGCAGAACATTTGTCGCCCCGATATTGCCCGAGCCGATGTTTCGCACATCGCCGGCTCCGGCCACCCGGGTAATCAGCAGTCCGAATGGAATTGATCCCAACACATAGCCGAAGGCGAGTGCGGCAAGATAATATGGCAGCGCAAGGCTCCAGTTAATCGGGTCCGGCATAGGCTGATCTCCCCTGACATCCGCATCTTGCGCGGGGGTGTAGGCTCGAAGCAAGTTTCAGTATTAGCCGGTGAGGTTATAGACCGTGTTGCCATCGACAAGCGTGCGCATTACGCGGCCCTGTAACTGGCTCTCGTCAAACGGTGTGTTCTTAGATTTGGATTGCAGTTTTTCAGGGTCGACCACCCAGGGCGTGTCGAGATCCACGACGATAAGGTCAGCCGGGGCGCCTTTTTGCAAACGGCCCGAGGGAAGTTTGAGCAATTTAGCGGGATTGCTGGTCATGGCGCGCAACAGGACCGGCAACTCGATATGTCCCGCATGATAGAGGCGCAAGGCCGCAGGCAGCAGGGTTTCCAGGCCGATGGCTCCATTTTCAGCTTCCGCGAAGGGGCGCCGCTTTACGTCGGCGTCCTTCGGGTTGTGACTGGAGACAATGATGTCGATCTCGCCTGACTCCAGGCCTGCGACCATGGCCATGCGGTCCTCTTCAGGACGCAGCGGCGGGCGCATCTTCAAGAAAGTGCGGTACGAACCGATGTCATTCTCATTCAGCGTGAGATGATTGATGGAAACGCTGCAGGTGATGGGGAGGCTGCGCTTTTTGGCGTTGCGAATGACATCGAGCGCGGCAGCGGTAGAGATCTGTGCCGCATGGTAGCGTCCGCCGGTAAGGGCCACCAACTCGATATCCCGCGATAGCATGATGACTTCAGCCGAAGCAGGGATGCCTGGCAGCCCCAGGCGACTCGAAACCTCCCCCTCGTTCATTACGCCGGAATTTGCCAGTTCCGGCTCTTCGGTATTGTGGACCATCAGCGCATCGAAATCCTTGGCATAGGCAAGCGTTCGACGCATGACACGCGCGCTGGCGATACTTGACGTGCCGTTGGTGAAAGCAACCGCGCCGGCATCCTTCAGTAGGCCGATTTCCGTCATCTCCTCGCCGTGAAGGCCACGCGTCGCCGCGGCCATGGGATGGACGTTGACAATGGCCGTATCGCGGGCGCGCCGTTCGACGAAGTCGACCAGGGCGACATCGTCAATGACGGGATTGGTTTCGGGCGTGCAGATGATTGTGGTGACACCGCCAGCCGCCGCTGCCTGGCTCGCCGTGGCAAGGGTTTCCCGGTGTTCAAAACCCGGTTCGCCGGTAAATACTAGCATGTCGATGAGGCCCGGGCACAGCACATTACCACCGCAATCAATAACGTTATGCCCGTCCGGTGCGTTACGCCTGAGCTCTGGGCCCAGCTCGGCGATCTTGCCTTTCTTGATGATCAAACCGCCAGGCTCATCTCTTCCCGACGCCGGGTCGATCAGCCGCGCATTGATCATCGCGATCTTGTCGCCCGGCCTGGATCTGATCTTGTCCTTGTTCCTTGTGAGACTGCTTTTTGGCATTTTGCTCAACTGTTGGGCAGATGCAGGCTCAATGCCTGAAGAACCGCCATACGGACCGCCACCCCCATTTCCACTTGCTCGGAAATGACGCTGCGATTGTCGTCGGCGACCGCAGAGTCGATCTCCACGCCCCTGTTCATCGGCCCGGGGTGCATGACAAGGGCATCGGGTTTGGCCAGTTTCAGTTTTTCATGGTCCAGGCCGAAGAAATGGAAATATTCGCGAACACTGGGCACAAACGAGCCAGACATGCGCTCAAGCTGAAGCCGGAGCATCATAATGATGTCTGCGCCTTCAAGTCCCTCCTCCATGTTGGTGAATATCTCGGCTCCGAGGCGCTCCGCGAAAGGCGGCAACAGCGTGGATGGAGCGACGATGCGAACGCGTGCGCCCAGAGCATTCAGGAGAATGATATTGGAGCGCGCCACCCGTGAGTGCAGCACGTCACCACAGATGACGACGGTCAAGCCGGAGATGCGGCCCTTGTTGCGGCGGATGGTAAGCGCGTCCAGTAATGCCTGGGTTGGATGCTCATGACTGCCATCGCCGGCGTTGATGACCGAACAGCTCACCTTTTGCGATAAAAGCTCCACTGCGCCTGCGGCATAGTGGCGGACCACGAGAATATCCGGCCGCATGGCATTGAGGGTCATGGCGGTGTCGATGACCGTCTCGCCTTTCTTGATGGATGAAGACCCCACCGACATATTCATGACATCGGCGCCGAGGCGCTTGCCGGCAAGTTCGAAGGAGCTTTGTGTCCGGGTGGAGGCTTCAAAGAACAGATTGATTTGCGTTCGGCCGCGCAAACTGTCCTGCTTCTTGGAGACCTGCCGGTTGAGTTCGGCAGCGTCGTCGGCGAGATCAAGGAGTCCGTTGATCTCCGCGGGCGTCAGACCTTCAATTCCAAGAAGATTGCGGTGCGGATAAAAAAAGCTAGCTGGGGCGGCCGCGATGCTCATTAAAGGGAACTCTATAGGCTGACTCCCTCCAGGCTGCAAGCGCATGTTTAACTGTGGTTAGCAACACGCGCGCAATAAGCTCTCAGGCACAGACCATAGGGTTATTTGCGTGGCGTGTTTTCAGACAAAATGGTCGCCAGAGCACGCGACCGATATTCACGGCGGTAGATCACGCCAATCACCCACAACATGGTCAGCATGAACACGGTGGGGTGGATAAACCATCCGAGTGCGGCAATACCAAAATAGTAAGCCCTGAGGCCGGCATTGGCATGACGGCCAACCAGACCGGCCAGGACGGCCGCGCTTTGCGCGTAATCAAGACATGTTTTTTTATTGCGGCTATTCACGATAGGCGTCGCGCCGATGAGGATGCCCGTATAGTGAGACAACCGGTAAGCCCATGCGAATTTGAAGAACGCATAGATGAAAATACCCATCAGGAACAAAACCTTGAACTGCCACATGAAGACTGTTGTCTGGCGCAGAAAGGGAAATTTGGTCGCCAGCATATGCAGCTCCGCCACGCTGCCAAACAGTGCTGCGAGCGCGCCAGTGACAAATACGGAAGTGGACGCAAAAAAAGCGTTTCCACGTGACAGATTTGTCAGCACCTGAACGTCGACCATGCGATTTTCACGCACGGCCATATTGGCCATCCATTCGACGCGCTTTTGATTGATGGCTTTGACAATTCCGCCTTCGTAATATGGCCCCTTGTTGGCTGCATAACTATATCCGCAGGCAAGCAGGAAGAACCAGCTAATGGCGATGATGTCTGCGATGGTCATTCCGGACATGGGCTTCTCTTTTCGCGTTTTTGTTCAGCCGATATTGGCGAGCCGGTCAAGCGCACCCTGGAGAATATAGGCGGCTGCCATTTTGTCGATCACTTCAGCGCGGCGTTTACGGCTGGCATCGGCCTCAAGAAGCGTGCGCTCAACGGCAACCGTTGAAAGCCGCTCGTCCCAGAATACAAGTGGTAGCCCGGTATGCTGTCCCAGGTTCCGTGCAAAGGCGCGGGTTGCTTGCGCGCGTGGCCCTTCGGAGCCGTCAAGGTTGAATGGCAGGCCAATTACCAATGCAGATACATCATGTTCTTTAGCGAGTTGCAGAAGTATTTTAATGTCAGTTGTAAACTTCTCTCGCCGAATGGTTTGAAGCGGCGTGGCGATGATTCGCAAGATATCAGAGAGCGCCAGACCGATTGTCTTCGTGCCAAGATCAAGCCCCATGAGACGGCTGTTGACGCGGAGTCTTGATGCCAGCTCTTCCAGGGTCACTATCTGCGTTTCGCTCATTGAACCGGTCTGATCATTCTGGCGCCCGCGTGGTTGTTGGCGCTAGAAGCGGCTTTATACTGCAATCTTGTATATGACAATCTCGGTTCTAAGAATTCGCGCGGGAGGATGAACATATGAAACTGACCTGGCTGGGTCATTCCGGCTTTCGTATTGAAGCAGGATCGAGCGTGTTGCTGATCGATCCGTTCCTGACTGGCAATGGCGTATTTGATAGCAGTGGCATGTCACTCGAAGATGCAAGCTCCGGGGTCACGCATATCTCACTGACCCACGGACACGACGATCACGTCGGTGACACGGTGGAAATTTGCAACAAAACTGGCGCTACCGTTATCGCGGTCTATGAGCTGGCGATGCATCTGGGTGGGCTGGGTGTTGAAAATATTGAATCGGGCAATCCCGGCGGCACCATCGATTGCGGTGATTTCGATGTGAGCTTCGTCAAAGCGTTTCATTCTTCCAGCACGATGATTGACGATAAAAACGTCTATCTCGGCAATCCGTGCGGCGTAGTCATTCGTCCCAAGGATGGTCCTACTGTTTATCATATGGGCGATACCGAGATTTTTGGTGATATGGCCCTCGTGAGCGAAATTTTTGCACCAACTGTCGGGCTTGTACCGATTGGCGATCGTTTTACCATGGGCGCGAAAACGGCAGCGATGGCGTGCGAAAAGTATTTCAAGTTCGATACGGTGATTCCCATTCACTACGGCACTTTCCCGATTATCGATCAAACAGCTGACAGGTTTATTGCCGCGGCCAAGGGGCAAAATGTGGTGGTGCCGAAGGTGGGAGAGGCTTTGGATTTATAGGCCCCGACAGCTCATATTGCGCCGGGCTGAACCTCAGGCTATGAGTTCAGCAATAGGGACATGAACTTCTCGACGGGAAATCAGCCATGAAAGTCGATGACGCCACAGTGCGGAAAATCGCGCGTCTTGCCCGGATCAAGGTAGATGATACCCAAGCCAAAACACTTGAAAGTGAATTGAACGGTATCCTGCAATGGGTTGAACAGCTTAACGAGGTGGATACCGAAGGCGTGGAACCCATGACCTGCGTAACGGAAATGAGCGTCAAAATGCGCAAGGACGAGGTTGCCGACGGCGGTTATCCGGCAGACATAGTGAAGAATGCTCCTGAAAGTGCGGGTCGGTTTTTCGTTGTGCCCAAGGTGGTGGAGTAATTTTCCGTGAGCAATCTCACCGACCTCACGCTTGCTGAAGCGTGTGACGGGCTTAGAGCCGGGGATTTTTCCGCCAGGGAAATTACGCTCGAACATATCGAAGCGATCGATGCCGGCAATGAAGCACTGAACGCTTATATTTTGCCGACACCGAACATTGCGCTCAAAATGGCTGAAACGGCAGACAAAAAAATCGCTGATGGCGATGCAGGGCCTCTCGAAGGCGTGCCGCTGGGTATAAAGGATCTGTATTGCACCAAGGGTGTGCGCACCACCGCGTGCTCGCATATTCTCGATGGCTTCACGCCCACTTACGAGTCGACCATCACCCAAAACCTCTGGGATGCGGGTGCGGTGATGCTCGGCAAGCTCAATTGCGACGAGTTCGCTATGGGATCGTCCAATGAGACCAGCTATTACGGACCCGTTGTCAGTCCCTGGCGGCGAGAGGGTTCCAACACACCACTGGTCCCGGGCGGCTCATCGGGAGGGTCTGCCTCGGCGGTAGCGGCCAGATTGTGCCTTGCCGCGACCGCCACCGATACGGGCGGTTCAATCCGGCAGCCAGCGGCCATAACCGGCACGGTTGGCATAAAGCCAACCTATGGGCGCTGTTCGCGCTGGGGCATCGTTGCATTTGCTTCATCGCTCGATCAGGCCGGCCCCCTCACCCGCAGCGTTCGCGATGCGGCGATCATGCTGCGCGTTATGGCGGGCTATGACCCGAAAGATTCCACCAGCGTTGATGTGCTTGTTCCCGACTATGAGGTGGCGCTCTCAGGGGGCGTGAAGGGGCTGAAGGTCGGCATCCCCAAAGAATACCGCATGGAGGGCATGCCGGAAGAGATTGAAAAGCTCTGGCAACAAGGGATCGAATGGCTCAAAAGCGAAGGCGCCGAGATCGTCGATGTCAGCCTTCCGCACACCAAATATGCGCTTCCCGCCTATTATATCGTGGCCCCGGCGGAAGCCTCGTCCAACCTGGCGCGCTATGACGGGGTGCGCTACGGGCTGCGAGTGTCCGGCAGCGGCATTATCGAGCAATATGAAAATACGCGTTCTGAAGGCTTTGGAGCCGAGGTGAAACGGCGCGTGCTGATTGGCACTTATGTGCTTTCAGCCGGATACTACGATGCCTATTATCTGAAAGCGCAAAAGGTGCGCACGCTTATCAAGCGGGACTTCGAGCGGGCGTTTGAGGATGTGGATGTGTTGCTGGCGCCGGCAACCCCGGGCCCGGCTTTTGCGTTGGGTGAAAAATCGGGTGACCCTATCGAGATGTATCTGAACGATATCTTCACGGTTCCCGCCAACATGTCCGGCCTGCCCGGCATATCAGTACCCGCCGGGCTCTCGGGCGAAGGAACGCCGCTTGGTCTGCAATTGATTTCCAAGGCGTTCGATGAGGAAATGCTGTTCCGCGTTGGCAAGGTCATTGAAGACGCGGTCGGCTCATTGACGGGCCCGGATGACTGGTGGAGCATCACATGAGCCCTGATCGCAAGCTGGTATCCAGCGGCAGCCCGTATGAACCCATTATTGGTTTCTCCCGGGTGGTGCGCGTGGGCGGAATAATTGCCGTCGGAGGCACCGCCCCAATCGGCGCTGATGGCAAAACGGTCGGCATTGGCGATCCCGCCGCCCAGACAAAACGTTGCTTTGAAATCATAGAACAGGCGCTGAAAGAAGCCGGCGCAAGTTTGGAACATGTGGTCCGCACGCGAACCTTCCTGACAGATATTTCCCATTGGGAGGCGAGTGGTCGCGCGCATGGCGAAATTTTCGGCTCGATACGCCCGGTGAGCACGATGGTTCAGGTGTCGGGATTTATAGATCCCGACTGGCTTGTTGAAATAGAGGCAGATGCGGTCATTGGCGATAGCGGTGACAACTGGCAGAATGCGTGGGCGGCGAGCGACGACACGAGGACGCCTCAAGAATGACATCTCGAAAAGCACCAGATTGCAGAAACATGGACGAAATCCGGGTCGAGATCGATCGTATCGATGAAGCCCTCGTGGAGCTTGTGGCGGAGCGGTTCAGCTATGTTGACCGCGCGTGGCAACTCAAGAATTCGCCGGACGAGGCCGTTGTGCCGTGGCGCATCCAGCAGGTGGTGGACAAGGTGAGGGCGCAGGCTGAGGAAAAAGGCTTGCCGCCGGAGCTGGCGGAATCGCTGTGGCGGCAGATGATCGGCTGGTTCATCCAGTATGAGGAAGAACAGCTGGAGGAGGCGAGGGATGGCAAGTGAGGCCCAGTCCTCTAACCTGATCAGTTCTTCCACCGGCGACTGGGAAATGGTCATCGGTCTGGAAGTGCATGCCCAGGTGACCTCCAGGGCTAAACTCTTTTCCGGCGCGGCCACGGAATTTGGCGCGGAGCCGAATTCACAAGTCAGCCTTGTCGATGCCGCCATGCCCGGCATGCTTCCTGTCATCAATGAAGAATGCGTGGCGCAAGCGGTGCGCACGGGTCTTGGTCTCAAAGCCAAAATCAATCTGCACTCGGTGTTCGACCGCAAGAACTATTTTTATCCCGATCTGCCCCAGGGCTATCAGATCTCGCAGTTCAGCCAGCCCGTCGTTGGCGAGGGCGAGGTGGTGCTGTACATGGAGGAAGGCGAGAGCGTGGTGATCGGTATCGAGCGGCTGCATCTTGAGCAGGATGCGGGAAAAAGCCTTCACGATCAGGACCCGAAAAACTCATATGTGGACCTCAATCGTTCCGGTATTGCACTGATGGAAATCGTCTCCAAGCCCGACCTACGGTCTTCTGCGCAGGCTCAGGCCTACGTCACCAAGCTCAGATCGATCCTGAGATATCTGGGCACCTGCAATGGCGATATGGAGGAAGGTTCACTTCGGGCCGACGTGAATGTTTCCGTGCGCTACCCTGGGAAGCCCCTGGGCACGCGCTGCGAAATCAAGAATATGAACTCGATCCGGTTCATCGGTCAGGCCATTGAGTATGAGGCGCGCCGTCAGATCGATATTCTGGAAGAGGGCGGCGATATTGCCCAGGAAACCCGGCTGTTCGATACCAAAACCGGCGAGACGAGGGCCATGCGCTCAAAGGAAGAAGCGCATGACTATCGCTATTTCCCGGACCCGGATTTATTGCCCATCGAATTCACGCAAGCCTATGTGGACGATCTGGCCGCCAATTTGCCGGAGCTGCCCGACCAGAAGAAAGACCGCTTCATGTCGGACTGGAAGCTGGCCGCTTACGAAGCCGGGATTCTGGTCGCGGAGAAGGAGCGCGCAGATTATTTTGAGGAAATGGTGCGCCTGGGAGCTGACCCTAAAGCAGCAGCGAACTGGGTCATCAACGAGGTTATGAGACGCCTGAACAGGGAGGGATTAGACATAGCTGATATACCTGTATCCACTGCTACAGGCGGCTCCATCTTGAAGATGATTGCCGAGAAGACAATTTCGGGAAAGATCGCCAAAGAAGTGATGGACATTGTCTGGACAGAAGGGGGGGACCCTCGCACCATCGTGCAAGAGCGCGGCCTCAAACAGGTCACGGACACCGGTGAAATCGAAAAATTGGTCGATGAGGTTATCGCCGCCAATCCGAAGCAGGTGGAGCAGGTGAAAGCCAAACCGAAGACACTGGAGTGGTTTGTCGGCCAGGTGATGCAAAAAACCGGCGGCAAGGCCAACCCGCAGGCCGTCAATCAGATGTTGCGTGAGAAGCTTGGGATTGGCGGCAAATAGATTTCCTCAGAACCTGCTCGCGCGCTTGCGCAAAAAGAACCGCAGCACCTGCCCGTCGACCAGCAGCAGACCACAGAAAATCAGTACGAGGCCCATGACGTGGTTGAGCATGAGGGTTTCACCAAGGAATACAATTCCCAGCATGATGGCACTTGCAGGGATTAGAAAAGTGACCAGTGACAGGTTGGTTGCACCCGTACGTTCCAGTATCCAGAAATAGATGATATATGCGATCGCGGTGCACAGCAGCGCCAGCGTGATGATGGCTGCAATTGAGCTTGCAGGCGGGAGAGGCGTTGCCGATGAGCCGTAGAAAAAGGCGAATGGCGTAATCAAGAGCGTTGCCGAGGTCAGGGTGGCAGCCGCAATGCCCGCGGGCGCCATCCCCGAGAAACGCCGGCCATAAACAATTGAAAGCGCGTA
>CAXMMX010000062.1:0-5346 GCA_964194535.1 uncultured Alphaproteobacteria bacterium | reverse complement strand
AAGCCGCATATCCAGCATCGAGGTGCGGATTGTCATATCGGCCTGGGCATATTTGATGGATTGCCGCACGGTGCGTGTGGCGTGGCCGACCTTGAAGCCCAGGTCCCACAGCAGATAGAGGATATTCTCCACCACGCTCTCACCCCAGGCTGTCTGCTTGTAGGGCAGCAGGAACAACAAATCGATGTCCGAGCCGGGCGCCAGCATGCCCCGGCCATAACCGCCTGTTGCAATCACGCTCATGCGCTCGGCCGCTGACGGGTTTTTCGCCCGGTAAAGATGCGCCACGGTGTAATCGTAAATGAGACTGATAAACTCGTCCTGGAAAAGCGATAGCCCTTCGGCGCATTTGCGCCCGTTGCCATCTGCTTCCAGCTGCCGCTGCGCTGCCGCGCGAGCTTGCCCCATGATCTCGCTTAAAAGTTCAAGCGCACGCGCACGTATCGAACTGTTCTGCGAAAAATGCTCCTTCCAAAGCGAAGTGAGCTGCTCGCGCAGGGCCGCCGGATCAAAAAACGGCGCCGGTATCAGAACTGTCTGGTCCATTGTCTCACAACGCGCGGATGATAGAGTCTCAATCGTAATCTAGCACATACCTTGCTTAATCATCCTTGAGGCTGTTTGACCAGCAGCGCTTTCAATTCGTAAAGCGCTTCAAGTGCTTGCTTGGGCGTGAGTTCATCTGGATTAATCGTGCTCAACGCCTGCTCCGCTTCGGACGGGCCGGAAGCGTTTCCCGGCGCCGGGTTGGGGGTTGCGGCAAACAGGGGCAGATCGTCAGCCAGGTCCCTGGCAAGCCCCGCGCGCTCGCCCCCTTCGAGATGCCCCAGCACATCCTGCGCCCGCGCAACCGCTGCCTCCGGCAGTCCGGCCAGCTTGGCCACGTGAATGCCATAGGACCGGTCGGCGGCCCCGGCCACGACCTTGTGCAGGAAGATGATTTCATCGTGCCATTCCTTCACCTGCATGGTGACCATACCCACACCGTCAAGCGTGCCTGCCAGCGCGGTGAGTTCATGATAGTGGGTGGCGAACAGGGCGCGGCACCGGTTGACTTCGTGCAGGTGTTCAACACAGGCCCAGGCGATGGAAAGCCCGTCAAATGTGGCTGTGCCCCGGCCGATCTCGTCGAGAATGACGAATGAACGCGCTGTCGCCTGATTGAGAATGCGCGCGGTCTCGACCATTTCCACCATGAAAGTGGAGCGCCCGCCGGCCAGATCATCAGACGCGCCGACACGGGAGAACAGACGGTCCACCACACCAATATGAGCGGCGCGCGCAGGAACGTAGGAGCCCATCTGCGCGAGCAGTATGATAAGCGCATTCTGCCGCAGGAAAGTGGACTTGCCGGCCATGTTCGGGCCGGTCACGATACAGATATGCTCGCCGCCATCCTTGTCTGTATCGGGCAAGGACAACACGCAGTCATTTTCAATGAACTGCAAGGCATTGTTTTTTTTCAGCGCCTGCTCAACCACCGGATGACGTCCGCCTTCAACATGGAATGTTCCGCTGTTGTCGACGCCGGGACGGACATAATTCTGCTCCTCGGCCAGCACGCCAAGGGCGCAATAATGGTCCAGCACCGCAAGCGCCCCGGCCACATTGCCAAGGGCTTCTTCGGCTGCTGAAATTCTTTCCTGAAGCCCGGCGAAAATATCCTGCTCGAGTGCTATGGCCCGGTCAGCCGCTGCAACAATCCTGGCTTCGATTTCAGCTAGCTCCTGCGTCGTGAAGCGCATGGCGTTGGCCATGGTCTGGCGATGGATGAAAGCTTCATTTTGCTCAAACAGGAGCTTGTCGCCATGGGCCGCCGGCACCTCGACGAAATATCCCAGCACATTATTGTGGCGCACCTTGAGCGCCTTGACGCCCGTGGCTGCTGTGTAATCCTTCTGCATGCCGGCTATGACCTGCCGGCTCTGGTCCCTGAGCGCGCGGGTTTCATCAAGGTCGCTGTTATAGCCTTCGCGCACAAATCCGCCGTCCCGCCCGAGCACCGGCAACTCGTCACTGAGCGCTTCATCAAGCTCCTGACCAAGTGACTTGGGGGCGCAGGTCAGCCCTGATGACACAGAACTTAATATACCGGGCAGACTTTCGCGGCTTTGCTGAAGTTGAACTGCGGCGCCCCGGGCGCTTTTCAGGGCGTCGCGAACCACGCCCAGATCGCGCGGGCCTCCGCGCCCCAGCGTCAGCCGGGCCAATGCGCGCGCAAGATCGGGACACGCCTTCAGCGTGCCGCGCAACTCAGAGCGCAGAGTCCCCTGCTCAAGCAGGAACGTGGCCGCGTCGAGACGCGACCCGATTGTCTCGGGATCGGTCAGGGGGCTTGCCAGCCTGGTGGCAAGCTCCCGCGCCCCGGCGCCTGTTACTGTGCGGTCAATGGCGTGGAGAAGCGAGCCGCGCCGCGCACCGGAGATGCTTTTCACCAGCTCCAGATTGATGCGCGTCGCGGCATCGATCATCAGCACGTCTTGCGGGCCGAGGCGTTTTGGCGCGCGGATAAGGGGCTGCTTCCCCAGTTGCGTGAGGTCGATATATTTGAGCAGCGCACCAGCGGCGGCGAGTTCCGGTCTCGAAAAATCACCAAAAGCAGACAGATCGGCCACGCCCAGTTTTTGCCTCAGATCACGCTCGCCTCCAAGGCTGTCGAAAAAGTTGCGCGGCACCGGTGTCAGCGCCGCGCCGATAACCTCGGCATGTGCGCGCATCGCGTCCTCGCCGGCCGAATCGTCGCCGGCGATGATTTCGCCCGGCCCCAGTCGCGAGAGTTCGCCTCCCAAATCTTCGCCGGAAACCTCTGTGAGAATGAATTCCCCGGTGGAAATATCGAGCGAGGCGAGCGCATAGCTCTGCCCTGGCCTGGTTGTGGAAGTGGGGGCGCGGAAAACGCAAGTGAGGTAATTGTTGGTGTGGGGTTCGAGCAGCGCTTCCTCGGTAATGGTGCCCGGCGTAACCAGGCGCACCACCTCGCGCCGCACCACGGCCTTTGACCCGCGTTTTTTCGCTTCCGCCGGGTCTTCCATCTGCTCGCAAACGGCAACCCGGTATTCCGCCCTGATCAGCTTTTGCAGATAGTCATCCGCCGCATGCACGGGCACGCCGCACATAGGAATGTCTTCGCCCAGATGTTTGCCGCGTTTGGTGAGCGCGATACCAAGCGTACGCGAAGCTTGTTCCGCATCATCAAAAAACAGCTCGTAGAAATCACCCATCCGGTAGAACAGCAGGCAATCGGCATTCGCCGCCTTGATCTCCAGATATTGCGCCATCATCGGCGTGGGAGTGGCGCCAAGCGCTGGAAACGCCTGATCCGCGCGCCCGCCCTTGCCGCCTGATTTGCCTTGTTCGGCTTGCGCCTTGCGCCTTGCCATCGGCAGGTTCCCCCCCCGCATTTTTCTTTCCCTGATAGACATAGCGCGCCCGGGGTGGGCGCGTGAAGCGGTAAGCCCTGCCAATTCATGAGTTGTGCCCAGCAAATCCTCACATTATGGTTTTGAAAAATACAATGGAAACGATGTTGGAGCTCTGGTAATGGACCGGCTTCAATCTAGGGAAACGGGCGCAATACGCCCCATCAAGAAGTACCAAGCGTAATGGCCTCTAAATCTGGAACGACCACCTTTACCGCGCAGGAAGCGCTGCAATTTCACTCAAGAGGAAAACCGGGCAAGCTGGAGGTCGCGGCCACCAAGCCGATGGCGACCCAGCATGATCTGAGCCTCGCCTATTCTCCGGGCGTCGCCATTCCGGTGCAGGCCATCGCCGATGATCCCAAGCTCGCCTACGACTATACCAACAAGGGCAACCTGGTTGCGGTGGTGTCCAACGGCACGGCCATTCTCGGCATGGGCAATCTTGGCGCCCTGGCGTCGAAGCCGGTCATGGAAGGCAAGGCCGTGCTGTTCAAGCGGTTCGCCGATGTGGACGGCATCGACATACTGGTCGATACCGAAGACGTGGACGCGCTGGTAAATTGCGTACGCTATCTGGGGCCTTCCTTTGGCGGGATCAACCTGGAAGACATCCGCGCGCCAGACTGTTTTCTCGTTGAACAGCAACTGCGCGAGATGCTTGATATTCCGGTGTTCCATGATGACCAGCATGGTACGGCGATCATCGTCGCCGCTGGGTTTGTCAATGCGCTGCACCTGACCGACCGTGACATCGCCAAGACCAAGCTGGTGTGTAACGGGGCGGGCGCTGCCGGCATTGCTTCACTGGAACTGCTGGTCGCCATGGGTCTGAAGCGGAAAAACATTATCCTGTGTGACACCAAGGGCGTCATCTTCGAGGGCCGCAAGGAGGGCATGAACCAGTGGAAGTCTGCCTATGCCTCGAAGACGTCCGCGCGCACGCTGGAAGAGGCCATGAAAGATGCCGATGTTTTCTTTGGGCTCTCGGTCAAGGGGGCTGTCACCCAGGACATGGTGAAGATCATGGCCGACAGGCCAATCATTTTTGCCATGGCCAACCCGGATCCTGAAATCAGCCCTGAAGATGTGGCAGAAGTGCGCGATGACGCCATCATGGCAACGGGACGCTCCGACTACCCGAACCAGATCAACAATGTTCTGGGCTTTCCATATATCTTCCGCGGCGCGCTCGACGTGCAGGCCAGCACCATCAATGACGCCATGAAAATTGCCGCGGCCGAAGCCTTGGCAGAGCTTGCGCGCGCGGATGTGCCCGACCAGGTTGCCGCCGCCTATCAAGGCCACAGACCTCGCTACGGGCGGAGCTACATCATCCCGGTGCCGTTCGATCCGCGCCTCATCTGCCATGTGCCGCTCGCGGTTGCAAAGGCCGCCATGGACTCAGGCGTGGCGCGCAAGCCCATCATCGATATAGAAGCTTATGAGGCCCGCCTCAACGCCCGGCTCGATCCGGTAGCGGGCACACTCAATGCCGTGTTTGACAAGGTGCGGCAAAATCCGAAGCGGGTCGTGTTTGCCGAAGGCGAGGAAGAACAGGTCATCCGGGCCGCGAATGCATTCCTGAATGCGGGGCTCGGGCACCCGGTGCTGATTGGCCGTGAAGATGAGATCAAAAAAACCTTCGAGTCGGCAGGTATCGTCTATCGCAAGGAAATTGAAATCCAGTTAGCGCGCACGTCCGACCGGGCGGTCGACTATGCCGATTTTCTCTATTCGCGATTGCAGCGCGATGGTTTCCTGGTGCGTGACTGCCAGCGGCTGGTGAATACGGACAGGAATATTTTCGCCGCCTGCATGCTGGCCATGAAGCATGTGGACGCGATGGTGACGGGGGTCACTCGAAACTGGTCGACAGCGTTTGAGGATGTCACCCGCGTGCTTGACCCAAAACCGGGCCACCAGG
>CAXMMX010000061.1:0-7382 GCA_964194535.1 uncultured Alphaproteobacteria bacterium | reverse complement strand
GGGGTGAGGGGTGAGGGGTGAGGGAGGGACTCGCTTCCCTTGCCATCTTTTTTCGCCTAGACGGACGGGTCATGATTTCATCGCGCACACAATACAGCAACTCCTTCAAGGGCATCCTCGCGATGATAGTGGCGGCGCTGCTGCTCACGCTCAATGACGCGGCGACCAAGTGGCTGACGCAAACTTATCCGATCTGGCAGGTGCTCGCCTTGCGGCAGTTTTGTTCTCTGCTGCTGATCGTTCCCTACATATATTTTGTCACCGGCTGGGGCGTGGTCAAAGTCACCAACCGGCCGGTCATGGCGCTGCGCTCACTCTTGTTTGTCGCCACGGCCGGGACCATCGTCGTGAGTTTTTCTCTTCTGCCGCTGGCGCTTGTGACCGCGATCGCTTTTTCCAGCCCTCTTTTCGTGGTCGCTTTTTCCCACATGTTTACCGATGAGAAAGTCGGCCCGCGCCGGTGGCTGGCGGTGCTTGCTGGTTTTGCCGGTGTGCTTGTTATTGTGCGGCCGGGCGAGGCAGGGTTCGAGCCTGTGCTGATATTGCCCGTGCTTGCGGCCTTTTTAGCCGGCAGCCGGGACGTCATGACACGAGGTCTGTCGCGCACAGAATCCTCGATCTCCATTCTTCTGTGGTCCAACCTGGCCGTGATCGCCGTTGCCCTGGCCGTAACAACGGTTCAGGGATGGCAGGCTGTCACCGGCGCCGCGGCGCTCCTGTTGCTGCTCAATGGCGCGCTTAATGCAGGCGCGCATTTCCTCATCATCGAAGCCCTGCGCCTGGGGGAAGCATCCCTCGTTTCCCCGTTTCGCTATTCCGGGCTGATCTGGGCCGTCATGCTGGGGCTTGTCATCTGGGGAGACTTTCCCGATAGCTGGACGCTTGCCGGCGCCGTTCTTCTGGTGGCGAGCGGCGTTTACATTATCGAGCGGTCTCCAAAGCCCGCGAAACTGGGGGGACGACCATGAACGGAATTACGCTTGAACAAGCGCGCACGATCATCGCAAGCGCTTTGGCCAAGGCAAGCGATGCAGGGCTTAAGCCAATGGGTGTGGTTGTGCTGGATGCGGGCGGGCACACCACCGCATTCGAGCGTCAGGACGGGGCCAGCGCCATGCGCTTCAAGCTCGCCCACGGCAAGGCCTATGGCGCCATTGCCATGGGGCTGGGCTCGCGTGCGCTCTATGAGCGTGCACAGAAACAGCCCTACTTTATCGACGCCATGAACGCGCTTGCCGATGGCGCGCTGGTGCCCGTGCCCGGCGGTGTGCTGATCCGCGATGGTGAAGGCACGCTTGTTGGCGCCGTTGGCGTGACTGGCGACAATTCCGACAATGACGAGATGTGCGCCATTGCCGGTATAGAAGCCGCCGGACTTGTCGCCGATGCCGGCTGAGGCATCATGGCCGAGATGCTAATATTCCTCCACGTCCGGATGCGCCTTGAAGAAGCTCCGCTTCAACTTTTCCATTTCCGTGAGTTTCAGCGCCCGCTCGACGAGAACGTCATAATTGCGCTCCCACTGAATGCGCATTTTGGCGTTCAGCGACAAAGAACGCATTGATGCGATGTCAGGGTCGAGGGTTCGGCTCCGTCTGGCGTCGTCGCGCAAATCATCGCGCTTCCAGTCCGGTACGCCAATTTCGCCGATCGCTTCCCACAATGAGCGCATATTGGGCATCGGGTCTGGCGTCGGTATGCCGGTGTAGATCGAGTCTGAATAGATTGAGATATCGGACGCCTGCATTTGCGCCTGTTCCATCGCCCGTTGGGCCATCTCCTTTGCGGCGAGTGGCGAAGCAGCCGCCACGCCCAGGAATTTACGTCGGTCTAGCTTCATGGCTATCCCCTTTTTCTGACGGGCGCGCACATGCGTGCGCAATCCCATACGGTTTCAGTCAACTTCAGTTCGGTTGAGTGAATGCGGGGAGGGCCTGACAAAGCCACATCCGTCAGTCTAGGGGCCGGGAGCACAAATGCTGCAACTCATGTTGCGGGTCCATCGCTGGTTGAAATTCGCGTCCGGTGGCATCCCCTCATATAGCGAAACGGCAGGGGAGCAAAAATGCCCCGCATATTGGCGGGTGCCGGCTTTCCGGTCACGATGGCGCGATGGATCATTTATGCGCCAGCAAGCAATATAAAATGCGCGTGGCAATCCACGCACAAACCGTCAAGCGCCCTCGTGGGGTGCAGACAGCTTGTTTGTATATAGGGATGCAAGGCGTTTGGGCCAATGGGGTGCGTTGCAACTCGTGCAATTCTCTTATCCCCCATGCTAGGATGTTGCTTGATAGTGGGGTTGCCCGCTCTGGGGGGTAAGGCATTGCGTACAGTTTGTTTGGTACTTGTATGTGCCGCGGTGGTGCTGAGCGCGTGCGCCGCGCCCATGCGGATGCGCGAGATCGAGGCGGTGAGCGCCAATTGCGGTAACGTCAGTCATCAGATCAAGATGCTGGAAGAAGAAAAGGCCAAGAATGACAATCGTCTGATTGCCGGCGTCCAATCCGTGGCCCCAGCTTTGGCCGCGTTTAACCTTGTGCGCGGCACTTACGGACGTAACGTCATGATAGCCACGGGCGAATGGGCCAAGGCGATTGATATCAAGCTGGCGCAGCTGCAAAGCAAAAGGGCTGCTTGCGGAAAACGAAAGCGGTCCGCGTAAAGACGCGCCTAAAGTGGCAACGGAGACACGCCGATCACGGACAGATGAAAGGCGAGCATTGCCAGCCAGATTACGACCGCGGCCGTAATTCTCCAGCCACCTAATTCCCGTAAATGCAGTTTGGCTTTGCCGCTCACGATGCCGGCGAATGGAACAAATGATGTCTGCTTGACGAAAGCCTTCCAGGCATCGCCAAATTCTTCGCGCTTGCGGACTTCCTGACGCAACGGGCCCAAAATTGCCAGCAGGCCAAGCGGTCCAAACAGCAACGCCGATGTGGCATCCGGGCGATTGAGCATATGCAGGCCCGCCCAGATCGTAATGGCCCACATAACGGGGTGGCGGGTGATGGCAAAGATATCGTTCCAGCGATGCGGCGTCTTCAGTGCATCCTTGCCCATTATGCTTGATGGATTGCGCGAGGTCGTGCCCGACACCACAAGGATGAAAGGCAGCAGCATCGCCGCTACCGTGAACCACTTCAGCACCGGACTAGTCTCATAAAGAGGTATGCTGGCGGGCGCATTTCTGTAGGCGGCGATCATCCACGCGAGCCCGAGGACCGAGGCGAGCGAGAACAGCCCCATATAGGCTGGGTCGCCAATCCGAGCGATGATCCATTCGCGCGCGCGGATCGCGGGCAGAATATGCAATGCGACGAATACCAGGGCCGCGAGAGCAAGTTCGGTCATGTCGGGTCTCCTGGCAGAATCGAATATTAAGGCCGGCCCAGCGGTGGAGAATTGTCTAGCTGGAGTTTGCCTTGACGATGGGTATCGACCCTTCGCCGGGCTCGGATGTGCTCCATGCTATCTTCTTGTAATCGAACCCGCTGTCTATGGTTGGTTTTATCACCCTGAAATAGGGGGAGAGGTCAAAATCACGCGGGACGAACAGGGAATGGTGCCTGATCCGGAGAATTTCATCTCGTGAATAGGGGCTGGCCACGCGCTCGTGATCCTTGATGGACTCGATCGAGGGAAGGATCGGATAGCGCACCGACTGATAGGCCTGGGCAATGAGCGATGAGCATATTGCGCGGGTCGGCGTGCCAGAACCCAGCGCGATCATGCGGCGGCGCCAGCGTACCGGCACTGGTGGCATGGGGAAAAGATAGCGCGCCAGATCGAGAATATTACGGGTGTCATATCGCGTGCCGATTTTGCCGATCATGAATTGGACGATCTTTTCCCGATCAGCATTGGTCAGGTTGACTGCCCGGCAGATGCGCGTGTTGTAGGTTGCGTATTTTGACAGCGGGGCAACAACGCATCCCTCGCCCAGATTGGATTCAACCAGGGTTGGACCCTTTGGACCTTTGCCGGATTCCCGGGCGGCATCGCCGACATACATCGCCGCATGAGACCATGTGGACTGGGTGAGATATTTGATTGCAACCGCAATTCTCTGATTGCCCTCGATGAGCAGAATGTCACCGGGCTGGAGTGTGCGTTCGAGCGTTTCGGGATCGGAAGGCGTAAAGGGCCTGTAGCCGCTGGATTCCTTTTGCAGGATCCCGGCGAGCCAGTTGCCGATGCCATCGAGGGTTTTATCGATAAACGTCATGCTGTCCCTGCCAACCAAGTGTGGACGCGCCGATCACATTCCAGATTCTGACTGTCGATCGGAGTCTAGTTCATGACCTAGTGCAAGCTGGGGCTTTTGAGCAGGGCATTCCGGTCACCGGATTTGATGACAAGGTTCACCGGTCCCTGCTCGCGGGCAACCGTCAGCGGCACTTCGACACCCGAATTTCCCTGCTGCCAGACCTTGCGGTAAAAATCAGCCAGATTGAGAACTTCCACGCCCGCTACTGAAACGATAATGTCCCCCGGATCCACGCCTGCAAGTTCCGCCGGGCCGCCGCGCGCCAGGCCGAGGACGACCACTTCTCCTTCAATGTCGGCGCTGTACAGGCCAAGCCAGGGGCGCACGGGCCGGTCGGCGCAGCCGAGTCTTTTCAGATCGTCGAGGATGGGTTTCAGCATGTCGACAGGTACGCTCATATTGAGCGGCAGGTCGCCTCCCTCATTGTCCGCCGCCTGAAGCTGCAACGAGCCGATGCCGATCAGTTTGCCTTGTGCGTTGATCAAAGGCGCTCCGCCCCAATGGGGGTGCGCAGGGGCGGTAAAGATTGCGTTGTCGAGTACATATTCCCAATATCCGGCGAACTCCTGCCGGGCGACGACATGTGCGGCGATTGAGCGCTCGCGCCCCCCAGGTGAACCGATTACGACCCGGTCGTCGACATCAACCTTGGTTGAATTCCCCAGATGGAGCTCCGGCAGTTTGACACGCGCAAGCGGCTGCAGCAGTGCAAAACCTGTCTGCTGATCGTAGCCCAGCGTGTGGCCCTGCACGGCTGAACCGTCTGAGAAACTAAGCCAAATGGTCTGCGCTTCGACGATGAGATAACCGATGGTAAGGACCAGGCCGCCGGGGATCAGGACACCGTTGCCGAGCCGGTCATCGCCCAGCGTTTCCGCAGTAAATGCATCGGAGGGAGTGAGGGCGCGCACAGAGACAACCGATGCGAGAGCAGCATCGAGATCGAAAGCGTAATCATCCGCCTGCGGCTGTATCGACGGCGGCACGTCCCAGTCGCCCAATGAAGACATGTCTGAGCACTCCCTGACTCTATTTGCGGCAGTATGATATGCCCTTCTTGTCTTGCTGCATCATAGCATTTCTGTGATCATTGTCGTTGAGGCATGGAAAATACATCTTCCCGGGATCGTTTGGCTTTGCACCCATTGATGGTCTTCGGGTGAAGACCCGTGGAGCCAGGATATGGGTCCTCAAAGTGCGAAGCGGCAGGACGAATAAACGGGACAAATCATGAGTATACCCGACGCAGAGCAGACACCTTTGAAAGTTTATTGGCAGCCCGGGTGCTCCAGTTGCCTGAAGACCAAGGAATTTCTTATCGAAAATGGCGTTGAGTTCATCTCGGTCAATGTGCTGGAAGACGAAAGCGGCTTTGCCGAGCTTGCCGAATTTGGCGTGCGGCTGGTGCCTATCGTGGCGCGCGGCAATGACTGGGCGAATGGCGCGGTGTTTCGCGATGTAGCGCGGGTCGCAGGTTTCGAGTGGGGCGGCCATGAGATGCTGTCTCCCGCCGAAATGCTGGTCCGGCTGAACGGCATCCTCGCCGGTGCACGCCGCTTTGCCGCGCAGGTGCCCGAAGACGTGATTGACACCCTGCTCCCTGACAGGCCGCGCACCTACCGTGAACTCGCCTATCATATTTTCAATATTCCGGAAGTGTTCCTGGACCGAGTTGAGCATGATGCGCCCTATACCTATGAAGCGCTGCTCTCGAAACTGCCGCCGGAGATGGTGACCAAAGAGGATCTGCTTGCCTATGGGGATGGCGTGATAGAGCGGCTGAACGCATGGTGGGAGAGCGGTGGCAAGGACACGGACTTCTCACAGCCTGGCAAGGTTTATTACGGCGATGTTTCCCTGCATGAGGTGCTTGAGCGCACCTGCTGGCATTCGGGCCAGCATGTGCGGCAGCTGATGCTGGTTCTGGAGAAGCTGGGTGTTGCGCCAGACGACCCGCTGGAGAGAGAAGCCTTCGCCGGACTGCCCCTGCCCAAAAATGTCTGGGATAATGAAAAGGCGTGGGAAGGCGCGCGGCGATAGCGCAGGTTCAATGTCTTCTATCGGGGCATGAGCGGACATTGTGAACATGGGTCTCTAATATCTGCTTTTGACCCAAAGCGGTCATTGGGCGACGAGCTGCTGCGTATCTGTAGCCATGTCTTTCAGGAATACGGCTTGCTTAGTTATGCCCCTAAAGGCATGTATTGCGTCTCTTTTGATTGGCTTTGGGGGTAAATTCTATGGGTAAACTGCTATCTGAATTCGCCGGCACTTTTATGCTAGTGTCGGCGGTGTGCGGTGCGGCGTTATTCACCGCTGGTTCCCCAGGAAACGGTGCTGGAATAATTGGTGTGTCGTTGGCTGTTGGGATGACCGTTCTTGCGATGGCCTATGCGGTTGGGCACGTCTCGGGCGGGCATTTCAATCCCGCGGTAACGCTTGGACTTTGGGCTGGAGGAAAGTTCCAAACCAGAGACATCCCGTCCTATATTGGAGCGCAGGTGGTCGGTGGCGCTTGTGCAGCTGCCGTGTTCTATCTGATAGCGTCCGGGAAATCTGATATGGCCTTGGGGAATTTCGCATCGAATGGCTATGGGTCGCAATCTCCAGGCAATTTCTCGCTCGGATCAGTGTTCCTCATAGAAGTGGTCATAACTGCATTATTCTTGATCGTGATCATCGGTGCGACTTCTAATAAGGCCCCTGCCGGGTTTGCACCCATCGCGATTGGTCTGGCGCTGGCCGCGTTTCACCTGATGGCCATCCCCGTTTCGAATGCTTCCCTCAATCCGGCCCGTTCCACGGCCACGGCCATATTTGGTGGTGAAACAGCGTTGGCCCAGCTTTGGCTGTTTTGGGTTGCACCGATTATGGGGGGGATGTTGGGCGGAGTGATCTCCCGGATGATCCAGGACCAAGACTAGCCCAGGACAGCTATGATTGCTTCTGGCACTTAGCGGACATTCCAGCCTATGTGGATTTATGTCCGCTATTGGGGGTAAAACGGACATAGTGAGCATGGGTCTCTAATGTCTGCTTTTGACCCAAAGCGGAAGTCGCCGCCCCTTCCAAAGTGAGATTCTCTAGCCCGATCCCTCCAATGCAAGTG
>CAXMMX010000060.1:0-34468 GCA_964194535.1 uncultured Alphaproteobacteria bacterium | reverse complement strand
TAAAGCGGTTGCTCTTGTAATAGACAGGGCGCTCATACCATGCCTTGTTAAGCCGGTAGGCGAGGGAGCGCTGGCGTCCGAACCACTTCTCCAGCATTTCGTCGATTTTCGCAAAAGGCCCAAGCCCGACAGTGCGAATGGTGTTGATGATGTGTTCTTCAAACACCATGGCGTCACGAACCGACTCAGGAACCGGTACCGGGCTCAGAAAGGTCGTGCTGGACACCGGCATCACGGTGCCATCGGGCCCCTGGCTAGCGACAAAATCCTGAACCACATAGGCCTTGTATTGCGCTTCCGCCCCGTCCTGCAGGAAGCTCAGCATGCTGGTAAAATTGGGATTGGGCGCCCCCTCCAGGGCTACCAGGCCCGCTTGCAGCAGGGCGATGGCCTTGTCCTCGTGGATAAGTGCGCCAATCTGCGGCAGACCATCGGGTCCTATAACCGTGGCGAGTTTCACCGCAATTTTCCTTTCAAGTCCAAGTCACTATGCCTCATGGGGGAGGGTGCTTCGCAGGGGCTGTGCGGTCAATACCCTGTGCCAATTGAGCATGAATTTTCAGTTAGCGAGAATATTGTGAAGTGTCACATTTCAATATCACTGGATCGCGCGCTGCAATAGGTTTGGGCTCATGCTCCGCTCATCCCTGACACGGACCTTGCTGGCCCTGTTCATGACACTGTGCTTCGTGCAGCCAAGCACGGCAAACGATACGCAAGTCGATGTGGAGCTTGTCCTGGCGGTCGATGTGTCGCTCTCCATGGACAGCTATGAGCAGCAGATGCAGTTGCAGGGCTATGTGGAAGCGTTCCGTGACCGCCAAGTGCTGCGCGCCATCGAAACCGGACCTCACAAGAAGATCGCGGTCATTTTCGTCGAATGGGGCGGTGTCGAATTTCAGAATATCAAGGTTCCCTGGACCCTGGTCGATGGAGAGAAGTCGGCGCAAAAATTTGCGGAACTGCTCGGACAAAGGAGATTGACGGCCCTGCCGCTTACCTCGATTTCAACCGCGGCCCTTTTTTCCGCAGCTCTGTTTGAGAGAAACGGATTTGCCGGTACGCGCCAGGTCATCGACATTTCCGGCGATGGGCCGAACAATCAAGGCGTTTTCGTCACGCTCGCGCGCGATGTGGTCGTGGCGCAGGGCATCACCATCAACGGGCTGCCCGTGATGCTTCGCGTTGGGGTGGCGCCCGGGTTTTTCGACCTTGAGAAGTTGGACGTTTATTACGAGGACTGCGTCATCGGCGGTCCCGGCGCCTTTATCGTGCCGGTGCATGAGGAAAAGAACTTCGCCAGCGCCATCCGCCGCAAGCTGATCCGTGAGATTTCAGGCGCTCCGGCAAGGGTGCTTCACGCGCAAGTCCCGTGGCGCGCGCCCCCGCGCATAGATTGCCAGATCGGCGAAAAGCTCTGGAACGAGTGGCTGGGGTACCAGGACTAGGGGGTGGACCCTGGGACGTGGATTCAAAAAAGCACAGCAAGAGCCGAAGGAAGATCAGCTTATGATGATCTGCAAACAACTGCGGGATAAAGCGGCCGATGCTCGCGGGCTAACTTTTAGTGTGACACACGCCTGATGGTAGGTCATGCGGGCCTTTGCGGGAATATAATCGGGCTGCGTCCTCTCCTTGGAACGTGGGATCAGTGTCCATTTCCCAATTCTATGGAACTGTCACAACTGCATTTTGGCTTCCCAAGAGATGGAGGCTGATAAACATCTTATCCGTTAGATTTCATTGCCGGGCCACCATATCTGACCCCAAAAATTTAGATAATTTTTCAGTACAACTCAGTTAACGCCCTAATGCAGGGATCAACTCGCTAATAGTTGGCCAGATTTCTGCTGTTGGCACTGAGCAGACAATCCTAGTGGGCTGACCGAAACAGATGAGACCCATCCGTATCGAAAAGTCAGCCCACTAGCACTTGATCTGGTGGAGCGATTTTTCCAGACAGTTGGTACCAACTGTCTGGATCGCACCACTAGGCTGTGGGGTTTTATGTCCGCTTTCGGGGCATGAGCGGACATGTCAGATAACGGTCAGCCGATGTCCATCACCCGAGAACACGCCCAGGATTTCTCCCGGAACCCTTCCAATTCTCGTTAGCCGGGATTGCGGGCGCTAATCACCCAGGAGCTTGAATCGAGGAACACACCGTCAGGCGTCTCGTGTTTGCCGAGTTCCGCCTTCAGCGTCGCCACGATTTCATCGTTACGTTCCAGCGCCAGGTCTCCCGCTTCCCGGTAGACCTCACCGGCCGGGCCAACGGCCAGTTGGAAATCGATGGCGTCGTCCAGCGTGTTGCCGACCATCAGCGGCGCATCCACGCGCTCGAACTTGATGTCGGTATAGCCGGCAATCTCGAGCTGCTTGGTCACCATTTCCTGATTGGCCATGGAGAAGGGGCCGGGGCCGCAGGTCCGTCCGTCGTCACCGGGCGGGGGCAGGATTTTCAGCACCACGTCTTTCGGCATCCCGAGCCACGGATTGTCGTCAATGGTGCGCCACACGATCATGGTCATGATGCCGCCGGGTTTCAGCGCTGAACGCATGGCGCGAAGGCCGGCGACGGGGTTTTCGAAAAACTGGGTGCCGAAGCGTGAGAAACAGAAATCGTTATTGGCCTCGAACGGGTAGCTCTGGACGTCCGCCTCGGTGAAGGTGACGTTCTCCACTTGGGCAGCTTTGGCGTCTTTGCGTCCATATTCCAGGAACGCGTCGCAGCAGTCGATGGCGAGCACCGAGCCGCTCTCGCCGACGATCTTGCTGAACTCGATGGCCGTATCACCAAAGCCGCAGCCGACATCGACGACCTTGTCGCCTTCCTTGACTTCGAGTTTGGGGAAAATCTTTTCGCTGTGGTGGGTGAGGCCGCCAACCAGGATGTGGCGGTATTTGGTGAATTTCGGTACCAGGATTTCGTTCCAGAAATCAACGAACTCCGTATTCTCTTTTTGTGCTTCTGCTGTGCTCATGATGTGCTCCATTAGCAATGCCTTGGATTGGGGGGTGCATTGCCGTGTCCCACCATTATGGCACGGCATGTGGGTAGGAAATTGAGAGATACAACGGGTTGTACACAGAAAAAAATCTGGAAGAGCTATTTAGCCATTGTATTCAAATGATTGCAGAATATCTCAGTGCGGTGTGCCAAACCCCCCGCCGGTCGGGGTGACGATCATGATGGCTTCGCCCGGCTCAAGAACCGTGTGGTCGCAGCCTTTGAGGGGTTCAATCGTTCCATCCACGCGGCGCACGGCGTTCGCGCCGCATTCTCCAGGGGTCCCACCTTCCATCCCGAAGGGCTGGACCTCCCGGAAGCCGGACAAGATCGCGCAGTCCATCCGCTCCAGGAACCTCAATGTGCGGGAGATGCCGTCGCCCGCATGCCATCTGCCCTTGCCGCCCGAGCCCTCCCGGATATGGAAATCCTCCAGTAATACGGGGTAGCGCAACTCCAGTATCTCCGGGTCTGTCAGGCGCGTATTTGTCATATGCGTGTGTACCGCGTCCGCGCCGTTAAAGCCCGGACCCGCCGGCGCTCCTGAGCAGATGGTTTCGTAATACTGGTATCGCTCATTGCCGAAGGTGAGATTGTTCATGGTGCCCTGCGCGGACCCCAGCGCCCCCAGCGCGCCGAACAGGCAATTGGTCACCACCTGGCTGGTCTCCACATTTCCGGCCACAACGGCGGCCGGGTAGGCGGGCGACAGCATGGAGTTTTCCGGCAGGATTATCTCAATCGGTTTCAGGCACCCGGCATTCATTGGAATGCGGTCATCGACCATGACGCGGAACACATAGAGCACCGCGGCGCGGGTCACCGGTTCCGGCGCATTGAAATTATTGTTTTGCGCCGGGCTGGTGCCGGTGAAATCGACCCTCGCCGTGCGCGCGATTTTATCCACCCGGATAGCCACGGCAATCGTCGTGCCCTGGTCCATCTCGACTTCAAAGGAGGAGTCTTTGAGTACATCGATGACGCGGCGCACGCTCTCTTCCGCATTGTCCTGCACATGGCCCATATAGGCCTGCACGGTCTCCAAGCCGAAATGCTCGACCATGCTACGCAACTCGGCCACACCTTTCTCGTTGGCGGCCACCTGCGCTTTTAAATCGGCGATATTGTCACCGGGGTTGCGTGCGGGATATTTCGCGCCTTCCAGCAGCGCGCGCGTCTCCGTCTCGCGGAACCTTCTTGCCTGGGCCAGCAGGAAATTGTCGATATAGACGCCTTCTTCCTCGATGGTTCTCGCATCGGGGCTCATGGAGCCCGGCGTGATGCCGCCTATGTCCGCATGATGGCCGCGGCTGGCGACATAGAAGAGGATGTTGTTTTCTTGCTGCGCTCGTGTGTCGAACACCGGCGTAACGACGGTGATGTCGGGCAGATGCGTGCCGCCATTATAGGGCGCGTTGAGCATGAACACGTCGCCGGGGCGGATCTTGCCTTCATTCTCGCGGATGATGGTCTCGACGCTTCTGTCCATGGACCCCAGATGCACCGGCATATGCGGCGCGTTGGCGATGAGTTGGCCCTCGCCGTCGAAAAGCGCGCAGGAGAAATCGAGCCGTTCCTTGATGTTGACCGAATGGGCGGTGTTCTGAAGCGCAACGCCCATCTGCTCGGCAATGGACATGAACAGATTGTTGAACACCTCCAGCATGACGGGATCGGCTTTCGTGCCGACCGCATCGCGTTTCGGGCGCGGTGTGGCGCGCATGAGCAGCAGGTGATCATGCGCCGTCACCCTCACAGCCCATCCGGGCTCGACCACGATGGTTTGATTGTCCTCGATAACGAGAGCGGGCCCGGTTATTTCGTGGCCCGGCTCAAGTTGCCGGCGTAAAAAGACGCCGGCCTCGTGCCATGCGCGGCTTGAGAAGAAACGGGTGGCCGCGTGCGGCTCGGGAGCAGGCGTGCCGCTCAGCGGCAGCTCCGGTTCCTGCGCGTCCGCGCCACCGCCGGAAGTTTCCACTTCAATCGCTTCGATGAGAACCTTGCGCTCAGGGTCGGTGAAGCCAAAGCGCTGTTTGTGCGCGCTCTCGAAGATTGCTCTCAGATGCTGGACAAGAGTTGTCGCGTCGGCATTCTCATCTCCCTCCCCCCCGGGGAGAGGTGATTTAGACGTGGTACCCAATTGCACCGGCAAAGCGGTATCGGTTCCCTGGTAACGCAGATGAGTGCGTATCTGGGTGGTCATGTCGTCTTTGGCCACATCCTGAGCGCTCAGTTCCGCAACATTTTCCAATGTCAGCTCCGCTGCCAACCGTGTCACCTCTTCCAGCGCGCCTGGCGCCAGAGGTTTCTCGATTGCGCGCTGGCGCGAGGCGCTGATATCGGCAAGCCCCATTCCATAGGCCGAGAGAACACCGGACAATGGGTGCATATGGATGGTTTCCATTCCCAGGACATCGGCAATCATGCAGGCATGCTGCCCGCCCGCACCGCCGAAGGAGGCAAGCGCATATTCCGTCACGTCATAGCCGCGCTGAATGGAAATCTTCTTGATGGCATGGGCCATATTTTCCACGGCGATGCGCAGGAACCCGTCAGCGACTTCTTCGGGTGTCCGGTCCTCTCCGATCTTGCGGGTCAGTGTCTCAAACGCGTTGTGGACCGCGCCGGAGTCGAGATGCTGGTCCTGCGCGGGGCCGAAAATGGCGGGGAAGTAGTCGGGGTTCAGTTTGCCCACCATCACATTTGCGTCGGTGACGGTGAGGGGGCCGCCACGCCGGTAACAGCGAGGCCCGGGATTGGCCCCGGCTGAGTCCGGCCCAACCCGGAACCGTGACCCGTCATAGTGCAGGATCGACCCACCCCCAGCGGCGACAGTGTGGATGCGCATCATCGGTGCGCGCATGCGAACGCCGGCGACTTCGGTTTCAAAGCTGCGTTCATAACTGCCGTTATAATGAGAGACGTCGGTTGATGTGCCGCCCATGTCGAAGCCGATGATTTTGGCGAGGCCGGCAATCTTCGCGGTTCTGACCGCGCCGACCACGCCGCCCGCCGGACCTGACAAAATGGCGTCCTTGCCCTGAAACAATTCAGCCGACGTCAGCCCACCCGAGCTGGCCATGAACATGAGTTTTGGGCCTGAAGTAGAGGATTGCAGCTCGCTCGATACCTTGTCCACATAGCGGCGCAGAATAGGAGAGAGGTAAGCGTCGACAACAGCAGTGTCGCCGCGTCCGACAAGCTTGATGAGCGGGCTTGCTTCATGGCTGGGGGAGATTTGGGTGTAGCCGGTCTCCCGGGCGATCCCGGCCACGCGGGCTTCATGATCGGGAAACCGGTAGGCATGGATGAAGACAATGGCGACAGCGCGGATGCCGTCCTGATAGGCTGCGCTCAGGGCCCCTCGGGCCGCATCCTCATCGAGCGGCGTCTCAAGCGTTCCGTCGGCGCGTATGCGTTCGGGGATTTCCGCAACCCGGTCATAGATCAACTCCGGCTTGACGATATGGCGGGCAAAAATATCGGGGCGTGCCTGATAGCCGATCTTTAGCGCATCGCGGAAACCTTGTGTGGTGAGCAGCAATACGCGCTCGCCCTCGCGCTCCAGCAGGGCATTGGTCGCAACCGTGGTGCCCATCTTGACCGCGGCAATTTTATCGGAAGGGATGGCATCGTCCGGTCCGAGTATGAGATATTGGCGGATGCCGTGCAGGGCTGCGTCGTCATAATTTTCCGGGTTTTCCGAAAGCAGCTTGGCCGCGCTGATCTCACCGCAAGGCGCGCGCGCGACCACATCGGTGAAGGTGCCGCCCCTATCGATCCAGAAATGCCATTTGCCTGTGTCCGCCATGGGGGGTGGTGCAACTGCTTACGCGCCCGGGGCATTCTGCATATACGCTATGAGATAAATGCCGCCGACGATGATGGCCGCGGTCATCAGCCAGAAAAGTATTTTCATCATCGAAATGGTCCTCTGCTGTTTGCGGGAGAGGATAGGGGCAGCCCGAGGCGTCATGCAATTTGATTCTGTTACAGGCCTTCTGGCATCTACAGGCCCGGCGGCATCTGAACGCTTTTCTACGTGACTTTATAAAATAAAGTTACTAGCTGCCTGTAAGTAACATGGTAACTTGTGATATGCAAGTTACGAATCATATTAACGTTGGCCTATCGCTTCGCTATTTGAGGCCGCTTCGCAAGGGGTTTCAGCTATGATCAAGCCGGATAAGGGGGCGCCAGGGAATGTTGTCAGCGGTGGGCGCGAGCGCTCTTCCTGCCCGATCGCCAGTACGCTGGATATTGTCGGTGATAAATGGTCGCTCGTGCTGGTGCGCGATTTGCTGACCGGCAAGCAGCGCTTCAACCAGTTCTGCGATTCTCCTGAAGGCGTGCCAACCAATCTGCTGGCGGCGCGTCTGCGCAAGCTGGAGGCGCAGGGTATCGTCGTGAAACAGCCCTACCAAACACGTCCTGTACGCTATGCCTACACGCTGACGCCGGCGGGCCGGGCGCTGTTGCCGGTTCTTCAGGAAATGTCACGTTGGGCGAACAGCTATATCGAAGACACATGGGTGCCACCTGAACCCTTCATGTCGATGAAGGCGAAGCTGTGAGAGCGTTCACGACCAACGCTCAACACGTATTTTTCAGCCGATGCAATTCTTCTCATGCATTTTATAAAAAAATGCGTATGCTGCGCTCCATGTCGATTTGGGGAAAAATGGCGGGCGCTGCCGCCGGGCTGGCGGTGGGCGGTCCGATAGGTGCTCTTTTGGGTGGATTTGCCGGGCATTTCGCGATTGATCGCGACAAGGACGGCGAAGACGCAGGTGGGGCTGAAAACCAGGTTGCTTTCACCGTGGGTGTGATTGCGCTTGGCGCAAAGATGGCCAAGGCCGACGGCGTGGTCACGCCCGATGAGGTCAACGCCTTCAAGGATGTCTTCAAGGTGCCTGATGGCGAGATGAAGAATGTCGCCCGCGTGTTCAATCTGGCAAAGCAGGATGTCGCCGGTTACGAGGCCTATGCCGATCAGCTGGCCTCCATGTTCAAGGACAACAAGAAGCTCCTTGAAGATATCATCGACGGCCTGTTTCACATTGCCGGGGCTGACGAGGTGATGCATCCGGCCGAAGAAGCTTACCTGAGTGAAGTCGCCACCCGGTTCGGCTTTACCGAGACCGAATTCAAATATATCCAGGCGCGCCACGTGGCGTTAGACAAGCGCAATCCTTATGACGTGCTGGAAGTCACGCCGGAAATTTCCAACGGCGATCTCAAGACCCATTACCGCAAGCTGGTTTCCGAAAACCATCCCGACAAACTGCTGGCGCGCGGCGTACCCGAAGAGTTCATAGCGCTGGCGACGGAGAAAATCTCCGCCATCAATGAAGCCTATGACGAGATTGCCAAGGAACGCGGCATTTGACGCCAGAGCCTGACTCACCACTTGTCACGCTGTATTGTCCTTCGCCCAATATCGAGCCGCGCAAGGAGGACCGGGTCCCCGATCTGCTGCTGCTTCATTATACCGGCATGGAGAGCGCAGAGGGCGCGCTCGCATGGCTGACCGCCCCTGAATCAAAAGTCTCCTGCCACTATCTGGTGGACGAAGAGGGCCGCATCACGCAGATGGTGGCCGAAGAGATGCGTGCCTGGCATGCGGGCCGCGCATATTGGGCGGGGGAGGACGACATCAATTCCTGCTCCATTGGTATCGAGATCCATAATCCGGGTCACGAGTTTGGCTATGCCTATTTCCCAGAAAAGCAAATGAAAGCACTTGAGGCTCTATGCCTCGATATCCTCGCGCGCAGTGAGATTCCGCCGCACCGGGTGCTGGGGCATTCCGATGTGGCTCCTGCGCGAAAGGCGGACCCGGGTGAGAAGTTCGACTGGCGGCGGCTGGCGGATGCGGGTATCGGCCTGTGGGTCGAGCCGGAACCGCTGAAGGATGGCGGTTCGGCCATGAAGCCGGGCGATGAAGGGGGCGGCGTATGGGGTATGCAGGCTTTGTTGCAGGCCTATGGCTATGGCATCAAAACAAGCGGAACCTATGACGAGGAAACCCTCCAGGTTGTCACCGCCTTCCAGCGCCATTTCCGCCCCGCGAAGGTGGATGGGATGGCGGACCATTCCACCTGGATCACGCTTGGCCGGTTGCTGGGTAAGTGCTGACGCCCAATCTGAATTCCATCAGATGCGTTTTCGGTCGAGAACGATCTGGCCGTTGATGGACAGCTTCTCCAGTGACCAGCACGAAACCTTGGAGTGGTCCGGGCAATTGAGCGTCACGGCCGCGGTGAACGAGTTCGGTGTGTTCTGGTCCGACACATAGCCACCGACCACTACCCATAGCGTTTTGCCCGGCTGGGAGTAGAGGAATGTTCTGTCGAATTCGATATGATAATGCTCCGTGCCGCCTTGAAGCATCAGACGGTCCTGTACGAAATGCTGTGCCATGGCGACTATCATTGGATCGGGCGGGGGCATCGGAGCGGGCGGCGGCTCTGCCGCGAAAGCTGCAAAGGGAGCTGATGTGGCCGCCAGTAATGTTGCTGCCAATAATGTTGCTGCCAATAAAGTTGCTAAAGGTCGCATGGTTGAAACTATCTATCAGCTAGCCCGTTCGTCAAAATGTTGTTGAGAGTTCAAGCTGTGAGTGTGGAGAAGATGTGATGAACGGGCCAGCACCCGATACATTTTTAGGGTTCCCATTTCTTGATTGCTCCGGGCTGGAAGCCGGGCCGGGGTTCGATGCGGATATTGCCATAATCGGCGCACCGCACGGCACGCCCTATGAGCCCGGCGCGCTCAGCCACAGCGCCGATGCGCCCGCGGCCATTCGCGCGGCGAGTGTGCGTGATATCCTGAGGCGGGATCATTATGATTTCGATATTGGGGGAAAGATGATCACCAACCCTCGCCTCAGGGTCGCCGATTGCGGCGATGTGCCGGGTGATCCTTCAGATCCGCAAGGTAACCGGGATGCGATCCGGGCAACCACGGCGGCACTCCTTGACGCGGGTGCGCTTCCCATTCTGCTCGGCGGTGACGACTCGGTGCCAATTCCCTACCTCGAGGCATTCGCGGGGCGTGGCCCGCTCTGGGTGGTTCAGGTCGATGCCCATCTCGACTGGCGCGATGAGCGCGGCGGTGAGCGGCTCGGCTGGTCGAGCACCATGCGGCGCATTTCCGAAATGGATCATGTCGAGGGCATGGTGCAGGTTGGATTGCGCGGGATTGGCAGCGCCCGCGAGGAAGAAGTGGCGTCAGCGTGCGGCTGGGGCTCACGCCTTGTCACGGCGGCGCAAATTCATGAGCGCGGTGTTGAGGCCGCAATCGCACGCGTCCCTGAAGGCGCGCGCTTGGTCATTACATTCGATTGCGATGCCCTGGACCCTTCCTTCATGCCCGGCGTTCTGAGCCGGGTGCCGGGAGGCTTGAGCTACAGCCAGGCCGTTTCACTCATTGCCGGGCTTGCACGCCGGTGCAAACTTGCCGGCTTCGACCTGGTTGAACTCAGCCCCGCGCGCGATGCAGATGGACTGTCAGCCCTCACCGCCTATCGCATTGTCGCCAATGCGATATCCGGCATCTCCAGAGCCCTGCATCCGCCTGAATAGTGTTGGCGGTTAGCGCAAAGCATAACTTATTTGGCCCCCGCCCTAAGTTTTGCCGCAGTCTGGCGCATTATTCATGTTGGGCTTGTGGGGTAGTACAGCGTGAGGGAGAGCAACATATGTCCACCATAGAACTGGATCGCCTCAAGGCGTTTGTCGGTTTTGCCGAGCAGGTATGCAATCATTCCGGCAACGGGGATGACGCGCGCCGGCATATTAATCACCTGATTTCACATGCGGAAGAAGACATCAAGACCAAGAGCCTGGAGATCCAGATGCAGCAGTCACACATCTCGTTGCTGAAGCATCTTGATGGGTTTATGACCCGGCCGCTCGATACTTCGGGACAGGTTCGCCTGGGTGACGCCGGGGCTGCTCCGGGGCCACGCGCTATCTTGGCGGACGCAAAGTAATGGTAGAATCTATCAGCCGGCGCTGCGCCGCAGTGCCCGGCTGACCGAACCTGGAACACCCACATCTTCCAGCAGCCGGCCGTCGTCCTGCGGGTCGCCGAATGCATCGCATATCGGGATCACGCCGGCCCAGATGGGCAATGCGTAATCCTCTTCATTATCGACAGGCCCTCCATCGCGGGCCTTCGCGGCGGCGTGTTCAATCGGCACGGCGATGACGTCGGTGCTTTTCAATTCCTTCTGCGTCATGGGGCGCGCCTCATCCCAGCGGCCCGGGGCCAGATGATCCGTAATCCGGGTGAGCGCCTTAATCTTTTCATCTTCGTCCACAACCTGGCGCGCCATGCCATGCACGACCACGGAACGGTAATTCATCGATGAATGGAATGCCGAGCGCGCCAGCACCAGGCCATCAACCAGCGTAACCTCGATGCAGACCGGCACGCCCTTGCCCAGCGCCTTGGCGATGCGTGCCGCCTTGGCGCCGTGCAGATACAGCGTTTCATCTATGCGCGCGTAGATCATCGGAATGACCATGGGCCAATCCTTGTCCACAAAACCCACATGGGCGAGGAGCCCTTCATCGAGTATCTCGTGCACGCTTGTCCGGTCGTAGGAAGCCCGGTCGCTTTTTCGCACCTTGTTCAATTCAGATTTTGCATATGCGTCCATGGGTCCCTCATCGCCTGCCATTGTGGCATCGTTTTAGCGGTGATAGCGTCTCAACAGGATCTGTTAGAAGGTCCATTATCATAAAAATGATGGTGCCAATTTGCAGGATGTATTTTCAGGCGTTGTCGATCTGGAGCGCAAGGACAACCTGTCGCTCTACCGCCAGCTCTATGAGCAGTTACGCGTTGCGATCCTGGACGGGCGGTTGCAAGCGCGCGCGCGTTCCCTCCAGCCGGGCCATGGCGGCGCAACTTGGCATTGCCCGCAACACGGTGCTGGCAGCGGTGGAGCAACTGGCCGCTGAAGGCTTTCTTGAAGCGCGGCAGGGTTCAGGCACTGTTGTTTCCGCGGGGCTCTCTGCTGATTTGACGAGGGCGGCGCGCAAGCGCACGTCCGGCAAGCGCCCGGTTTACTCTCTGTCTGTGGCAGGCAAGCGCCTTGCCGGCGTCAGCCGCACGAGCGATGGGGGAGAGGTTCCAAAACCGTTCCTGCCGGGTATTCCCGATATCGGCGCATTCCCGGCCGCGATCTGGGCGAGGCTGTTAAGGCGCGAGACCCAGCGTCTGAGGCCCGAAGCGCTGGCTTACGGGTGGACAGCGGGTCACCCGAAGCTGCGGGAGGTTTTATGCGCACATTTGCGGGAGACGCGGGGCATCCAGGCAGAGCCGGAGCAGATCATCATCACGTCCTCGGCCCAGGCCGCGCTTGATCTTCTCGCCCGCGCCCTTGTTGGTCCGGGCGACGCGGTATGGATTGAGGAGCCTGGTTATCTGGGCGCACGCGCGGCATTTTCAGGAGCAGGCGCCGAGCTTGTGCCGGTGCCGGTTGACGGGTTTGGGCTCAACCCGAACGGGAAACATGCGCGTCCCCGCGCCATCTATGTAACGCCGTCGCATCAATATCCTACCGGAAGACTCATGCCGCTCGCCCGGAGACTGGAATTACTGGAAGCGGCAGAGCGCTTCGGAGCTTATGTGATTGAAGACGATTATGACAGCGAATTCCAGTTTCAGGGCCGCCCGGTCGCGGCGCTGCAAGGGCTCGATCCGGAGGGGCGGGTACTCTATGTAGGCACCTTCTCCAAGATTCTCCAGCCCGGTCTGCGGGTGGGCTATGCGGTGGCGCCAAGCGCGTTGACGGAACCTCTCACGCGCGTGCAGCGCAATACGGGGCAGATCGTTTCGGTTGCGATTCAGCTGGCGCTGGCGGCCTTCATCGAGGAGGGGCATTTACGCGCCCATGTTCGGCGTGTGTGCGCCCTGTACGAGCAGCGCCAGAAGGTTCTGGTGGAGGGACTGGCATCGCATTTCGAGGGGTTGCTTTCGATAGAGAGGCCGGCGGGCGGGATGCAACTGATCGCCGGACTGCCCGATGGCATGAGCGATGCCGCGACTGTGACCAGGCTGGCTGCGCACGACATACAGGCGCGAGCCGTTAGCAGCTTCTATCTCTCAACAGCAAAAAGCCAGGGGTTGCTGCTGGGATTTGCCGGCTATTCGCGCGAGGCGATTGAGGCGGGGCTCAAGGAGATCAAAACTATTCTCCTCCCGTGACTGCGTTCACCTTGAACTGTGATACTTGACGTATGGCGCTCCAACCGCCTTATTCTCATTCCGCCAGTTGGCTGGATGGCCGCTCTGCGGTGAGGAATGTGTTTTTTGTACCTCGCTCGTGGAGAGGAAAGTCCGGGCTCCATGGAAGCACGGTGCCGGATAACGTCCGGCGGGGGTGACCCCAGGGAAAGTGCCACAGAAAGCAAACCGCCTCTTCAAGGAGAGGTAAGGGTGAAAGGGTGCGGTAAGAGCGCACCGCGCGGCTGGTAACAGGCGCGGCACGGCAAACCCCACCGGGAGCAAGACCGAATAGGGATGACGCGGGCATAGTCGTCCAAGCCCGTTTCCAGGCTTGATCATCCGGGTTGGTCGCACGAGGCGTACCGCAAGGTGCGTCCCAGATGAATGGTCATCTATTCCGCTTCGGCGGAGGGACAGAACCCGGCTTACAGGCAAACTGGCATATTTATGGGCCGGTCCATGGGAAACCGCGGGCCGGCCCTTCCAGTTTTCACTCTCCCGCCTTGCTCTTCAGCCGCCTCCAGCTTGAGCTCAAGCCCGAGTGCCTTGGCCACGCCGGAGCCATCGCGCGCAATCGGCCTTGTCTGGCGGGCATCGGCGCCGCGCTTTGAGCGCTTCGAGCGTTTTGCCCAGCTTTTCCTGGAGGTTTGGCGACGCAGTAACCTGGGGGATAAGCCTACACTTTGAGGGTGTCAGTTTTTCAGGAAATCCTGGATTAACTCGATGGTCTGCTGAGGCATCTCTTCCTGGGGCATGTGCCCGCACTCGCGCACCACGCGGAAGACCGAGTTGGGAAGGTCGTTGTGCAGGCGCAGGCCGATGATTGGCTTGATCACCTTGTCGTGGTCGCACCATATGATAAGCGCCGGGATTTGGATTGTCTTGTAGCGGTTTGAGAGCTCAGGCAGGTTTTCGGGCAGGATATTGCGCGCCGTCTGGATCATGGCGTGGCGGGAGCCCTTCTCCTTCAGCGGGTCGGCATATTGCTTCACGTCCCTATGATCGAATTTTGAGTTGTCGTAATATGCAAGCCGCAACGCGACGCGGGTCTGGACATCCAGCGGGACCAGCGCGCTGCCGATTGTTCCCAGAACCGGGGTGCGCAGAATGTTGAAGGCAATGGGAATGTTCTGGGAATAGGCAATGCTGTCGATCAGGACCATTCTGGAAATGCGTTTACGCTTCTTCTTGTCCTTGTCCAGCGCCAGCACAAGCGTAACGCCGCCGCCCAGCGAATGACCGATTACCGTCACGTCCTTCAGCTTTAAGTGTTCTATGAATTGCGAAATCAGCGCGGCCTGATCGAAAATGGAATAATTTTTATCCAGCGGCTTGTCTGACAGCCCGAAGCCTTTCAGATCCACCGTGAGAACCCGGTGACCGGCAGCGGCAAGCGCCGGTTCCACATGCCGCCATGTATAAGAGCTTGCACCGAAGCCGTGCAGCAGTAGCACGGGTTTTCCCGAACCCTGATCCCTGTAGGCAAGCCGGACTTTCTGCGCGCCAGTGCCGACGCTCGCATAGCGGACATTGGCGTCTTCACTCCGGTAAACTCCGGAGCAGGACGCGAGTAAAGCTGCCGCCAGCACAAGCGCACATAATTTCTCGGTCGTCTTCATCACTGTTGGTTTATTCGCATATTGGGGCCGGGCCAAGACGTGAGGCCTGATCATAAGGTCTGACCCCTTCATGTGGCGGGTGGAATTTCAAGAAAAGAGCATTCAGGCGCCTGCCACGCCGCCGGGGTCAACACCTCCTTAACCCTGGCTTGTGATGATGAGGGGTGGAAATACAGGTTTGCTGCCGGTTAACCCGCTATAAACCGTAAAATCCCCCTTTCAAACCATTGACGCCCATAATATCCCATGCTATCCCAGATATGCCCGTTCGGATTGGGGTAACTGGAGGAGAGGCATCAAGCTGAACTCCTCTGAGGCCACGGGAGACCAGCGGCTTCTCCTCCAACCCCATGATCCACCATGACGCGGGCGCGGCGTATGGGACGCCGCACCGACGGCAAAGAATTTCCTTGCGTAACAGCCGATGGGGGATTGAGGGGGAGATGGACTATTTTGTGTCCACATTCACAAATAAGATTGATTCCAAGGGGCGGATTTCTGTCCCGGTCTCATTTCGCACAGTCCTCGCCAAAGACGGCTTTGAGGGCATCTATTGCTATCCCTCGCTGGATGACAGCGCGCTGGACGCAGGTGGCCAGCGCCTTGTCGACAAGATTCAGCTCCTCCTCGAAGACATCGCTCCATATTCCGACGAACGTGACCATCTCGCGATGGCGCTTTTTGGCGCCAGCGAAATCCTCACCCTTGACCAGGATGGTCGCATCAAGATTCCAGAGCGGCTCTGCGACCATGCGGAGCTGTCTTCCAAGGCCACCTTCGTCGGACTTGGCGGCAAGTTTCAAATCTGGGAGCCGGAAAAATTCAAGGACCAGTTCGCTCATGGGCGTAAAAAACTCAGTGAATTTAAAGACTTGCTTGGAGCAGATCGCAGCAATCGGGGCACCACTGAGGGAGCACGGGAACGGTGATGAACGGCAGCACTATGGGCACGGGTGCTGCTGGCGGACCAGTTCGTCACGTTCCTGTGCTGCTCTCTCAGATCATTGAAGCGCTGGAACCGCGCCAAAACGGCATCTATATCGATGGAACATTTGGTGCAGGCGGCACCAGCCGGGCTCTTCTGGAGAGTGCCGAGTGCACCGTGCTGGCCATCGACAAGGATCCCGACGCTATCGCCGGCGGCGGCAAGCTCAAACGAGACTCCGCGGACAGGCTGACACTAGTGCAGGGCGCTTTTAGCGATCTGGAGGAAATTGCCTCGCTCCACGGCATCAAGCAGGCTGACGGCATTACCTTCGATCTCGGCGTCTCCTCCATGCAGCTGGATGAAGCACCGCGCGGCTTTTCCTTTCAAAGCGACGGGCCGCTCGATATGCGCATGTCGCGGGCCGGTCCCAGCGCCGCCGATGCGGTAAATTCACTGTCCGAGCGCGATCTGGCGCAAATTATCCGGGTGCTTGGCGAGGAACGCCGGGCCCGTGCCATCGCGAGCGCAATTATTGCCGCGCGCGCGGAACGCACGATCGAGCGCACTAGCGAACTTGCGGACATCGTGACAAGCGTTCTGGGGCGCAGGCATGATGAAAAGAAACATCCCGCTACACGAACCTTTCAGGCCCTGCGGCTGTACGTGAACGTGGAGCTGGAGGAACTTGTGCGCGGCCTTTTTGCCGCTGAGCGGTTGCTTGGCGAGGGGGGGCGGCTTGTGGTTGTGACCTTCCATTCACTTGAAGACCGGATCGTGAAGCGCTTTCTGGCCAGCCGTTCGGGGAAAACAGCACGGCCATCGCGTCATGCTCCGGTGAGCGCTCAAGCAGAGCGCGCGCCATCATTTCGTTTGCTGCATCGCCGGGCGGTGGGCCCGGCTAACGATGAGGTGCGCCGAAATCCGCGTGCGCGTTCGGCGTGTCTGCGGGCGGGAGAGCGGACCGGAGCGCCGCCTTTTCCAGCGGAAATCGAGGGACTTGGGGTGCCTAAACTTTCTGTAAACACTAGCTAGTTCAGTATTGGGTATTGGGGTCAAAAGTAATGCGTGTATTCAATCTTCTCCTCGTGGGCTGCGTGGTCGCTCTGGTTTATGCGATTTACGGACTTAAATATGAATCGCGTGCGCTGGAGCAGCGTGTCGCCGAGACTCGTCTCTCTATTCGCGCTGAACGAAACGCCGTGGCCGTGCTACGGGCCGAGTGGAGCCACCTGAACCGGCCCAAGCGCATCGAGCGGCTGGCGCGCAAACATTTGGGACTCAAGCCCCTCAAGGCCAAACAAATCCTGACAGCCAGGCAGTATGAGACCCTGCGCCGGCCAAGCCCGGCTGAGGTGGCGGCACGTCTTCTTGGACAGCCAGCACCACTGAAAAGACGACGTCAGGCAGCGTTACGCTAGATTCACTCGTTGGGAAAGACAGTCCAAATGGCCGGCCTTCGCTCTCATCTCACCATCAAGCGTGACCCGACGCACAAAACCCGTATGCGTGCGCGCTCCGGGATGATGTCTCTTGTCTTTACCTTCGCCTTCGTGATTATCGGGGCGCGCCTGGTTGACCTGGTGTTCACTGCCCGGGGCATAGATTCCAGCGTCAGGTTGCAAAGTTCCTCTACCGTGGCGCACCGTCCGGATATCGTGGACGCCAAGGGACGTATTCTCGCTACAGATATTCAGACGGGTTCTCTGTTTGCCAACCCCAGCCGTATCGTGGACGTCGACGAGATGGTTGAACAACTGGCTTCCGTGCTCACGCATATTAACCCGCGCGCACTTCGCAAGAGGCTTACGGCCGGCGGAAAATTCCTCTGGATTGACCGCGAACTGACACCACGCCAGCAGGCGCAAATCCATGAGCTGGGGCTTCCCGGGCTCAACTTTGTTCAGGAACCGCACCGGGCTTACCCCTCCGGCGTCACCGCCTCGCACATTTTGGGTCACGTCAATGTGGACAATCGCGGACTGGCAGGCACGGAATCCTATCTGGATACACTCCCTGGCGCAGTGACGGTGGCCGGTAAGAAAGCCGACAGGAAGAAAGCTGTTCGACTGGCCATGGATTTGAGTGTCCAGCACGCGGTGCGCGAGGAACTTGTCCAAGCCATGAAACTGTATAAGGCGAAAGCGGCTGCCGGTATCGTCCTGGATGTGCATTCCGGAGAGATTATCGCGCTATCTTCATTGCCCGACTATGACCCAAACCGCCGAGAGCAGGCGCTACTAAAGGACAGGTACAACCGTGTCACGTCGGGCGTGTTTGAGATGGGTTCGGTATTCAAGATGTTCACCATCGCCGGCGCGCTGGACGCCGGCGTGACATCACTCGACAAGGGCTATGATGCTCGCAAGCCGCTGAAGGTTGCGTCTTTCACAATCAATGATTTTCACGCCAAGCGCCGGTGGCTCTCGGTGCCCGAGATATTCATTTACTCGTCCAATATCGGGGCGGCGAAAATGGCCCTCGATCTGGGGCCAAAACGCCATAAGGCTTTTCTGGCAAAACTTGGACTGCTCGAGCGCATGAACACGGAAGCGGGGCTGTCGGCAGCGCCCATCGTGCCGAAGAAATGGGGACGCCTTAACACCATGACGATTTCCTACGGTCACGGCCTGTCCGTGACGCCGCTGCAGCTGGCCAGCGGGGCGGCGACCCTCGTCAATGGCGGCTACAAGGTAAACACCACCTTCCTGGCGCGCTCGCGCAAGGATGCGCAAGATCAGTCGGAACGGGTCTTAAAACTGCAGACGAGCGATTTGATGCGCTATCTGCTGCGGCTCAATGTGCAGCAGGGCTCCGGCAAGCGCGCCGACACGGCAGGGTACCGGGTTGGCGGCAAGACCGGCACGGCGGAAAAGGTCGTGAACGGGCAGTATTCGCGGACCAAACTGCTCACCTCCTTCCTTGGTGTGTTCCCGATGGATGCACCCGAATATGTGGTGCTGGTGCTCCTGGATGAACCACAGCGGGTTGAGAAAACGGGCAGGAGTGCGACCGCTGGCGTCAATGCCGCGCCTACCGTGGGGCGCATCATCGAGCGCATTGGACCGATGCTTTCCGTCACGCCTGTGCTGAATGAGGGCGGGCTCTCATTTGACGAACATGTCTCCGCTTCCTATTAACTCCCGATGAGCCAGGCACCCGTTGCTTTTCGCAGGATTTGCCATGAAGCTAGGTGAGCTTGCCGGGGAAGGGCAAGCGCTTGCCGATGCCGCGTTGCAGATCGAAATCACAGGCCTTACCGCCGACAGCCGTGAGATAGATCCCGGCATGCTGTTCGCGGCGCTTCCCGGGACACTCACTGACGGTGCGAAATTTGTTCCTCAAGCGGTTGCGAGCGGCGCCGCCGCCATCCTGCTCACCCAAGGGTCTCCAGCCGGGCAGGGCTTGAGCATTCCGGTTATCGAGGATGCCGATCCGCGCCGTGCCCTGGCGCTGATGGCGGCTCGTTTTTTCGCATCTCAGCCCAAAACAATCGTCGGCGTCACGGGAACCAATGGCAAGACTTCCGTTGTCGCCTTTGTACGGCAGATCTGGCAGGCCATGGGATTGAGCGCCGCGAGCCTTGGAACCATCGGCATCGATACGCCGGCCGGCCCCAAACCGCTTCTCCATACCACGCCGGACCCGGTTGCTCTTCACAAGGCGCTGGCGGAGCTTGCCAAAGAAGGCATAACCCATCTGGCGCTGGAAGCTTCCAGTCACGGGCTTCAGCAGCGCCGTCTCGACGGGGTGAAATTCGCCGCTGCCGCCTTCACCAATATTTCGCGTGATCATCTCGATTATCATGCAACCTTCGAGGACTATCTGGCGCAGAAGCTGCGCCTGTTCGACACGCTTCTGGCAGACGGCGCGCCGGTGGTAATCGATACCGATTGTGAAGCTGCGGTTAAATTTCTCGAAGTGGCAAAGACACGCGGCTTGCCCACGCTCACGGTTGGGCAGAGCGGCGAGACACTGAAACTCGTCGAGGCAAGGCGCGAGGGGTTTGCCCAGCAGCTCTCAATTCTCTATGAGGGGGAAACTTATCGTGTGACCCTGCCGTTGGTGGGGGGCTTCCAGGGCGCCAATGCGCTGGTCGCGGCGGGGCTTTGCATGGTGTGCGGAGGACAAGCCGCCGAGGTGCTGCCATGTCTCTCATCCCTCACCGGGGCAAGGGGGCGGCTGGAACATGCCGGTACGTCGCGTGCGGGCGCGCCGGTTTTCATCGACTATGCCCATACGCCCGATGCGCTGGCCACCGCGCTCGATGCGCTGCGTCCTTACGTGGAGAGCCGGCTGGTGGTCGTGTTCGGCTGCGGCGGCGACCGTGACACGGGCAAGCGCCCGCAAATGGGAAAAATCGCAAGCACCAATGCCGATCTTGTTTTTGTGACCGATGACAATCCCCGCAGCGAAGACCCGGCGGCAATCAGGGCGCAAATCCTGAAACAGGCCCTGGGCGCGCAAGAGATTGGGAGCCGCCGCGAGGCAATCGAGACGGCCATTTCGCAGCTCAAGTCCGGCGATGTTCTCCTTGTTGCGGGCAAGGGCCATGAAACCGGGCAGACCATTACCGGCAAAGTCATACCCTTTTGCGATCACGAGGCCGTGGCGACAGCTCTTGAGGAAAAGCGCATATGAGCGATCCGTTGTGGGCATTCGACAAAGCGCTGGCCGCCACCGCCGGGCGGGCCGAGGGCGATGATAAACCTGAGCTGACCAGCGTCTCCATCGACAGCCGCACGCTGGAGCCTGGCGCGCTGTTCGCCGCCATTCGCGGTGATAGTCTCGACGGCCACGACTATGTGGCAAAAGCATTTCAGGCAGGAGCGGTTGCCGCACTGGTGGCGGATGACGCGAAGCTGGAGGCAACCGGAACTCTCATCCGCGTGCCCGATACGCTGGATGCCTTGAACCGGCTTGGCGCGGCGGCGCGGGCGCGCAGCGAGGCCCGTGTCATCGCGGTGACGGGGAGCGTCGGCAAAACCGGTACCAAGGAGGCCTTGCGGCTGGCGCTTGGCGCTTCGGGTTGCGTGCATGCGTCACAGAAGTCCTATAACAATCATTGGGGTGTGCCGCTCACTCTCGCCAATCTTGCGCGGGGCCAGGACTATGGCGTGTTCGAGGTGGGCATGAACCACCCCGGCGAAATCACGCCGCTCACCCGGCTCGTCCGTCCGCATATCGCGATCATCACCACTGTTGAACCGGTACACCTGGAATTCTTCACATCCGTGGAACAGATCGCCGAAGCCAAGGCGGAAATTTTCGCCGGACTGGAGCCGGGCGGAACGGCCATTCTCAACCGCGACAATGCTCATTTCGAATTTTTGAAAAAGCGCGCGTCAGAATCCGGCGCCAAGCGCATCATCGTTTTCGGGGCCCATGACGAGGCGGAAGCAAAATTGATGGAATTGAGATCGGCCGGCGATGCGAGCGAGGTTGAGGCCATCATCTGCGGTGAGAAAATCTCATACCGGATTGGCGCGCCGGGCCGGCATCTGGTGATGAATTCGCTTGGCGTACTGGCTGCGCTCCAGGCCGCGGGCGCTGATATTCAGGCCGGGGCGCATGCGCTTGGCTTCTATCATGCGCAGGCCGGACGCGGTGCGCGCATGCAGTTCATTCTGGGCGATGGCCGCGTGACGCTGATCGATGAGAGCTACAATGCAAATCCCGCCTCCATGCGTGCCGCGCTGGAAAGTTTGGGAGATCTGCCGCGCGCGGAGCTGCCGCGCCGTATCGCGGTGCTCGGCGATATGCTTGAGATGGGCGAAACATCGCCCCAATTACACGCCGAGCTGGCCCAGCCGGTTGACGCGGCCGGGGTAGATGTAGTCTTTGCATGCGGGCCGCATATGCGTGCACTTTATGATGCGTTGCCCGAATCACGGCGCGGCGCATATGCGAAAAAGTCCCAAGGACTGGAAGCCACCCTGCTGAAAACGGTTCAGGCAGGCGATGCGGTGATGATCAAAGGCTCGCTTGGGAGCGCGATGGGACCGCTGGTCGAGGCGCTTCGGGTGCATCTGAAGCAAATGGGGGCGCAGCCTGGATAGTGCTGCCGCGTCGAAAGGGAAAAGCTAGCATGTTCTATTGGCTAACCGGGTTTGCCGACCAGTTTCAGCTTTTCAACGTTTTTCGCTACATCACCTTCCGCGCCGGTGGCGCCACCATGACCGCGTTGCTGTGCGTGTTCATGTTCGGGCCCGCGCTTATCAACGCCTTGCGCATCAAGCAGGGCAGGGGACAGCCAATCCGTGACGATGGACCCGTCAGCCATATTGTCGGCAAGCAGGGCACGCCGACCATGGGCGGCCTGATGATCCTGATGGGGGTCACGGTCTCAACCCTGCTATGGGCCAATCTTACAAACGCCTATGTCTGGGTCGTGCTGATCGTCACGCTCAGCTATGGCGCGATTGGCCTCTATGACGATTATCTCAAGGTCACAACGCGTTCATCGAAAGGATTTCCCGGCCGTATCAGGATCACGCTTGAAGCCGCGGTTGCGGCATTGGCCGTCTACATCATAGTGAAGCTCGGCACCGAGCCATTCTCAACGTCGCTTACCTTTCCCTTCTTCAAGAATCTCATTCTCGATCTTGGGCCGATGTTCATCTTGCTCGGCGCCTTCATCATCGTCGGGGCCGGCAATGCCGTGAACCTCACCGACGGGCTCGATGGTCTGGCCATCGTGCCGGTGATGATCGCGGCAGCCGCCTTCGGGCTGATTACCTATCTCACCGGTAACAAGGTGTTCGCCGATTATCTGCAAATTCATTTCGTACTGGGGGCTGGCGAGCTGACGATCATCTGCGGCGCGCTGGTCGGCGCCGGGCTTGGGTTCCTGTGGTTCAACGCCCCGCCCGCGACCATCTTCATGGGCGATACGGGCTCACTGGCTCTGGGCGGTGCATTGGGCGCAATCGCCGTGGCCATCAAGCATGAAGTGGTGCTGGCCATTGTCGGCGGGCTGTTCGTTCTTGAAACGGTCTCGGTGATCGTTCAGGTGATCTCCTTCAAGCTCACCGGAAAACGGGTATTCAAGATGGCCCCGCTGCACCATCACTTTGAGCAGAAGGGATGGAAGGAGCCGACCATCGTGATCCGTTTCTGGATCATTTCCATCGTGCTGGCGATGATTGGGCTGGCGACCCTCAAATTGCGCTAATGTCGGTTGCATGATTCCGATCCACGTCTTTGAAGGCAAGACGGTTGCCCTGTTTGGCCTTGGGCTGAGCGGCACCGCCTCGGCGCGTGCGCTCTCCTCTGGCGGCGCGCGCGTCATGGCGTGGGACGATGCCGAGGCCTCTCGCGTCGCGGCGGCATCCCAAGGTATTGAGATCGCTGATTTGAATGAGGCTGATTGGGGCGCGTTCGGAGCGCTCATTCTCGCACCCGGCGTTCCGCTCACCCATCCAAAGCCCCATTGGAGCGTCGGGAAGGCGCAGGCAGCCGGGATAGAGATCATCGGGGATACAGAACTGTTTTTTCGTGAGCGCAAGCGGCTTGGCTCGAAAGCGCGGGTGGTGGCTATCACCGGCACCAACGGTAAATCCACCACGGCGGCGCTCACCGCGCATGTTCTCAAGGCTGGCGGTGCGAACGCGTCGCTTGGCGGGAATATCGGTACGGCAATCCTGGATCTGCCGCCTTTCACAGACGACCGGATCTACGTGATTGAATTTTCCTCCTATCAGATCGATCTTAACCTGGGGCTGGAAGCCGATGCCGCGGCGCTGCTCAACATCACACCCGATCATCTCGACCGGCACGGGACGCTGGAGAATTATTCCGCCATCAAGGGGAGTATCTTTTCTCATCTGGGGGAAAATGCACTGGCAGTCATTGGTGTTGACGATGCCCATTGCCGCGCCATCGCAAAATCGCTCAAAGGGTCATTCGAGGTGGCGCAGGTGTCGGTTCGAAAACCGGTCGAGACTGGCGTCAGCGCCATCGGCGGCGTGCTTCGCGAGTTCAGGAATGATAATGAAATCGCTTCGCTTGATCTGACAGGGATTGGTTCGTTGCGCGGTGAACACAACGCCCAGAATGCCGCCGTTTGCTTCGCGCTGGCCCGGAGCATGGGTTTGTACGCAAATACGATTGCGCAAGGACTGAAATCATTTCCCGGTCTTGAACATCGCATGGAGGAAGTCGGGCGTCTGGGCAAAGTCTTGTTCATCAATGACTCCAAAGGCACCAACGCCGATGCCGCAGCCCATGCGCTTGCAAGTTTCGACAATATATTCTGGATTGCCGGAGGGCTTGCAAAAACGGGCGGCATTGAGCCTTTGGAACAGTTCTTCTTCCGAATTTCCCATGCCTATCTGATTGGTGAAGCGGGACCGGATTTTGCACGCACGCTGGAAGGCAAGGCCGATTACACAATCTGCGGAACGCTGGACAAGGCCGTCACTGCCGCAGCGGCTGATGCCGCGGTGAGTGAGACAGAAGAGCCTGCGGTTCTTTTGTCGCCAGCCTGCGCGTCCTTCGACCAGTTCCGCAGCTTTGCCGTGCGCGGTGATGCCTTCAAGGACGCAGTAGCGGCGCTCGATGGAATCGTTATGCGCGCATGTGAGGTCCCATGAGGCTGACCCGCTCTGATCGTTCACTTCTGTCCGACTGGTGGTTCACCGTGGATCGGCTGATGTTTTCCGCCGTGCTGCTGTTGATGGTCGGCGGGCTGCTCCTGTCGCTTGCCGCCAGCCCATCCGTTGCCTCACGGATCGGCCTCGATAGTTTGCATTTTTTCAAGCGTCATGCGCTGGTGATGGTTCCGGCGCTCATCGTGTTGGTTGGTGCGTCGCTGCTCAGCCCGCGCATGATCCGCCGGACCAGCCTGGGAGTATTCGCTATTGGCATGGTGCTGATGGTCGTCACATTGACCCTCGGGGTGGAGATCAAGGGCGCCTCCCGCTGGATTCAGTTTGCAGGCTTCTCGCTGCAGCCTTCCGAATTCGCCAAACCGGCTTTTGTCATTGTGTGCGCATGGCTGTTTGCCGAGACCCAGCCCCGCGACGACGTGCCGAGCCTGCCTCTCGTCATTTTATTCTATGCGGTCTTTGTCGTGCTTCTCGTCCTGCAGCCGGATTTTGGGCAGGCCTTTCTGGTGACGCTCGTGTGGGGCATTCTGTTCTACCTCGCGGGCATGCCGCTTATCTGGGTCGGGGCGCTGGCAATCGCTCTGCTGATGGGCGCGATGGGGGCCTATCTGATGGTGCCTCATGTGGCCGGGCGTATTGACCGTTTCATCAACCCGGCTGCCGGTGACACCTATCAGACCGACCGCGCCATCGAGGCTTTTCGCAATGGTGGCTGGTTCGGGACCGGGCCGGGTGAGGGGACGGTTAAGCTGGCCTTGCCGGATTCCCATGCCGATTTCGTTTTTGCAGTGGTGGCGGAAGAGTTCGGGCTTGTCGCCTGCCTTGTGCTCGTCGGCCTGTTCGCCTTCATCGTGCTGCGGGGCATGATGCAGGTGCGAGGGGAGCCGGATATTTTCATCCGCCTCGGCACCATCGGGCTGGTCGCGCTGTTCGGACTTCAGGCCATCATCAACATGGCGGTAAATATCGGGTTGCTGCCTGCCAAGGGCATGACGCTACCCTTCATCTCCTATGGCGGGTCGTCGCTGATTTCCATGGCGCTCACCATGGGATTTGTTCTCAGCCTTACCCGGCGCAGGCCGCTGGCCGGCAGACTGCATGAGCCGGGAAGCGGAGCGCCATCTCCATCCGTGCGACGGGGGCTCAAGGCATGAGCAAACCGGTCATCATAATTGCAGCTGGCGGGACCGGGGGCCATCTGTTTCCGGCCTTTGCCCTGTCGGAGGAATTTGGCCGGCGCGGGTACCTGGTTGATCTCGTGACCGACATGCGCGGCGATAAATATGGCGCCGGGTTTCCAGCCCGCACCGTCCATCGGGTGCCGTCCGCCACCTTGCGCAGCAAGACGCCATGGGGTGTGGCGCAGATGGCATTCACGCTGTTGCGCGGCATTGTGCGGGCGCGGGCGCTTCTGCGTGAGGTAAAGCCGTCCGTCATTATTGGCTTTGGCGGCTATCCGACCGTCCCGCCGCTCATTGCGGCCAGAATGTTGAACATTCCTGTCGTGCTGCATGAGCAGAATGCAGTGATGGGGAGGGCAAACCGGCTGCTGGCGCGTTTCGCCACAGCCATCGGATTGACATTCGAGAACACCAAATATCTTGGCGAGGCGCACCGGGCCAAAGCGCATCTGGTCGGGACTCCGGTGCGTGATGCTGTGCTGGCTGAAGCAAAAAAACCTTTCATTGAACCAACGCCAAACGGGAAATTGAAATTGCTGGTATTCGGAGGAAGCCAGGGTGCGCGCGTGTTTTCCGATGTCGTGCCGGACGCGCTGGCCGCATTGCCGGACTATCTCAAGGCCCGGATCAAACTTGTCCAGCAGGTGCGTGAAGAAGATATGGAGCGCGTGTGCGACGCCTATGATGAAGCCGGGATCGATGCGGAACTGGAAACTTTCTTTTCCGATTTGCCCAAACGCATGGCCAACGCACATCTGGTCATCGGGCGCGCCGGGGCCTCGACAGTGGCCGAATTAACCGTACTCGGACGGCCTTCCATCCTGGTTCCCTTGCCTCACGCCCTTGACAATGATCAGCTTGAGAATGCAACACGAGTTCAGGAAGTTGGCGGTGCCTGGTGCATAGAGCAGTCCGGGTTTACATCTGAGCGCCTGGGCGATGAAATCTTACGCTTTGGGGACTCCCCATCCGTTCTGGTCAAGGCAGCCAAAGCGGCGCGAAGCATCGGAGAACCTGGAGCCGTGACAAAGCTTGCGGACGTGATCGAGGAACTGGCGGGGGCCTGACCGGGCCACGATATTGGTGAGGGAGGAGTTGCGTCTATGCGGATGCCCCGCAATATCGGGCCGTTCCACATTGTCGGCATTGGCGGCATTGGCATGAGCGCCATCGCCGAGGTGATGCACGACCGTGGCTATGAGGTGCGCGGCAGCGATCTCAAGCAAAGCGCAAATGTGCAGCGGCTGATGGACAAGGGGATCACCTGCTTCATCGGCCATGACCCGGCCAATATAAATGGCGCTGAATTCGTCGTTCTTTCTAGCGCGGTCAAGCAGGACAATCCTGAATATGAAGCGGCCCGTGAGAAAGGCTTACCCGTCATCAGCCGCGCCGAAATGCTGGCGGAACTCATGCGCGAATGCGCGACCGTTTCCGTGACAGGAACCCACGGCAAGACGACGACCACATCGATCATCGCTGAACTTCTTCTGGCTGCGGACAAGGACCCGACGGTCATTTCAGGCGGCATTATCAAGAATTGGGGCTCCAATGCCCGTATCGGCCAGGGCGAGTGGATGGTTGTCGAGGCGGATGAGTCCGACGGCACTTTTATTGCGCTGCCGACCCGTATCGGCGTCGTCACCAATATCGATCCCGAGCACATGGATTACTGGCAGTCGCTGGAATCCCTGCACGGCGCATTCAAGAGCTATTTCGACAATATTCCCTTTTACGGACTTGTCATTGCCGGGCTCGATCACCCGATCGTGCGCGAGATGATCGCACAGATCGGGCGCGACCAGACGGGCCAGCGCGTGCTCACCTATGGCGTTGCGGACGATGCTGATTTGCGCCTCTCCAACTATCATGTAGAGGACGGGATCACGGTCTTCGATGTGGATGTCAGTGCGAATGTGCCTGGTGGCGCGCGGTCACTCAAAGGTCTGCGTCTGCCAATGCCGGGCCAGTATAATGCCGTCAATGCGCTGGCGGCATTCGCGGTCGCCACGGAGATTGGCATACCGGACGATCTGATCCGCACCGCTCTGGAGCGCTTCAGCGGTGTGGAGCGGCGCTTCATGCTGATCGGCACATGGGATGGCGTGCCCGTCTATGACGATTATGCCCACCATCCGGTTGAAATCGAGGCGGTTCTCAAGGCCGCCCGCAGCGCGGCGAAATCCCGGGTCATCGCCATCGTTCAGCCGCATCGCTATACGCGCCTGAAAAATCTGTTCGGGGATTTCTGCACCTGCTTCGACGATGCCGATATGGTCATCGTCACGCCGGTCTATTCAGCCGGTGAGCAGCCCATCGAAGGGGCCGACCGCGATGCGCTGATCGAGGGGTTGAAGCGCCAGGGCCACGAAAATGTGTTGCCGGCAGATGACGAGGATCATCTGGTTTCGCTGCTGGCGGAGATAGCCAGGCCCGGCGATCTGGTGATCGGGATGGGAGCGGGAACCATCACCGAGTGGACACATGCCTTGCCGAAACGGTTGAATGAGTTGAAATCTGCCGGAGAGTGAATCCGTTGACGTTTGCCGACCTGAGAGCCGATTTGACTGACAAGCTGCCCGATCTCAGGGGCCGTCTCGCAGCCAATGCGCCCTTGTCGGACATCACCTGGTTCCGGGTCGGCGGCCCGGCGCAGCTTCTCTTCACGCCAAAAGATGAAGCCGACCTGGCTTATTTTTTCAAGCACTGCCCCGACGATCTGCCGGTTACGATTATCGGGCTGGGGTCAAATCTGCTGGTGCGCGATGGCGGTATTCCCGGCGTGGTGATCCGGCTGGGGCGCGGCTTTGGAGAAATCGCCGTCGAAAAGGGCAACCGGCTGCGTGCCGGAAGCGCTGTGCCGGATGTCAAAGTGGCCCGGGCAGCGGCGGACGCGGGGATTGCAGGGCTCGCTTTCTATCGCGGTATTCCTGGTGGTGTCGGCGGTGCGCTCAGAATGAATGGCGGCGCCCACGGCCGTGAAACCTGTGAAGTGCTGGTTGAGGCGCGCGCGGTGGATCGCGCGGGCAATATCCATACCCTGAATATTGACGACATGAAGTATGGCTACCGCCATTGCGGCGCGCCGGCAGATTATATTTTTACTGAAGCCCTGTTCCAGGGAGAAGCAGGTGAGCGCGATCAAATCCTGGCCGAGATGGAGAAAATCGCCGATTACCGGGAACAGGCGCAGCCCATCAGAGCGCGCACGGGCGGCAGCACCTTCAAGAACCCGCCGGGGAATAGCGCCTGGAAACTCATAGATGAGGCCGGGTGCCGGGGTTTCCAGATCGGCGGCGCCAAGGTGTCGGAAAAGCACTGCAATTTTCTCATCAATGAGGGCGGTGCGAGCGGCGCTGATCTGGAAGAGCTGGGTGAAACCATCCGCGCCAGAGTGAAGGATACGAGCGGTGTCGAGCTCGAATGGGAAATTCGCAGACTGGGCGTTGCAGCCAACGGCAAAATTCCGGAAGGGTAAGACATGACTGGCAAATTCGAACATGTGGCCGTATTGCTCGGCGGTCTGTCCGCCGAACGCGAAGTCTCGCTTGCATCGGGTAAAGCCTGCGCCGATGCCCTTGAGACGCAAGGCTTCAAGGTCACCAGTATCGATGCCGGTGTCGATCTGGCCGCGCGGCTTGGCGAAGTAAAACCCGACGTCTGCTTCAACGCGCTGCATGGCAAGTGGGGAGAAGATGGCTGTGTGCAGGGTCTGCTTGAAATCATGCAAATCCCCTACACCCATTCCGGCGTGCTGGCGTCGGCGGTCGCCATGCATAAGGAGCACGCAAAACTCGTTTTTGCCAAGGCCGGTGTTCCGGTGGCGGAAAGCAGGATTGTGACGCGCCAACAGGCGGCGAAATCACACGTTATGGAGCCGCCTTACGTGCTCAAGCCGGTGGCGGAAGGCTCAAGCGTGGGAATTTTCATCGTGCGGGAGGATCACACCCATCCTCCGCAGGAATTGACATCATCAGATTGGACGCTTGGCGATGAAATCATGGCCGAGCGTTACATACCGGGCAAGGAGTTGACCTGCGCCGTGATGGGCGACACCGCTCTTGGCGTTATCGACATTTTGCCCGCCGAAGGCCTCGGTTTTTACGACTATGAGGCAAAATACGCTCCTGGAGGCTCAAAACACGTCCTCCCGGCGAAAATTTCACCAAATGTTTACCAATTAATTCAGAAGCTAGCACTTAAGGCTCACGAGGCTTTGGGTTGCCGTGGAGTCAGCCGTACGGATTTCCGTTTTGACGAAAATTCGACCGGTAAAGACCAGCTTATCTGTCTTGAGGTGAACACGCAGCCCGGCATGACGGAAACGTCGCTCGTACCTGAGCTGGCAGTCCATGCGGGCTGGGAATTTGGAGAATTTTTACGCTGGATGGTGGAGGACGCATCTTGCAACCGCTAGGCGGCAAGAAAAGCAGACGACAAGGACAGAAAAAACGATTTTGGAACCGCAACGCGCAAACAGGTGCGGGGCGCGGGTCCAGAATCGCATTGTCTATGTCTGAAAGCTGGCGTGGCCTTTCCCAGAAACCAGGGGGGCGGCGTTCGCGCACGGGCCTGCCGTTTCTGCTGCCACGCTCGTGGCGCATAGCAACGGTCTGCTTCATGTCGGCAGCGGTACTCTACGGGCTGGCCGTGGGCGGGTATGTGGAGCGCTCGAGCAAATATACAGCGAATAAAATGTCCACCCTGATTATCCGGGCCGGTTTCGCAGTGGATCGCGTCACCATCGAAGGCCAGGAACGCACCAACAATGCCTCAATTGTAAAAGCACTGGGCATTGACCGGGATACCTCGACATTGGCGTTCGATACCGCCGCCGCCCAGGACCGGCTGGAGAAACTTCCAATGGTCCGCAGCGCCCAGGTCATGCGGCTGTTGCCTTCGCAATTGCATGTGGTGCTGGAGGAGCGCGTGCCCTACGCCGTCTGGCAGAACAATTCAGCGCTGCATCTGGTGGATCAGGATGGCACAGTTATCGAAACGCTGAAAAAGCGCACCCATCCCGCCCTTCCACTGATTGTCGGTGATGGCGCGGCAAAACATGCCCGTGACCTGCTGGACGAGCTTGCACACTGGCCAAATATCAAGAGCAAGGTTCAGGCCGCTGTCCGTGTCGCGGACCGGCGCTGGAACCTCAAACTCTTAAACGGGCTGGAAATCAGGTTGCCCGAGGGTGATGCGGCGCGCGCATTGAAGAAAATCGATCAGCTCGACTCCAGGCACAAGATTTTATCGGGAGATGCGGTCGCGGTGGATTTGCGCTTGTCAGACCGCGTGACCATTCGATTGAGCGACGGTTCGGTGTCGCGCCGCGATTCTGCATTCGCGGCGCCGTCACGCAAATCCCGGCGCCCGGGTCAGGATACGTAACGAGATGGATCGCCAGAACGGACATAACGCGAAACGCCAGCGCCTTGTCGCCGTGCTCGATGTGGGTACGAGCAAGGTGTGCTGCATGATCGCCAAGGCCATGCCGATCCCTGATTATCTGGCTGAAAACGGGCAGAAGATACAATTGCGCGTCATCGGCTTTGGTCATCAGCGCTCGCAGGGCATCAAGAGCGGCATGATCGTGCATATGGACGCTGCGGAACAGGCCATTCGCGCCGCCGTCGATCAGGCGGAGCGTATGGCTGGCGTGATCATTGACGATGTGATCCTGTCCATCTCCTGCGGGCGTCTGAAGAGCGACGTCTTTTCGGCCAGCGTCGGCATTTCAACTGAATCCGTTCACTCCCGTGACGTCGACAAGGTGATGGCTGCCGGGCGCGATTATGCCGCCCGCGATGACCGCATGGTGTTGCACACCATGGCCACTGGCTACCGGCTCAACGAAAACAGCCTGATCTCCGATCCTCATGGCATGATCGCAGACAGGCTGAGCGTGGACGTGCATGCTGTCGCGGCCGACAATCTTCCGATCAAGAATTTGATGTTGTGCGTCGAGCGCTGCCACCTCTCGGTTGCCGGTCTGGTTTCCGCACCCTATGCGGCCGGGCTTTCCTCCGTGTCCGTTGAAGAGGCCAAGCTCGGGGTGATCTGTATCGAACTGGGCGCCGGCACCACCTCATTCTCCGTCTTCGCAGATGGTCACTTCGCCTATTGCGATGCCATTGCCCTGGGCGGCAATCACATAACGCTTGATCTGGCCCGCTGCCTGTCAGCGCCAATTGAGGAAGCTGAACGCATCAAGACGTTGCATGGCTGCGCCTTCGCCGCTGCTTCGGATGAAGGCGAGATCGTCTCCTATCCGGTGGTGGGCGAACATGAAGCTCCGCAGTTCAGCCAGATTTCAAAGGCACAGATCGTGCTGCTGGTGCAGGAGCGCATCGAGGAAATTCTCGAGATGACCCGCGAGCGTCTTGACGCAACCGGGCTCGGGGATACAGCGGGAAAGCATATCGTCCTGACGGGCGGCGCGAGCCAGCTTGCCGGGCTGTCCGACTATGCCGCGCGCATCTTTTCCAAGGCTGTGCGGCTTGGACGCCCCAAGCATTTGCCGGGGCTTCCCGAACATGGTGTCGGGCCGGCCTTCACAGCGTCCACAGGAATTTTGCAATACGCCATGCGCGACACAGGGGAATTCAACCCGCATGCGCAGACCTCGATGCTCGGGACAGGCACGGGCTATTTCTCCCGTGTCGGCCAGTGGATCAGGGAGAGTTTTTGAAATGTGCAAAACGCGTAAATTGCGGCGCGCGGCACTATCGTCCGGGAATGCATTCCGGGGGGTGAATTTGAACCAAAACGCAACCAACGCTGACCATGGACAAGAAACGGGATCGCTATGACCATAAATCTCAAAGTGCCTGATATGAAGGAACTCAAGCCGCGCATCACCGTGTTCGGCGTTGGCGGTGCCGGCGGCAATGCGGTGAACAACATGATCAAATCCGGGCTGGAGGGCGTCCAGTTCGTGGTCGCCAACACCGATGCCCAGGCATTGGCCATGTCGAGTGCGGAACGGCGTATCCAGATGGGAATGCACATCACCGAAGGTCTCGGCGCCGGATCCAAGCCCGATATTGGCGGTGCGGCGGCGGAAGAGGCCATCGCCGACATCAAGGCGCAACTGGCCGGCGCGCATATGACTTTCATTACCGCCGGCATGGGTGGAGGTACGGGCACGGGCGCCGCGCCGGTTATCGCCAAGGCCTCATCCGAGGAAGGTATTCTGACCGTCGGCGTCGTGACCAAGCCGTTCCAGTTCGAAGGTCAGCATCGCATGGATACAGCCATCAACGGTCTTGAAGAGCTGGAGAAATATGTCGATACGCTGATTATCATTCCGAACCAGAACCTGTTCCGGATAGCGACGGAAAAGACCACCTTCGCCGATGCCTTCGCCATGGCGGACGAGGTGCTGCACAATGGCGTGGGATGCATCACCGATCTGATGGTCAAGGAAGGGCTCATCAATCTCGACTTCGCCGATGTGAAGGCCATCATGGCCGGCATGGGATCGGCGATGATGGGCACAGGCGAGGCAACGGGCGAGCAGCGCGCGGTCGAGGCAGCCGAGTCCGCAATCTCCAATCCACTGCTCGATGATGTGTCGATGAAGGGCGCCACGGGCCTGCTGATTTCCGTCACCGGCGGCAACGATTTAACTCTCTATGAGGTTGACGAAGCTGCTTCGCGCATTCGCGAAGAAGTCGATGCCGGCGCCAACATCATTCTCGGCGCGACCTTCGACAAGAGCCTCGACGGCAAGATTCGCGTCTCCGTTGTCGCCACCGGCCTGCAAAAGCAACAGGCCGTGCAAAGCGTGCAAGAACCTGCCAAGCGGCCCGAGAAGGCCGGGCCGGAGGCAGATGAGACGGTGGCCAGGCTCACAGAGCGGATTGCCGGTCTGCAGCCTGTGAGCGAAGCATCTGCGCAAACGGGCAATGCAAAAGCTGGCAAGGCCAAGGGGAGCGAAGAACCTGTCTGGAAAGGCGGGCAGGAAGTCACTATTGAAAAACGCGCCCCGAAAGCAATAACCAAGCCGGCTGCCGCGCAGGCGGTTGACGAAAAGCCTGCCACATTCGTGCCGCAGCCTCCCGCGCTGTCTAAAACCTCGCCGCGGCGTATGCCCAAGATAGAGGATTTCCCGCAAGTCGTTCAAAAGGCGATGCAGGAGAAGGGCAGTGATGAACCAGCGCCCGGTATCGAATCGCAGAAGAAAAAGGTGGGCTTTTTCGAACGTCTCACTGGCCGCAAAAGCGCCAGGGCCGAAACCGAGATCGTTCGCGATAAGGAGCCGCAATTGAAAAAGCAACCCGATGCCGGCGCGAAGGCTTCGGCAAATCCGGCTGGACGTCATAAAGCGTCCGGTGAAATGCCGACCCGAACGCAGTTAAGCAGGGCCGCTGGAACACCCAAACCGTCGGGCAATATGGTGTCAGCGCATGAGGAAAATGAGGATTTGGAAATTCCGGCGTTCCTCAAGCGGCAGGCCAATTAGCGGTTCACTCCGCCAGGTGTGCTGCTCGAGCGCGGTGATAATGGCTAAAAATAGCTCAAACGAGCCATTTTTGAACAGATCATGTGAGGTGTGGTTTTTGTAACAGACTGAAAATATCCGTGATTTGGCGAGACATAGAATCGCGCGTTATTGTTCCTGCGTGTTGTCCAGGATGCTAACGAGCACCGGAATGTTCTGCAAACAAGGTCTGAGTATATCAGGCTGGCAGTTGGTTTCGTCGGAGTTTGCAAGTGTCGGGGGCGGTGGAATCCAGATAGGGGGGTTCAGGATTTTCGTCTTGGCCCGTGTTTTGGGAACGGCACTGCGATTATGAAACGCTTCTTTGGAGATCGGCAAACTACTCTTGCGAGTGAAATTGCACTCACCGGTACCGGGGTCCATACGGGCGCACCGGCTT
>CAXMMX010000059.1:0-8507 GCA_964194535.1 uncultured Alphaproteobacteria bacterium | reverse complement strand
ATGATCTTCCAGGAACCAATGGCCAGCTTCGCCCCCGCCATCTCCATCGGCGACCAGATGACCGAGCAGCTTGAGCTTCACAAGAACATGACCAGGAGCGAGGCAACGGAGCTGTCGATCGAGATGCTCAACCGGGTCGGCATCTCCGACGCCGCCGCGCGGTTCAAACAATACGCCTTCGAGTTGTCCGGCGGCATGCGCCAGCGGGCGATGATCGCCATGGCGCTATCGACCAACCCGAAGCTCCTGATCGCCGACGAGCCGACCACGGCGCTGGACGTGACCATCCAGGCCCAGGTGATCGACCTGATGAAGGATCTGGTGGAAGAGTTCGGCATGGGCATCATCTTCATCACCCATGATCTGGGCGTCATCGCCCAGACCGCCGACAAGGTGGCGGTGATGTATCTGGGCCGTGTAATCGAACAGGGCCTGGTGCGCGACGTCATTCGCAACCCGGCGCATCCCTATACCCAGGGGCTGCTGAACGCGCTGCCGGATCTTGAGGATCTGGACACGCCCTTGTCGCCGATTCCCGGCGACATTCCCAGCCCGCTGGAGCGCCCGAGCGGGTGCGTTTTCCATACCCGTTGCCCGATCGCGATGACCGGCCGGTGCGATACGGCCGTTCCCCAAATGGGCGAGGTCAGCACCGGTCACGCGGCGGCCTGTTTCGCCGTCGAGGATCAGAGGATGGCTTCATGAGCGACAAGCCTGTCATCTCGGTCAAGGGCCTCTCGGTCCATTATCCGATCAGCGGCGGCTTTCTCACTCCGAAGGTCGTCGTGCGCGCGGTCGAGAATATCACGATCGACATCCCGGCCCGTTCGTTCTTCGGCCTGGTCGGCGAATCCGGCTCGGGCAAGACCACGCTGGGCCGCGCCATGCTGAAGGCGGCGCCGATCACCCACGGCCATATCAATTACAATGACGACGAGGTCTCCTACGACCTGGCCGAGGTGTCGAAAGCCGAGCTCAAGGACTATCGCAAACGCGCCCAGCTTATCTTCCAGGACCCCTATGCGGCGCTCAGCCCACGCATGACCGTGCGCGATATCATCGCCGAGCCGCTCGAGGTGATGGGACTGACCTCTTCGCGCGAGGAAACGGATAAGCGCGTGCGCGAGATCGCCGCCAAGTGCCGGCTGAATCTCGAGCATCTGCGCCGCTTCCCGCACGCTTTTTCCGGCGGCCAGCGCCAGCGCATCTCGATCGCCCGGGCGCTGGTCTCGAACCCGCGCTTCGTGGTCGCCGACGAGAGCGTCGCGGCGCTTGACGTGTCGATCCAGGCGGATGTCCTGAACCTGCTGAAATCGCTGCAAGAAGAGCTCGGGCTGACATTTCTGTTCATCAGCCACGACCTCTCCGTCATCGCCCATATCTGCGACCATGTGGCAGTGATGTATCTCGGCGAGATTGTGGAGATGGCGCCAACCAGGAAGCTGTTCGCGAAACCGCGCCACCCCTATACCGCAGCCCTGATGTCGGCGATTCCATCGCTTGATCCGGATGATAAAGCCAAGGCGATTAAGCTCGAGGGTGAAATACCGAGCCCGCTTAACCCGCCCCCGGGCTGCAGCTTTCACACCCGATGCGCCTACGCCAAGGCGCGGTGTAAAAAAGAAACTCCCGAGTTGCGCAAAACCAAAGGCAATCGCTTTGCTGCCTGTCACTTTGCCGATGAGTTGAGCCTTTAGCGAGGGCGAATTCGTTATCGATGTTTCCCATCTTCCTGCGTGACATTGCTAACTGCCATGACCCTAATTAGCAGCCTTCAAATCCGCATCTGCGCAAGAACAGGGCGTATGTCATGAACATACTCTTCATTACAGCCGATCAGTGGCGGGGCGAATGCCTGTCTGCGCTGGGGCACCCCCATGTCAAGACTCCAAACCTGGACGCTCTGGCTGCCGATGCCGTCACATTCAAGCGCCATTATGCACAGGCGACGCCCTGCGGCCCGTCCCGGGCTTGCCTCTACACCGGCATGTATATGCAAAACCACCGCTCGGTCCTCAACGGAACGCCATTGGAAGCCCGCCACTCCAACATGGCGTTGGAGGCGCGCAAGGCCGGCTACAAACCGGTGCTATTCGGTTACACAGACATCAGCCTCGATCCGCGCCAATATGCGCCCGGCGACGACTCGCCTAACAGTTATGAAGGCGTGTTGCCGGGCATGGATCCGGTCATCCATTTAATCAATGACCGGAAACCGTGGTTCGCGCATCTGGAGGAAAAGGGGTACAAAATCCCGGCCAACCCTTTGGATATATTTGTGCCTCAGACCGAATATTCCGGTGCGGAAAATAAAGGTAAAACATTCGCTCCTGCTAAATATAAGTCCGAGGACAGCAGCACCGCGTTCCTCGTCGACGAAGTGATGAAACACCTTTCAGCGCACCAGACTGATCATTGGTTCATTCACCTGTCTTTTTATTCCCCTCACCCCCCCTTCGTCGCGCCGGAGCCTTTTCACGATCAGTATGATGCAGAGGACATGCCGCTTCCCATGCGTCAGGCAACGGCGGAAAAAGAGGCCGCCCAGCACCCTTGGCTGGGACACTATATTTTCAACCAGAAGGGAGTAAGCTATACCCGCGGCACCGATTCCCGCGACAATGTTTTCATTTCTGAGCCTGAACTGCGTCAAATCCGGGCAACCTATTTCGGCATGATGTCGGAAGTGGATGCGCAAGTCGGCCGGCTGACAAATTATCTCAAGCAAACCGGCTCCTATAATGACACCTTGATCATCTTTACCTCAGACCACGGCGAACAGCTGGGGGATCATTGGATGTTTGCCAAATACGGATACTTCGATCAGACATTCCACATTCCCCTTATTATCCGTGACCCATCGTCTGAAGCGCGCCCTGCTTACGGTTCCGTCATCGACGCCTTCACCGAGAGTGTAGATATCATGCCGACCATTCTTGAGGGGATCGGTATTGATATTCCAGCGCAGTGTGATGGCCATTCACTGCTTCCGTTCTGCCGTGGTGATCGACCCAAAGGGTGGCGGCAGGAATATCATGCGGAGTTCGATCTTAGGAGCCCCTACACGGTTGGAGAGAAGCCTCCAATGGGATTGGGGATGAAACAATGCACCGCCAATATCATCCGTGGAGACCGGTACAAATACGTTCATTTCACCGGGCTTGCGCCCTTGTTCTTTGACCTGGAAACGGATCCAAACGAGTTCCTCGACCGATCCGCCGACCCCGACTATCAGGGACGGATACTTGAATATGCTGGAAAGATGTTGAGCTGGCGGATGGAACATGACGATCCGGCTCTTACCGATCTGCATCTGACCCACAATGGAATCGTAAGGGAGTTGCGGTCGAAATAACGCCATCGTGTCGCGGTTGCCACGAAGCGTGAATTTCAGGAACTTGCCATAGAATTCCAGCGCCTCGTCGATGTCACCGACTTCGAGGGCGACATGGTTGATACCAGCCACGCGCGCCTTCTTGACCTCTATCATTGCATCCTCCGGCCTACAATTTTACCGGAGGGGTGTTATTTGACCGTAAGAACAGAACATTTTGCCAACAGTTCGACACGGTGGGAGACGCCGCCGCGCAGAGTCGCTTCGATGTTGCCTAAACCACGCGACCCAATGACAATCATGTCTACATCGTGCTGCTTGGCGCTCGCGACAATTGTGCGTGCGACAGGGCCTGTCTGCACTTCAGTCACGACATCGTCAACGCCCTTCTGGCGCGATCTTTCCTCCGCATCCATAACCAAATCGCTGGCAATCTTTTTCAAATTATCCAGGTCTGCCTCAGGGATACCTTCCAGTTTGGCATATGCACGCAGGTCTGCTGGAAGCTCCCTGGCCATGTGGACCTTGACTACGGAGATAATGATCACCTTAGCCTTGCAGCTAGCAGCGATGGCTGAGGCATAATCCACCGCCTTCAGCGAGTGGCTCGAACCATCGATGGCGACCAGCAGTTTATTGATCATCCGTAGTACCCTTTCGATACCGCCAACACGGCTAATTATGACCGTCCGGCACCCCGACCTTGGGTGGTTGTGCATGGCCCGTTTCGCTGAGGATTGAGCGTAAAGCCACGGAATGAGTTGGTCCAGCTTAGTTATCTTGTGGTCGGCCTTTCAGGTGGGTGCAGGCTGTCACGCCAGAGGCCGCGGGTTCGAGCCCCGTCACTCCCGCCACTTATCACTGACGAGCAGTACATAATGACAGAGTCTTGCGAGGCGATAGCGCTTCCCCGGCTTCGCTCTTGCCTTGCCATTTGGGGTGCGCTAAAGCGTCCGCGAAGGCATTTCTATCCAATCCTCTTATTGATGCGGGCGCACTTTCCATTGCAGTATAAACGAGCAAATCGGATCTGAGTGTGAGGACACCGCAGCAGAGGTGGCGGTGACACCCATACGATAGCGGTATACTGGCTCATTCCATCGCGGAATCCAGTGATGAAAATGCCAGGGAAGGTGAAGCGGTAAAGTCATGAACGAGCTGCTGTTGAGCTACTTACCAGTTGTCATCTTTATTGGCGTTGCGCTGGTCATCAGCGGCATCCTGCTGGCGGCTCCTTTTATGGTTGCGATTTCCAATCCGGACCCTGAAAAAGTCTCCGCCTATGAATGCGGCTTCAAGGCCTTCGACGATGCCCGTATGAAGTTCGATGTGCGTTTTTACCTTGTCGCATTGCTGTTCATCATCTTCGATCTGGAAGTCGCCTTCCTTTTCCCGTGGGCCGTGGCCTTCAAGGAGGTCGGTGCGCTTGGTTACTGGTCCGTCATGATTTTTCTCGGAATTCTTACCATCGGCTTCATCTATGAATGGCGGAAAGGGGCGCTCGAATGGGATTAATCCCGTCACCGATTTTCGATCATCGCCGAGAGGGTGCCGCACTGCCTGAAACTTCAGCGGAATTTTCTCCGTATTTTTCGGAAATTTCCAACGAATTGGCCGACAAGGGCTTTCTCGTCACTTCGACGAACGAGATCATCAACTGGGCGCGCACAGGCTCTCTTATGTGGATGACATTTGGCCTGGCGTGCTGCGCGGTGGAAATGATGCAGGCGTCGATGCCGCGCTACGATGTGGAGCGTTTTGGCTTTGCGCCGCGCGCCAGTCCGCGCCAGTCAGATGTGATTATTGTTGCAGGCACTCTCACCAACAAGATGGCGCCGGCGATCCGCAAGGTTTATGACCAGATGCCGGAGCCCCGCTATGTGATTTCCATGGGCAGTTGCGCCAATGGCGGCGGCTATTATCACTATTCCTATTCTGTGGTGCGGGGCTGCGACCGCGTGATTCCGGTCGATGTCTATGTGCCGGGGTGTCCGCCAACAGCAGAAGCGCTGCTATACGGAATTCTGCTTCTGCAGAAGAAAATTCGTAGAACGGGCACTATCGAGCGTTAGGGCCGGGACAGGCGATCGACCGGGTGGGAACAAGATGGATGAGGCTTTAACAGATCTCGGGGACTATCTGGCCGAAGCGTTAGGCGATACGGCCGTGACCGGCTGGAACGTGACCCGTGACGAATTGTCGTTAGAGGTGGTGCGCGAACAGGTGCTGGAAGTTCTGAAATTCCTCAAGGGCGATGCCCGTTGCCTGTTTGATTGTTTTATTGATATCGCCGGCGTGGATTATCCCCAACGCACCCGGCGCTTCGATGTTGTCTATCATCTCCTCAGCCCACGCCAGAACATGCGCATCCGCGTAAAAACCAGCACCGATGAAGCGACGCCAGTGCCGAGCGTGGTAGATATCTTTCCCGCCGCCAACTGGTTTGAGCGCGAGGCCTTTGACCTTTATGGCATTCTGTTTTCAGACCACCCGGATTTGCGGCGCATTCTCACCGATTACGGCTTTCAGGGACATCCTTTGCGAAAGGACTTTCCGCTCACCGGCTTTGTCGAAGTGCGATACGACGATCAACAAAAACGGGTCATTTACGAGCCGGTCAAACTGGCGCAGGAGTTCCGCTCATTTGACGCCATGAGTCCATGGGAAGGAGCAGACTATGTGCTTCCCGGCGATGAAAAGGCAGGTGACGCGGAAAACGGGGAGGGCGCCTCGTGAAAGATACCCTCAAACCCGGCCTGAAGCATCAGTTTGAATATGTGGTGCCGGAAAATAAAACCGTACCCCATCTCTATCCCGAAGCGGCTCAATTTCAGGTCATGCCCGATGTGCTGGCCACCGGATATATGGTCGGACTGCTGGAATGGGCCTGCATTCAACTGCTTGAACCGCATATGGAAAACGGCGAGGGCAGTCTTGGCACCCATGTAGATATATCGCACCAGGCGGCCACCCCTCCGGGAATGACCGTGACGGTAGATACGGAAATAACGGAATTACGGGGACCCAGGGCCAGGTTCGTGGTCAGCGCCCATGATGGTATCGATCTGATTGGCGAAGGGCGTCATGAACGCTTCATCGTCAAGTGGGACCGGTTCAATGCACGCCTGGATAAAAAACGAGCCAGAGTGAGCGCCTAGAGATTTAGAAGATGGCCGAAACCGAAATCCGCAACTTCACCATCAACTTCGGGCCGCAGCACCCTGCTGCCCACGGTGTATTGCGCCTCGTCCTTGAGCTTGATGGCGAGGTGGTCGAACGCGTCGACCCGCATATCGGATTGCTACATCGCGGCACGGAAAAACTGATCGAGCACAAAACCTATTTGCAGGCCATCCCCTATTTCGACAGGCTCGACTATGTCGCGCCGATGAACCAGGAGCACGCCTTCGCCTTGGCGGTGGAAAAGCTGCTCGATATTGAAGTGCCCAGGCGCGGGCAGCTCATTCGTGTACTCTATTCAGAAATCGGACGGCTGCTCTCCCATCTCCTGAACGTGACGACTCAAGCCATGGATGTTGGGGCACTGACGCCGCCTCTGTGGGGTTTTGAGGAACGCGAAAAGCTCATGGTTTTCTATGAGCGCGCGTCTGGCTCGCGGATGCATGCATCCTATGTGCGCCCTGGCGGCGTTCATAAGGATTTGCCCCCTGAACTCATCGACGACATCGAAGCCTTCTGTGACCCGTTCCTGTTGGTTCTGGACGATATCGAGGGGTTGCTTACCGACAACCGCATTTTTAAACAGCGGAACGTGGATATCGCCATCGTATCGCTTGAAGATGCCTTCGCGTGGGGCTTTTCCGGTGTCATGGTGCGCGGTTCAGGAGCGGCCTGGGATTTGCGCAAATCCCAGCCTTACGAATGTTATAATGAACTGAATTTTGATATCCCGATCGGCAAGAATGGCGACTGCTACGACCGCTACCTCATCCGCATGGAAGAGATGCGCCAATCGGTCTCTATTATGCAGCAATGCTGCCATAAATTACGCGATCAGGGCGGGCCGGTCTCGACGATGAACCAGAAAATCGTGCCCCCGAAACGCGGCGAAATGAAACGCTCCATGGAAGCCCTGATTCATCACTTCAAGCTCTACACCGAAGGCTACCATGTGCCCGAAGGCGAGGTGTACACAGCTGTTGAGGCGCCAAAGGGCGAGTTCGGCGTCTATCTCGTTTCCGATGGCACGAACAAGCCATACCGTTGCAAAATCCGCGCGCCCGGCTTCGCCCATCTGCAAGCCATGGATTTCCTGTGCAGAGGACACATGCTCGCAGACGTCTCCGCCATCTTGGGCTCAATCGATATCGTGTTCGGGGAGGTGGACAGATGAGTGTGCGCCGTCTCGATCCTGTTCAACCCAAGAGCTTCAAATTCTCGGCCGCCAACGCCAAGTGGGCCAGGGAACAGATTGATAAATATCCGAAGGGCAAACAGGCTTCCGCCGTCATCCCATTGCTGTGGCGGGCACAGGAACAGCATGATAGCTGGCTGCCGGAACCGGCGTTAAGATCTGTCGCCGAGATGCTGGATATGGCCTATATCCGCGTATTCGAGGTCGCCACTTTCTACACCATGTTCAACCTCTCGCCGGTTGGAAAATATTTCGTTCAGCTATGTGGAACGACCCCGTGCTGGCTGCGCGGCGCGGACGATCTCAAGCAAGTCTGCCGCAAGGTGATCGGTGAGCAGAATCACGTTACTGAGGACGGCAAGTTGTCCTGGCTTGAAGTCGAATGTCTCGGGTCGTGCACGAACGCGCCCATGGTGCAGATCAACAAGGATTATTACGAGGATCTCACGGCTGAGAGTTTTGAAAAATTGTTGAGTGATTTGCGCGAAGGCAAACAGGTGAAACCGGGACCGCAAAATGGCCGGCAATTCTCTTGTCCTGAAGGGGGACCGACGACATTGCTGAATGGCGCGGCGTCTTCCAGGGCGAACACATCAACCAAAACAAAATCTAATACCAAGGCTGCGCCCAGGAGAGGCGGGAAATAATGCTCAAGGATAAAGACCGCATTTTCCGTAACCTCTATGGATTTGAAGACCCCGGCCTCAAGGGCGCGAGGAAGCGCGGCGCCTGGGACGGAACGATAAAATTCCTGACAAATGGACGTCACTGGGTTGTCGAAGAAGTAAAAGCCTCAGG
>CAXMMX010000058.1:0-5693 GCA_964194535.1 uncultured Alphaproteobacteria bacterium | reverse complement strand
TGTGGCAATTGTTCAGGCCGAGGATGAGCTGGCCGCCATCGGTATAGTGATTGGTGCGGCCTGGAATGGCGCGCGCGCCTTTACCTCCACCTCGGGACCGGGCATCTCCCTGATGGCGGAATTTCTCGGACTTGCCTATTTTGCCGAAGTGCCCTTCGTGCTGTTTGATATACAGCGCGGCGGCCCCTCGACGGGGATGCCGACGCGCACGCAGCAATCCGACATTACCGCATGTGCCTATGCAAGCCATGGCGACACCAAGCAGGTGCTGCTGTTCCCCGGCGATCCCAAGGAATGTTTTGAGCTGAGTGCGGATGCTTTCGATCTGGCCGAACGTCTGCAAACGCCCGTCATTGTCATGAGCGATCTCGATATCGGCATGAATGAATGGGTGTGTGATCCGCTTGAATGGGACGATGCGCGCAAGCATGATCGCGGCAAGGTGATGGATGCGGATATGCTCGAGCGGGTTAAAAGCTTCGGGCGCTACTGGGATGTGGATGGCGATGGCATCACCTACCGGACACTGCCAGGCACGCACCCGACCAAGGGCGCCTTTTTCACGCGCGGCTCGTCTCATGACGCCTTTGCCACCTACACCGAGGATGGCCAGGTGAATGCGGAAAATCTCGAACGGCTGACGCGCAAATTCGCCATGGCCGCGAGCCTTATGCCAAAGCCCGTTATTCGCAAAACGAGCCGGGCTAGCAAGCTCGGTATTATCAATTTCGGCTCCACGGAACCTGCGGTGCGCGAGGCTTGCGATCTGCTGTCGCGCGAAGGTTACAAACTCAACACCATGCGTCTTCGCGCTTTCCCGTTCGGCAGGGAGGTGGCAAAGTTCGCCGCCCAACATGATCGGATTTTCGTTGTTGAGCAGAACCGGGATGCGCAGATGCGCTCATTGCTCATCATTGAAGCGGGTATTCCGGCCGAGAAGCTGGTGTCGGTGCTGGACTATCAGGGTATGCCGCTGACGGCAGGATGGGTAAAGCGCAAAATCGAGGGCCATATCGAAACCGACAAATCTGTTGTGGCAGCCATGCAGCTGTCGGCGCAGGCAATGTGAGGGCGCGAACATGACCTATATGAAGAAGCCGAATGTGCGCCATCCGGGCCTGCGCAAGAACGATCTGGGCCTTACACGGCGCGACTATGAGGGCCTTGTTTCAACGCTGTGCGCAGGCTGTGGCCATGACTCGATCTCGGCCGCCATCATTGAAGCGTGTTTTGAAATGGACTTGCCCGCGCACCGGCTGGCAAAACTTTCCGGTATCGGCTGCTCGTCCAAGACGCCAACCTACTTCCTCAATCGCAGTCACGGTTTCAACTCGGTGCATGGGCGCATGCCGTCTATTGCGACCGGCGCCAATCTGGCCAACCGCGACCTCATCTATCTCGGCGTTTCGGGCGATGGCGACACCGCCTCCATCGGCCTGGGGCAGTTCTGTCATGCCATGCGCCGCCGGGTAAACATGATTTATATTGTTGAAAACAATGGCACTTACGGGTTGACCAAGGGTCAATTCTCAGCCACGAGCGATCTTGTATCGAAGTCCAAGAAGGGTGAGGCCAACCTGTTCGAGGCGATCGATCTTTGCACCCTTGCGATTCATCTTGGTGCGGGCTTCGTGGCGCGCGGCTTTTCCGGTGACAAGGCCCATCTGGTGCCGCTGATCAAGGCGGCTTTCCACTATAACGGGTTTGCCTTTATCGACATCGTTTCGCCCTGCGTCACGTTTAACGACCACGAGGATTCGACCAAATCTTACGACTATGTGCGCGAACATAATGAGGCAATGGACCGGATCGACCTGGTGCCGGAGCGCGAGGAAATTACCGCCGAGGCAGAGCAAGGCAAAACCGTGACAGTGCGCATGCATGACGGTTCGCTGATGCGCCTTCACAAACTCGACGACGCCTACGATCCGCGTGATTCTGAAAACGCCCTGACCACGTTGCGAAAACGCTATGTCAAAGGGCAGGTGGTCACGGGGTTGCTCTACATAGATGATCAGGATTGCGATCTGCACACGCTGCTGGGCACGACGGCTCAGCCATTGAACGCGGTGCCCATGAGCGATCTGTGCCCCGGCAACGCGGAACTGGCGAAGATCAACAACAGCCTGCGCTAGCTGTTTGGCATGTTCGCGCGTTTGGCGATCGACCTTGCCAGAACCAGCGCTGCAAATGCGATGATCGTCATGATCAGTGCAAATTCAATGACCCGGTCGTAGCCCCCTATTTCCCAGATAAAGGAGCCGGCAGTCGGCCCCAGGGCATAGCCCACAAGATAAATTGCCGCGAGCACGCCGGCGATCAGGCCGAAATCCTTTTTTCCAAGATATTCGGCAATGATCACCGGCCGCAGGATGGAAATGACGCCATGTCCGGCCCCCTGGAACAGAACGAAACTTACCAGCAGGGCAGGGATCAACGCGGCGCCGTAAAGTGACAGGGAAGCTGCCGCTGCGGCGAGTGTGCAGGCGATGAACAGGATGCCGGTCGAGACATGGCGTTCGGCCGCCATCATCGCCAGACGCCCCGACACCTGCATCGGCCCGATCATCGATACCGCGAGGATCGCCGTTTCCTTATGCACGCCGCGTTCATCCAGCAATGGCAGGAGGTGGTTGATCAGCACCCCGTGATTGATCGCCATGGCGATGAAGCAGATTGCCAGGCACCAGAACAGCGGTGAGCGAACGAGGCGCAGACCCGCTTCCATTTTTCGGCCAATGGGGATCAGGGTTGCATGAGGCTGATTATCCGCTTTGCCGCAGGCATACCAGAGCAGCGGTGCGGCGATGACCACCAACGCACCGGCGAACACCAGCAATGCCCCGCGCCACCCAATGGCGGCGGCCAGGGCATTGGCGCTTGGAAAGGACACGGTTCCGGCAAGCCCAGCAACCAGCGTGACCAGGGTGATTGCCCGTTTGGTCTTGTCTCCCATGGTGCGGGTCAGGATGGCAAAGCAGGCATCATACAGACAGCCGGCCATGGCAAGACCGAGCAGAAACCACACCGCGTAGAATTGCCAGATCTGGGTGACCTGCGAGAGCAAAATGAGCAGGATTGCGCCGAGCAGGGCGCTGCCCGTCAGCAGGGTGCGCCCATTGCCATGGTCGATGATGCGCCCGGCGAATGGCGCGGTGACGGCGCAGACCAGAAGCGCAAGTGTCAGCGCGCCGGTAAGCTCGGTCTTCGACCAGCCGAGATCTTTCTCCCATTCCAGCAGCAGGGCCGGAAAGGAATAATACATGGCCGCCCAGACGATGGTTTCCGCCACCGCAAGGGGCCAGACGATGGAGCGGAATGATCCGGGCTTGTCGGATGCCGGATGGGTCAGTCCTTGAACTCCTCAAGCGTCTTGCGCAGCACCGCGCACATCTCGTCGATCTGATCGCGCGTGGTGACCAGCGGCGGCGCGAAGATGCCGCAGTCGCCGGTGAATTTCACATGCAGACCGTTTGCGAACAGTGTTTTCTGAATCTTTGTGCCGCGTGCACCTGGGGCGCTCCCTGACTGCACATCGAAGCCCGTAAGCAGTCCGTAGCCACGGATGTCGGTGACGAGATCGATGTCCTGCAGGGCGTATACTGCGTCAAGAAAATAGTCCGACAACTCCGCTGCCCGGTCGAACAGCTTCTCATTGAGGAAAATCTTCTGCATGGCGATGCCGGCGGCGCAAGCGGCCGGATGCGCCGAATAGGTGTAGCCATGGAACAACTCTATGGCTCCTTCCGGCGCCGCGTTCACGATGGTGTCGTAAATCTCATCCTTCACAGCAATTGCGCCCATGGGCTGCGCGCCATTGGTCAGGGCCTTGGCCATGGTCATGATATCGGGTGTGACGCCGAAGGCCTGGGCGCCAAAGGGCGCACCAAGACGGCCGAAGCCGGTGATGACCTCATCGAAAACAAGAAGGATGCCGTTGGCGTCGCAAATTTCGCGAAGGCGTTCCAGATACCCCTTCGGCGGCAGCAACACGCCGGTCGAGCCGGCGATGGGTTCCACATAGCAGGCGGCGATTGTGGCGCCGCCATAGGTGTCCACCATGCGCTGGAGGTCTTCGGCCAGTTCCACGCCGTGCTCGGGCTGGCCGCGGACAAAGCGGTTTTCCTCAAGCCAGGTATGGCGCATGCACACCACATTGGGCATCACGCCGGAGAAGGTTTCCCGGTTTTTCACCATGCCGGAAAGAGACGTCCCGCCGATATTGACGCCGTGATAGGCGCGCTCACGCGATACGAAACGAGTGCGCTGGCCCTCACCTCTGGCGCGGTGATAGGCCATGGCGATCTTGAGAGAGGTGTCGATTGCCTCGGAACCTGAATTGGCGAAGAAGACGTGGTTGATGTCTTCCGGCGTCAGCGCTGTAACCATGCGCGCCATCTCGAACGAAGCGGGATGCGCAAGATTGAACGGCGCGGTGTAGTCGTTTTCGAGCAGCGCCGCGTGAACGGCTTCGGCAATCTCCGTGCGTCCGTGCCCCGCTGCAACACAAAACAGGCCGGATGAGCCGTCAAGCACGCGGGTGCCATTATGGTCCCACATCTCCACGCCCTTGCTTTTCACCACAAGGCGAGGGTTCTCCTTGAACTCGCGGTTGGGAGTGAAGGGCATCCAGTGATGTTCTAGGGTATTGGCTGAATATCGCATGTTTTCTCGCCTCAATTGCTAACCGGCGCCCGCGAGTATACCCCGCACGACGCCAACCCACCGGCTAGATGAAATTATACTGCCGACTTTGTCAAAATCTGCTGCCAAGCTACCGTCCCATTTTGGACTCATCCTAGGGTCCGGACTCAGTAATGGTATCCATTACTGAGTCCGGACCCTAGAGCCAATTGCCAGTTTTCGGTGGGACCAGACGATGCGTGAGTGCTTGTTTCAGTTGCCTCCTGCGGGCAAAATGAGCCTGCAGTCGCAAATACGGGAAGTTCTCGTATCGGCGATTCTGGGCGGCCAGCTGCCTGTGGAAGACCGTATTCCCTCCAGCCGGCATATGGCCCGCCAGCTCGGCGTTTCCCGCAACACGGTGGTTCTGGCCTATCAGGGCCTTATCGATGATGGCTATATCGTCGCGCGTGAGCGCTCCGGTTATTATGTCAATGAGGAAATTCTGAATGGCCGTGCGGAATGTACCGCCGTCATTACGCCGAGTGAATTCTCATCTCCCGATTGGAAAGCGCGTTTCCGGGTGCAGCCGGGTAAGCAGGAAAATATCAATAAGCCCGCCAACTGGCAGGATTATCCCTATCCCTTCATCTACGGCCAGGTTGACCACAAGCTGTTCCCGATCACTGAATGGCGTGAGTGTAACCGTCAGGCGCTTGGCAAGCAGTGGATAGAGGCATGGACCAGCGATTTTCGCGACCGCGACGATCCTATGCTGGTCGAGCAAATCAGAACCCGTATCCTGCCGAGGCGCGGCATCATGGCGAAGTATGACGAGATCCTCGTCACCCTCGGGGCGCAAAACGCACTCTATCTGCTGGCAAGCCTTCTGGTTACGCGCGACACGGTTGTAGGGATAGAGGAGCCGGGCTATCCAGACATGCGCAATATATTCCAGCTCAGAACCAGCCGGGTGATGCCGGTTCCGGTTGACCATCAAGGTCTAATCGTAGACGACAGGCTTGCCCTTACGGATCTGATCTTCACCACGCCGAGTCACCAGTTTCCGA
>CAXMMX010000057.1:0-8717 GCA_964194535.1 uncultured Alphaproteobacteria bacterium | reverse complement strand
GTCGGGCAGACGGCGGTCATGGATATATTTCGCCGACAGCTCCACCGCCGACTTGAGTGCCTGATTGGTGTAACGGATCTTGTGGAAGTCCTCGTAATAGGGTTTCAGACCCTTGAGGATGGAAATGGTGTCCTCGATGCTTGGCTCCTGCAGATCGATCTTCTGGAATCGGCGCACCAGCGCCCGGTCCTTTTCGAAATGCTGGCGATATTCCTTGTAGGTGGTCGAACCGATGCAGCGCAGCGTGCCGCTCTGAAGGGCAGGCTTGAGCAGATTCGAAGCATCCATCGCGCCGCCCGAAGTGGCGCCCGCGCCAATTACCGTGTGAATTTCATCGATGAACATAATCGCGCCCGGATAGGCTTCAATTTCGCGAACCACCGCCTTGAGCCGCTCCTCGAAATCACCGCGATAGCGCGTTCCGGCAAGCAATGTGCCCATATCGAGCTGGAATATGGTTGAGCTCCCAAGCACTTCAGGAACCTCGCCGCGCACAATGCGCCTTGCCAGGCCCTCGGCAACAGCCGTCTTTCCGACACCCGGTTCGCCGACAAACAGCGGGTTGTTCTTCTGCCGCCGGCATAGAACCTGGATTGTGCGGCGAATTTCCTCATTGCGCCCGATCAGCGGGTCGATACGCCCATCCCGGGCTTTGACGTTCAGGTTGACGCAATAGAGTTCCAGCGCGTCGCCACGGCGTTTCTTGTCGTCGGTGCCATCCATGGTGGCGGCTTCCTCGTCGACACCCCGCACGTCGCGCGGCTCGGACATGCCCGCGCGCTTGGCAATACCGTGGCTGATATAGTTGACCGCGTCGAAACGGGTCATTTCCTGTTCCTGGAGGAAAAAGGCCGCATGACTCTCGCGTTCGGCGAAAATGGCCACCAGCACGTTAGCGCCGGTAACTTCTTCGCGACCTGAAGATTGTACGTGCACCACGGCGCGGTGGATGACCCGCTGGAAGCCAGCCGTTGGCTGGGCCTCGCCGCTGTCGTCCAGGATCAGCCCTTCAAGTTCGTTGTCGATATATTCGATCAACTTGGCGCGCAGTTCATTGACATCGACATCGCACGCGCGCAAAACGGCCGAAGCATCGCCATCGTCGAGCAGCGACAACAGGAGATGCTCAAGCGTCGCATATTCATGGCTGTGCTCGTTGGCGTATTCCAACGCCCGGTGCAGCGCTTCTTCAAGACTGGACGAAAATGACGTCACGGATCTATCTCACTCCTTTTCCATCATGCATTGCAGAGGATGATCATTCTGCCTGGAGAAATTCATCACCTGTGCCACTTTGGTCTCTGCCACTTCAAAAGTGAAGACGCCGCACACACCGACACCCTTTTGGTGAACATGCAGCATCACGCGTGTCGCGTCTTCCCCTGACTTGTTGAAAAACCGTTCCAGAATATAAACGACGAACTCCATCGGCGTATAGTCGTCATTCAACAGCAGCACCTTGTAGAGGCTCGGCTTTTTTGTCTTGGGCCTGGTTTCTGTAACGATGTCCGTTCCGGCATCGTCCGGGCGCTGATTTCGATCCTTGCGCGACATTCCAAAAGGCTCTCTTTGATTCTCCATCTGTCTCATTAAATTGTGCAGGATTTTCTACACGAACTGACTTAAGGACACTATGCATTTGCGCTTGCGCAAATCACATTCTAACGGCATCGGGACCCCGCTCGCAAATCACACTCGCAAGATATATGCACGCTGTTATCCATATACGACCCTAATATGACCGAAGATCACAATGAGAATAAAAAAAGTCCCGGGAGAATAAAAAAAGACCCGGCCTCATCAGCCGGGTCTGAATAGTCTAGGAGGTAGGGCGGTGCGCCCTTAAATGCCAAGGAGCATTAGTCCTTTTTGGCGAAAGCCGTTTCGACTGGCTTGTAAGCGTCCTTGGCAAGGTCGGCATACATCTCACCAAGCTTGGTCACCTGAGACACATAGTTGTCATAGACCTTCTTGGCATATGTGGTCTGAATTTCGATTGCCTGCTCGACAGACTTCACGCCGATCAGCTGCTCAAACGCGGCAGTGCCGTCCTCAATTGACTTTTTGGTGTACTCGGTCACCTCACCAGCAATTGCCTGTACGCTTTTGTTGGCTTCACCAAACGTTTTGACCGCCATGTCAAAGTTTACCTGGCCGGCTTTTTGAATGTCTTCGTAACCCTTCAGTTCCATCACACTCTCCATCATTTAAGTCCTCGCCCAAACCGCAAATTGCTCTGCCGGGCTGCTAATTTTGCAATGCAACAAGATATATATGCACTGCACAATTTTTGTCAATATAATTTATTGCACTGCAGCATTTTTTTATTTGCCAATCCCTCTTAACGAATTGGTAATGCCCAGCCCACTAGGTTTGAGATGCCGAACGCTTGGTTGTGGAGGCGTTCTCATGCGGGGGATCAGGGCCCGCGATTAATGTACGAATTAGGGGAACGAGGCCATCTGGCCTTGGGGTGAATGTGTCAAGGTGGTTGCCGTTGCGCCGGTCGCTAGCCGCGTGTTGGAAAAATGCAGTTACCGCTTGCCTTCTGGCCGTTGCCGCGCTGAGCGCCGTATCGGCAAGTCAGGTTCAGGCGGCATCGAAATATTCGGCTATGGTGGTCGATGGCCACACGGGTAAAATTCTGTATTCCCGCCAAGGCGACGCGCTGCGATACCCCGCATCTCTCACCAAAATCATGACCTTGTATCTTCTGTTCGATTATATGGAAGCAGGCAGGCTGCATGCGGATTCACGCCTCAAGGTATCACGCAAGGCGGCAAAACAAGCGCCGTCAAAACTGGGGTTGAAGCCCGGCAAAACCATCTCCGTGGCCGATGCTATCAAGGCGCTGGTGACCAAGTCGGCAAACGACGTGGCAGTAACGATCGCGGAAAATATCGGCGGGTCGGAAGCCAACTTCGCGAAGATGATGACCGCCAAGGCCCATAAAATCGGGATGCGCCGGACCGTGTTCAAGAATGCATCCGGTCTGCCCAACAAACTTCAGGTCACGACCGCGCGCGACATGATCACCATGGCCAACCGGCTGATGTTCGATCATCCGGGAAGATACAAAAATTTCAGCCGGAAATATTTCAAATACAAAGGCAAGAAATACCGCAATCACAACCGCCTGTTGTTCGACTACAAAGGCACTGACGGCATCAAGACCGGCTACACACGTGCTTCCGGGTTCAACCTTCTGGCCAATGTGCGACGGGGCAACAAGCATCTGATCGCGGTCATATTCGGCGGCAAGACTTCCAAGCGGCGCAACGCCGCCATGCGAGCTATCCTCAATAAAACAATGCCAAAGGCAATCGCACGGCTGCCGCGCAAGAAACGCCCCGCGACTTATAAGAAGCCCGTACAAGTCGCATCATCTTTGAAATTTCCCGAAAAAGCGGCCGCCAGCGTCGTGCCTTCCAGGATCAAAAAGAAACCTGCAATACAGCCGGTCACAAAAAACGCACCCATAACGGTTGCTTCAATTCCAGCTGATACTGCAACAAATACACCAAACGCACAGCTCAGCGGATTCCATATTCAGGTGGGAGCCTATTCACGCCAGAGGGATGCCATACAGCGTCTCTCCACAATCCAGGAAACGGCGGGTGATGTGATCTCCGGTCATAAACCGCTGGCGATGCCACTACTTGAACCCAGGGGTAATCTTTACCGCGCCCGGTTCGCCGGGTTCTCGCGAAGTTCGGCTGACAGCACCTGTAACCAGCTCAAGCGCCGCGCAATCACCTGTGTTGTCATGTCTGCAGAATAGCGCTTTACGCTCGCGAAATTTTACTGGCCGAGCAGCTGATCCTTGGCCTCATTGATTTTCGCCGCCAGATAAGTGGACCCGCCCTGATCCGGATGCATCTTCTTCATCAAGCTACGATGCGCATGGCGGATGTCGGCCTTGCTGGCACCCGGCTGAAGACCCAGAATCTCATAGGCCTCGTCGATGGACATAGGGCCATCTGATCGACTCCCGGCCTGAGCGCCTTGTTTTGCTTTCTCACCAACCCCTTCGCGCCAGTCCGGAATTCGGCGGTCCATATAAGCCTCGAGCAGCTGGGCGGCCTGGGGGTCGGGTTTGAGACAATCGTTCCAAAGCTGGATCAGCTCGCTCTCATTCATGGATGAAAGCATCCGGGACGCAAAGCGCCCCTTGATGACCCGGCCTTCCATATCTCCAGTGTCGTGATCGAGTTCCATTTCGACCGTGCGGGTCCGCACGCGCGATTGCTGCCCCGCGCTCTTGTTGGCATTGCCGGGAAATGGATTGAAGCCGCCGGTGAATGCGGACAGATTGCCCTTGAGCAAGGATATCGCGATGATCCCCAATGGAACTGCCAGCGGAAAGCGGCCGGTCACAGTGAAGAACAGCGCCATGAGCAGCGCGGCAAATCCTGCCATATTGCGCAAATTCTGCACCATGGTCTTCGGATTGGCATTAAGAAAGGAGCGCAGCGCCGCATAGACGACAAGTAGAAAAAGCACTCCAAGGATGAGATATTGCATTAAGTTAGTTCAATTGCTCCAGCAGCCCCTGTACGCCGCCCTTGCCACCACTATAACTTTCAAGTGCTTTGCGGCCTCCCGCCGCATAGACAGCCACCGCCGACAGCAACTCCCTCAGTTGCGCGGCTGAGCCTGCATCGAAGCGGCAATAGGCGCCTCCGGTCAAGTGGGCAATCTCGCGAAAGGCTGTTTCCGCCTTGGTGTCGTTGCCCTCCTGAAACAGGAATACCGGCATACCCAGTAACCCGAGCTCACCAGCGCTCGCGGACAAATCGTCGATATTCTCTTCCATGCAATCACCCACATAAACGAGTGCATTGACCCTGGTATCATTTGTCTCGTTCAGTGCGTGGCTCAGAATCCGGCCAATCTGGGTATGACCACCCCTGCAGAAGACCTGTGTCATCAAGCTGGCCAGGGCTTCGGGATTTTTTACCCATTTACTGGACCGGCACTCTCCAAAGCCGCGAAAATAAACAAGCTGTACATCGAGCCCGCCGACCGCCTTGACGGAGGAAAACATCCCAGCTTGCAGGCCAAGCGCCATGTCCCATGTAGGCTGGCGGCTCATCGTTGCGTCCATGGCAAAAATCAGCCGTCCGCGCGTACCGGCCTTCTGCGAGACAGAAAGCGATTTAACCTTGTCCAGAAAGGCATCGACTTCGACTTCGGAGGAGCGGGCGTCAGGCAAGTTATCCTGCTCGTTGCCCCTCGCGGTTGCCGGTGTTTTGTTTTTAGCCATGACGCCTTCTTGCTTTCAGGTAATCCATTTGCAATTGCTGGCCTTTTGCAATTGCTGGCCTTTTCAGATTTAAACCTCATCATATAAATGGTCACAAATTGATCTTACTGCAATGGCGGGCAAGGCGCCCGTTACATCCAGGCCTGGAATATTTTGTATGTCAGCCAGTATAAAAACCGTCACGGCAATCAAGGACCTCAGATACGCGGTCAGCCATTGGCGCGGCGCAGGGGAAAAAACTGTCCTCGTGCCGACCATGGGCGCACTACATGAGGGACATCTCTCGCTTGTCAGGCTGGCCAGGAAAACTGGCGAGCGTACTATTGTCTCCATCTTCGTGAATCCGGCCCAGTTCGCGCCGCATGAAGATTTTGACAGCTACCCCCGCGAGCATGAGAAAGACCTGGAACACCTCGCCGCGCTCGGTGTCAATCTCGTTTTCATGCCGCCGCGCGATGAAGTTTACCCGGAGGATTTTTCCACCCATATCACCGTGGAGGGCCTTAGCGAGGGGCTGTGCGGCGCATCCCGGCCACATTTTTTCGGCGGCGTTGCCACCGTTGTCGCCAAACTGCTCAACCAGTGCCGCCCGGATGTGGCAATCTTCGGCGAGAAGGATTTTCAGCAGCTGCTGGTGATCCGCCGGATGGCGCGCGATCTGGATATGAACGTTGAAATTCTCGGCGGACCCATCGTGCGAGAGTCGGATGGCCTCGCCATGTCATCGCGCAACGCCTATCTGACGCCAGGCGAGCGCCAAAAAGCACCACAGCTATACCGGACCATATCCGAAATTTCCGAAGCACTCGCAGCCGGAAAATCCACCATCGAGCTGCTCGAAAAGGGCATTATGCACCTCGCGCAGGAAGGCTTCTCTGTGGATTATCTGGAAGTTCGCAACGCGAAAAATCTGGCGCCCGTCGAAGGCCGTGTGCGCGAGCCTGCACGGGTGTTTGCCGCAGTAATGCTTGGCAAAACCCGGTTGATAGACAATGTGGCGGTTCCCGGCGCCGGCAAATAAACACGCTTACAGCAGCCCCAACTCGATCAGCTCGGTGCGCATTTGCTCCGGAAGCTGGTCGATATCCGCACCCGACAACCCCAAATTCCTGGGGGCATCCTCCAGGCTCAGATAGCGCCAGCCCTGAAATGCGCGCCGCGGATGCGGGCGTGTCGGCACGAGCCTGGGATCAAGAATGATGTCACAGCGCCTTATCCCGTCATCACCGCGCACTGTCCGAAGATCGAGAATATTCTGGTGTACGAGGACAACCCCCTTGATGACCCAGTATAACGAACCGCCCTTGAGCAATTCATCGCGCCTGCGGGGCATCTGGCGCGTACGGTGAAACAGCTCACATGTCTGACCCTGTGCTTCAAGTTGAGCAAGACGGAACTTCTGCCGTTCGCTCAAATGCGCAACGCTCTCAATCCCGACGCATAATTTAATGAGATGAACGCTCATGGTTCCTGATTATGCTTCCGACGCTGGAAAGAGCCACTGAGGGCAAACACTTGCTTCCTCATCCAGCGGTATTTCGCTATATCCCCAACATACACTGCAATCACAAGTCACACATATGCTAGATAGCCGGTAATGGCCCAACCTGAACTTGACCAACTGCTTCGCGCCGCCGCCAATGGCGACAAAGCCGCATTTCACGCTATTTATAATGCCACAAGCGCGAAACTGTTTGGCGTTGCAATACGTATATTGAAAAGAAGTGACCTGGCTGAGGACGTGATTCAGGACGCGTATCTCAAGATTTGGGATGCCGCACCCAATTTTCGCCCGGAGCTTGGATCACCCATGAGCTGGATGGTTGCGATTACGCGAAATCGCGCTATCGATGTATTGCGCAAACGAACTGAAGTTGCCGTCGAGGACCAAAAGGACGGCGGTGAACGGGCGGACGAGACGCCTGACCCGTTTGAGTTGACGGCCCAGAACAATGAGTTGAAAGCGTTGCTCGGTTGTATGGAAAGGCTTAATCCTGAACAAAGACAATGTCTGCTGATGGCTTATTATTACGGATATACACACGAAGAAATCTCTGAACGCATGTCTACGCCAGTCGGCACCGTAAAGAGCTGGATCCGACGTAGCCTTGCTCGCGTAAAGGAGTGCCTGGGGGATGGCTAAACGCGACATCGACATATTTGCCGGCGAATATGCGCTGGGCACTCTGGATGCAGAGGAACGTTCTGAAGCAGAAAAGCTCAAGACCTCGGATGCGGCGTTCGCACACGCCGTCAGTGAATGGGAAGAACGCCTCAGCCCCCTGATTAAAGCCGTGCCGCCAGTCAAACCTCCCGCTTCCGCATGGAAAAAGATCGAGGCCGCGCTAACTTCACCTGTTAGCGCAGGCAGTACGACGCTCTTGAACCTTGCAGAGCAATTGGTTGATCTGAAGCGAAGCCTGGCCATGTGGAGATACGCCACCATGACCGCTGTCGCCGCCTCAATCACGCTTGCCGTCGTGTGGATGGGCGGGCTGGATACACCCTTCACACAGGCGCCGCCTGAAGTGCGCTATGTGGCGATGCTGCAAAGCGACAAGGGCGAAACCGGGTTCGTCATCACCATGAATATGCACGGCAAACAATTCGCAATCCGGCCTGTTTCCGCGCAGGCACATGCGTCAAAGAGCTATGAGCTCTGGGCCATCATGAAAGACGGCAAGAAACCGCCGATGACACTTGGTCTTGTTGGCACTGGCGCTTACGCCATGATGGATGCGCCTGCCGAGATTGACTATAAAATGCTTGAAAAAGGGGTGCAGCTCGCTATCTCCCTTGAGCCTGAAGGCGGCGCGCCCTCTGGCAAGCCCATGGGACCGGTCATGTTTGCCGGTCTTCTGGTGAAACAAACACCCTAGGCGCGTGCCCTGACCGCCAAGTGTGGAGAAGGGCGACTAACTGACCATCACGCCCTTAAATGTATCGCCCTGATAGCCGGTGACATGGAATTTTGTCCGCGTTCCGGGTTGGGCTCTATGTCTTTGCGATGGAGCAATTCCCCAAGCTGATCGGCGCCTCCGACATATTGCCCGTCAATCCAGATTTGTGGAACGGTAATCGGCGTTTTGGGGCCAACGATAGGCTTCACCCGGGCAATCATTTCATAAAGCGCGCGCGGCTCGCGAACCACATCATGGTAAGCATATTTCATTCGCGCTTCGTTCATATACCCCTTGGCGCGTTTGCAATGGGGGCAACTTTTCTTGCCAAAAATATGGGTGCTCTTCATCTGCGAACGTCCGGAGTGTGCGGCGATTACCGCCTCGGTCAGGAGACCGCGATTGAGCGCGTGTCCCTGGCTCACAAGTCTGCCCTCGACAATCACAATAGGTGCATGCCATCCGCCCTTGGGCAATGGTTTCCACCATTCGCTCAGCCATTCGCGTTCATCTAGTTCAATGAGTATTCCCTTAAGCTCCACCTCAACAGT
>CAXMMX010000056.1:0-8232 GCA_964194535.1 uncultured Alphaproteobacteria bacterium | reverse complement strand
ACCGCCTTTCCGATACCCGCCAATGCTCCCTTTCTCTCGCCAGGCCCTTGAGTGATGAGGATCAGGTGGTCCAGGCAATGGACGACGCCAGTCCTGCCAAATGGCACCTGGCGCACACCACCTGGTTTTTCGAGGCGTTTCTGCTCACGCAATTCGATGACAACTATAAGCTTTTCAACGAGGATTTCCTCTATTGCTTCAACTCCTATTACGAGGGCAAGGGAGAGCGCCACCCGAGGCCCAATCGCGGGCTGCTGACACGGCCAGGCGCGGATGAGGTGCGCGCCTACCGCGCCTATGTGGACGAAGCGCTGGAGCGTTTGTTCGAGCAAGGGCGCGTGAACACAACTGTGCTAGACATTATCGAGCTTGGTATCAATCACGAGCAGCAGCACCAGGAGTTGCTGCTGACCGATATCCTCTGCCTGTTCGCGAACCAGCCCCTGCGCCCGGCCTACAAACAAGTGGCCATATCCGCCGCTGACAAGTCTCATGCGCCAAGCTTCATTGCTTTTGATGGCGGCATTGTTGAAGCGGGCCATGAGGGCAAAGGGTTCTCCTATGACAATGAAGGCCCGCGCCATGAAGCTTTGCTGCGGCCCTTCAAGCTGGCGGACCGCTGCGTAACCAAGGGCGAGTGGATCGAGTTCATGGCCGATGGCGGTTATGAACACTATGAGCATTGGCTTGCGGATGGCTGGACGGCCGTGCAGCGTGAAGGATGGCGCGCGCCGTTTTACTGGGAGAGGCAAGAGGGACAATGGCGGCAGATGACATTGTCGGGCATTCGCCCCATCGATCCTGCCGCGCCTGTTGCCCATGTGAGCTACTATGAGGCGGACGCTTTTGCACGTTGGGCCGGCAAGCGCCTGCCCACGGAATTTGAATGGGAGCACGCGTCTCAAGGTCTGAGCGAAAAGGGGCGAACGCTGGGGAGCGATGCATTGCGTCCCTCCCCCGTGGAAGAACCCGATGGCACGCTCCAGCAAATGTTCGGCGATGTATGGGAATGGACCCAGAGTCACTACAGCCCCTATCCGGGATATCGCCAACCCGACGGCGCGGTTGGTGAATATAACGGCAAATTCATGAGCGGGCAGTTTGTGCTGAAGGGCGCATCCTGCGTGACGCCGGACGGGCATTCGCGTGCGACATACCGCAATTTTTTTTATCCCCATCAGCGCTGGCAGTTTAAAGGCCTGCGCCTCGCAGAGGACCAATGACACTAAACTCGGACGCACAGGAGGCTGAACCCTTTCACGGGGAGTTAGCCGAGGCGGTTCTCACCGGCCTCTCTCAAGCTGCCAAATATATCCCTACCAAATTCCACTATGATGCGCGTGGTTCGGCGCTGTTCGAGGACATCACGCGGCTTGATGAGTATTACCCCACCCGCACCGAAATCGGTCTACTCACCAATTACGGGCCGGAAATTGCGAAACTCGCAGGCGATGGGTGCGCCGTGGTGGAATTCGGCTCCGGCTCCAGCCGCAAGACGCATATCCTGCTGGAGCATATGAAGAGCGTAGCGGCCTACGTTCCCATCGATATTGATAATGGCGCTCTGAATGAGGCATCTGCGCGTCTGATAGAGCAGTTTCCCGATCTCCCCCTATATCCGCTGCACGCCGATTTCAGCCAGGACATCGATCTGCCTGACGAGATCGGGGATGCGCCCAAGCTCGGCTTTTTCCCAGGCTCAACTATCGGCAATTTAGAACTGGACGCGGCGGTGGAGTTTCTGGCGCGCGTGGGCTCCCTACTCGGGGAGGGAAGCAGCCTTCTGATCGGTGCCGATTTACAAAAGAGTCTCGATATCCTCATTCCAGCTTATGACGATGCGAAGGGCGTGACGGCGCGGTTCACGCTCAATCTCTTTCATCGCATCAACCGGGAACTTGCTGGCAATCTGGATGTGGATCGCTTTGCCCATAAAGTCATCTATAATGACGAGATTGGCCGCATTGAAATCTACGTCGAGTCGCTGAGCGATCAGGAAGCGGAAATTCTGGGACGCCGGTTTTCATTTGCCAAAGGCGAGCGGATCCATGTGGAGAACTCGCATAAATACACCATTCCGCAATTTCAAAATCTCGCCCGCGATTCGGGATGGGGCTCTGAACAGGTATGGACGGACGCAGATGAGCTGTTCTCCCTGCACTATCTCACGCGTGCCTGACCCAAACGCCATGCCCGGATTTTCGCTCTTGCTGGTTGCAGCAATGCGTGTCGGCCTTTTGGGAATTGCGCTCACCGGCCTTGCGGCGTGCGAGGAGCCCCCGCGCCTTCCCGCACTTGGCGCGGACATCTCGCAATCCTCGGTCTCGATGATGTGGGGGCGATCTACATCCCCCAGGCGTGTGTGGAGAACAAGGGGTGCCGGGTTCACGTCGTCTTTCATGGCTGCTCTCAGGCACGCGAGGCGGTGGATGACGTGTTTATCACACTCGCGGGGTACAACCGCTGGGCGGCGTCGAACAGGCTGATTATCCTGTATCCGCAAGTCTCGAAGAGCGCCGCTAATTCGCGAGGCTGGTGGGGCTATACGGGGCCTGAATTTCTCACCCGCGACGCACCGCAGATCAAAGCCGTGCGGGCTATGCTTGCCCGGCTTGCCGAATAGCTGGTGAGGCGAACGCCCAACAGGCATTGGTATCCATGGCTGAGGAAAATCACATGATGCGCTTGGCACATTCGCCCTCTATAAGGTCTAGGTGAAGCAAAGGGTCTTCCGTCAGCCCAAATTCGCAGTCCTTCAGCAACCGGAAATCACACCTCGAAATGATGAAGTTTCTTGCCAATATAGCATTGCTGCTTGTCGTCACCATAATCTGTGTGGCGCTTGCGGAGGCCGGGCTGCGCGCGTTCACGCCGTTTCCCATTCACGGCAGGAAAGCCAACAAGATTTATGATGTTGATTTCGGTTACCGGCTGAACCCCGGGCATCCTTCCAGTGACAAATATGGATTTAGGAACAAGGGCGAGAAAGAGCGCGTGTTTGCCGCTATCGGCGATTCCCACACCTATGGGTCCAATGTCAGGCAGGAGGAATCCTGGCCCGAACAGTTCGAAAAAATCACCGGCGTTCCGACTTATAATTTCGGCGTCGGCAGCTATGCGGTCTACGCGCATTATGCCATTGCGCGCCGGGCCATTGATCAGGGCTACAAACACATCATCATAGCCTTGCTCATTCACAACGATTTCAAGGTGAACGGCAACAGCTGTGACATCGACTATGCATCGTCGCAATTCTGGCAGGAGGTGAAAGCAAGACTGTCCCTGAACTTGCCCGATTGCAGCAATGCAAAAAACTGGCGCACGGCGAAGGCGCCGGGCTTTATCCGGTGGTTTAGGGGCAGGGCCAACTCGGCAATCCTTTCGGCCATCGACTATCTCCTCGTGCGGCCTGTTTCCGATCAGTGGCACCGCATGACAGTCAGCACCTCCAAAGCAAAAAAGGCGCCCGTCATATCCTCGCCGGCAAAGGAAGCGCCCAAACCAGCACCGGCAAGGGAAGTCCGCAAGCGTTCAGCCTCGGCATACTTCGCAGGACGTGCCCTCAAGAACCAGCAGGTCGAATTCGCATTCACCGATTTGAGCCGCCCGGCCGTGCTGAGCGGGATTGAGGATTTTGAAAAAATGCTCGTGGATTTGAAGCGCGCCGCCGGTGAAAAGGGAGCCAAAGTTGGACTTCTCTTCATTCCTACAAAGGTTCAGCTCTTTTACGAGTATCTTGATGACAAGGACATTTACGAGAAGCTCCGGGTCCTGAAGGACATGGCCGAAAACCACATAAAGATCGAAAATAGGCTGGCCGATCATATGACCAGGAACGGTGTTTTCTGGAGCTCGGCCGCACCTGAACTTATTACGGCAATCGAGAAATCGGATCGCGATAGATACTGGGTTTATGCTCCAACCGGCGGACATCCCAATCCTCCCGGTTATCGCGCCTATGCGGAGGCGGTAAAAAAACTGTACGAGCGAATGGCCACGCAGTGAGCAGACTGTAGTGGCTCCTCCGCGTTCTATTTTGGCAGATGGCCCCTGGATTTGAGCGCCTCATATACCCGCCCGGCTGCGAGCGCATGACCCTCGCCGTTCCAGTGCCAATCGCCCCTCACAAACAGATCGCGCCCCTCTTTCATGACGGCCTCGCGGAAATCCGGGACCAGATCAATGTAGGCGATATCGTTCCGTTTCAGCATCAAGCGAAGCTGGCGATATCCAGGAGAGTCTTCAATGCAAAACCGAGGCTCGTTTTGTCCGGCAGAGGTTTCGAATTCTTTAGCAATATTCAGGTCCGCATCGAACAGGGCAGGGACTGAAAACACAACAAGCCGGGCGCCAATGTCTTCAACATCCTGCTTGAGCTTTTTGAACACGCGTTCTGTTGTACGCCATCCCTTTTCGAAATAAGTCCGGCCTGTGCAGGCGTGCATGGCTAGGACTCTGCCGCCACGAAATGAATTTGATCGTGACTTGAACGCCCGGCGCGCGTTGCGGAACATTGACAACAGGACCGAGTTGTATCGAATGCGAAACGACAGAGAGTTTTTTTGCTTCAAGAACTTCTTCTGCATCCTTTCGTAATCTGGCTTCAGGATTCTCCACCCGGCGTCGTTTGACTCGTCAAGGAAAGGCCGCTTGCGCTTTCCTCCCCGCGTTGCCTTGGCCGATACGTTCAGATGCTCGGAATTGTTCCTGACGTCATTGTGCAAATAGAAGGCGAGAAGTACGAGATCAGGCTTTCGCTTCTCACCGGCTTTCTTGAACGTCAGATATTCCTGCAGCGTTCCATAGCCGGCAACGCCAAGATTGTAGGATGCGATTTGCCTGCCCTGCACCGCGGCTAGCCGTTCGAGCTGTTTGTGGAAAACCTGCTGAAGTGGAACCATGTTCGCTTCCATGTAGGAATCACCAAGAATCACAATACTGGTGGCGGTATCGGGAGGCGGGTCTGAATGCTCACTGTCTCGAAAGCCCTCACGGTTGTATCGAATATTGACAAAGGCTCCGGGCACCTGACGGGTGAATTCCGCGTCTGGCTGAAGCACCCATCCGAGTTCGGGATCAGGAATGGAGTAAAGTCTCCACGTTCCGTGGGAGGGGTAGACGAACTGCAAGACAAGTTCCAGCATCAGCAGGGTGCCAATGCTGGCGCCAATCACCAGCAACAGATTGCCAAACAATTTTCGCATGTGTCTCAGTTGGAATCGTTTGAATGAAAGATAGAGACTATAGCTGACGCTTGTGACTGACAGAAGCTGAGACAGGGCTTTCTACACTCTGCGGCGCTGATATCAGAGCAGGTCTCTAAGTTTGGGATAGAGGAACTCGGCGATCCTTTTGCTCCCGGCAGGCGTGGTGTGTGCCGCGTCATAAAAGTGCGCCACATGGTCGAGTTTCATAGCGCCGGCGAGATCGATGCAAATGCCGCTACTTGCATGGCATGCTTCCATTATGGCGCTCGCCTGCATGCGCTCCAGCCAGTAATAGTCGACGCCGGACAATTTTCTCATGTCAGCAAGTGCGTCAGCATGTCTGCGTGTCAGGGGCCCTTTCCGACCCCAGATTTTCCCTTCATGCTCAATCCAGTTTACCGAGCGCTGTGTTACGAATATCGGAGTCGCTCCCAGTTTTCGGGTCCGCTCGGCAAGCTCGGAAATGCGCCCTTTGAGCTGGAGAAGACTTTCCTGCACCTTTGGCGTGCGAAACGTCCTGACATAGGATTGGGTTGTCCAATTCCCGGTTGACCACGCTGGCGGTTTATCACTGCGGAAATGGGCCACATCCGGGGGCGAGATCAGACTTATGATGACCGTGCCGGCTGCATAGAGCGCTGAATTCTCCTTCAGGTAACTTTGCGTATTGCGAAGGGCTGCCTTGAAGCCCCGCTTCTCCATTGCGTCGAAGCCCGGCAGCTCACGCAGTATATAGAAGTCGTTCACACCCACATAGTAGAGGATGTATCGCGGTCTGAATTGCGGTAGCTTTTCGAACCAGTAGGGAAAATTCTTCAGATGACCGTAAGTGCTCTGCCCGTCGATGCCAGCACTCACGATATCCACGTTACGTCCCTCAGCCTCAAAAAAGCGCTGCAACCATGCTTCATATGTGAACTTGTCGTCGATGTATTTCTGGTCGGTCGTACTCCCGCCCACTGTAACGATAAAGATTTCGTCGAGCGCCTTGTCCAGTCCGCGAAATCCATACTTATCAATGGTGTAGGTGGTGTTCGCAGGCTGGCCGGCAAAGCTGCTTACATAGGTCTTGTGAACATTTTTCGGTTTGATGAAGCGGTAGAGCGGCGGCGTTTGGGAAAACCAACTGCCAAAAAAAAGTTCAAGCAGGAAAAGCCCGGTAAGCACCAGCAGGCAGTTTACAAGAATGACTTTCTTCATAGTCCTGCTCTGGCCGCTGATCTTGTCCAAAGTGCCGGGTGTTGCGGGCAATGGATCAAGTGTGATTTAAGTCCCCAATTCTTTGCGAAAGCTCGGCGTGTAAAATTTGAAGATCGCCACAAGGCCCCAAAGGTCCATTTCTGTCAATTTGGTCGTAATTTGGTATGAGCGACGAACGCCTTATATTTGATTGTTTCGTTTTCTATAACGAACTCGATATCCTGAACATCCGGCTCAATACGCTCGGGTCCGATGTCGACTATTTCGTGCTGGTCGAGTCAACCAGAACATTCACGGGTCAACCCAAGGAGCTTGTCTATCAGCAGAACAAGGCCCGCTTCGCCCGGTTTCACGACAGGATCATTCATGTCATCGCCGATGACATGCCCGAACATGCGGACAGCACGTTTACGCGCGAGGCGCATCAGCGCGTCGCTATCGGACGCGGACTGACCGGGGCGCAACCTCAAGACCTGATTATTGTCTCTGACGTGGATGAAATACCCAAGCCAGAGGTCCTGCGCGAGGCACTCAAAAGCGCAAGCGGCCGCATCACCTACTTTGAGGGTGTGTATTACCATTTCTATTTGAACTGGCGGTTGATCGGCCGCAAGGATCTCATGACCTCGAGAATGATCGAATACAAGCATTTCCGCGATGGCTGGCTGCTGCGCACCACGAAGGGCCGCCGCAGCGCGTCTATTCCTTCCTGGGCGGAATATCTGATGTGGCTCCCTTACGCGGCGTATCGCCACAAGGCGTTTCTGCGCCGCCAGGTCTGCCGCGAAGGGTGCTGGCATTTCTCATTCATGATGAGTCCCGATGAAGTGCGCCGCAAGCTCACCGCATACAAGGCTCCCGACCGGCTCAAGACAAAGGACTCACGGGGTGAGGCCGTTGAAGATCGCATTTCGCGCCGACGCTCCATGTTTGACAGTGAAATTCAACTTGTCCCGGTGTCGGAATTGCCCGACTATGTTCAAAAGCACCCCGGCAAATTCAAGCACATGTTAGACCCGCAAGACGTGCCTGCTTGATCGTGCTATGCGAACGATGTTCAGGCAGCGAAGCAGAAGCAAATGTCCAAGGATTTCCACGAAACCTATAGTGAGCAAGAAGCCGTGCTGCCTTCAGAGCGCTCGACGGGCTTCGTGTTCGCCGGTGTTAGCGCGATCATCGGCGCATTCTACTGGGACAATCTGGAGGTCCTCGCGGTGTGCGCAGGGTTGAGCCTGAGTTTTCTGATCATGAGCCTGGTTGCTCCATTTCTGCTTGGGCCGCTAAACCGGGTCTGGTTCCGCTTTTCGCTGCTAGTGAACAAAATCGTCAATCCGATCATTCTGGGGCTGATGTTCATCGTAGCGATCATTCCTGTTGGCCTGATCATGCGGTTGATGCGCGACCCGTTGCGCACCAGGCGAAGTGAAGGGCCAAGCTACTGGATTGATCGCAAACCAAACGATCCTGAAACAAATTCCATGACCAACCAGTTTTAGAGTAAGGGACGGGCCAAATGGGATTGGGGGCTGAGCCTTCATTAGACGCTCACGCGCCCTGCAGAATGAAACAAGGTACTAAGTGATGGGTTCACTGCTGAAAGAACTTTTCGCCTATATGGGCGCGCGCAAGAAATGGTGGCTGGCGCCGGTACTGGTAATCCTGGTGCTGTTTGGCGGCTTGCTGATCCTGGCGCAAGGCTCGGCCATCGCACCGTTCATCTACACGGTGTTTTAGCCCGCACAACGGCAGGTTAAGTCCACACCATGCGTATTCTCGGCATATCCGCCTTTTATCACGACAGCGCCGCGGCGCTGATCGAGGACGG
>CAXMMX010000055.1:0-11631 GCA_964194535.1 uncultured Alphaproteobacteria bacterium | reverse complement strand
ACCCAACCCATCAACGCCGTGGATCTGAAAAACATTCTTCGCAAGATCAAGGCCGATCGCGATAATCTCAGTCATAGGACGGCTCCTATTTCCTAGTGGTTTATGACAACCACCATCTTGGCACATCGATGCCGTTGGATAGGGGCCGTCCACCTCATTATAAGCAGACCTCCAGCCACCCGAAATCGAAGTCTGCTATACCCCCAGGAACGGACATTCTCGTGGCCTCGGCTGACTTCCGTTGTTGACCCAAAGCGGAAGTCAGTAATGCTGAGCGTTCATTGTAGCAGCAAACGAGAATCTGATGTTTCGAGCGTGCTTCGAACCCCAGTTGATGTAGCGCGTAAATCGTCTTGAACTCAGTTTTTAACACTGCCTGGCGGTTCGCGCGGGTCGAGGCGCGCGAGGGTCGCGGGTGCGGGAAGCAGGGCCACCGGCGCGCCGGTGATCTCGGTGATCAATTTCAGGCGAATCGCGCGGCCGAAGTCCTCGTAGTCGTCGGCAACGAGCACGAACGCGTCCGCGCCGCCGATGACATGAACGAGGTAATAGCTATCGAGCTTCGGATCCTCGTTGAGGATGGGGAGGCCGTTCACCGTGATGCCCGCCGCCACCGCGCGCGGCGTTGCAGTGATCCAGTAGCCGCCCATGTTGTTGCGCCCGTCGCCCGAGACGTCGATCACGCGCCGCGCGGCGGCGACGCCGTCGAGGAGCCGGATCGAGAAATCGATCGCGTCGCTGATCGCCGTCCCGCCGCCGACCAGCCGTGGCGTAAGGTCGATCATGCGGGCGACCGCCTCGGCCGACGCCGCGTCGCGCACCTCGGTCCAGCCGAACGCCAGCGCCTGGCGGTCGGAGCTCGACCACTGGACCAGGGTGACCGCGATGCCGTTGGGGGCCGCCGCCTTGATCGCGTTGAGCACGGCCCCGTCGCGGAAGGCGTCGGCGAGTCCGTCCATCTGAAGTTTGAACTCGTAGTAATCGACGCTCGACGACGAATCGACCGCGAGCACCAGCGCCAGATCGACCGGCTCGGCCGCCCGCGTGGGGACGGTGAACCACAACGACAGCACGGCGGCAACCGCGAGCGAAGCGCGGACCATGACGCCCCGCAACGCGAGCCGCGCCACGCCAACCGCCGCGGAAATTAAACCGACGAAAAACGCCCAGAATATCCGGTCCCGGACGGTTTTCGTAAATATCCAAAGGCGCAGGTCGATATACAAGAGGTTACTCTGTTATGGGTGAGGGAAACGACCAGAAGACCTTAACCGACATTTCCCAGAAAACCCCAAAATTCAGAAAATCGTACCACCGTTCCACCACCAAGAGAACTGCACCCCATCCGTAGCCATTCGATGGCGTGATTTTGAAGCCCCAAGGTGCTGACAAATGTCTCTTATTGGCTAAGAAGAGAAGTCTGAGCCATGTCGCCAACACTTCTGCTTATATGAGGCGCTTGCTGTCAAGGAGGCTTTATTCTTCGTCGCATTTTCGTCTCTCCCTCTTCCATGGATTGCGCTTTTGTGCCCAGGGCGGGTCTTGCGATGAGTTCCATATTTCGAGCGAATGATCGCATCAACTTATATCCGGCAGCTCCGATCCGGCTTGCCACAATGCTGCATACATGGACCATCACAAAACGGGGGATGGGACTAATCTTTACCACGGCACTTTCGCCAAGCGGAAGTACAGTCACACATCCAACCCGCCAACAAGCGCCACCCTTGAGGAGTGGGACCTGTTGGAACTGTTCGCTGATCAACCGTCTTATTTGACGACAGCACCTTGCGGGATCAGGCCGGTTTCCAGATAACGCCAAAACGCAATCGCCAGTTTGCGGGCCAGGGCGACAATCATGACGCGCCTGATGCGCCCCTTCTGACCCCGGGTTCGGTGATGGAACCACTGGGTCAGGGCGCTATCCGGTTGATGGCGGACCCAGAGCCATGCCGCTTCGATCATCGCAACCCGTGCCAGCCGATTGCCCGCTTTGGAGATGCCGTGAGCTGGCCGAGGCTCAGGTGATCGGCGTTGGCCTTGCGCCAGGCAGGCCCGTAGGCGCGGAAGATATCCGCGACCTCCAGCCTTTCTCGCGGCATGATGTCGCCGGGTTAGGCCGGTGGCAAGGATCCTAGGCCGAGATGTTCCTGCAGCCTCTTGACCGCCCACAGGCAGGTCCTGGCCACTCGGCTGTCGTGGGCGGTGCTGGCTCGATCAATCATCAGTCTGCTCCTGTCTAGAGCCGAAGCTTAGAAGCCCCCAATCTCAATACAGGATAGACCCCGCCCCATAATCCGCAGACTGTGCCGCCTGCCCCCTTAAGCTACCGCGTAGCGGTTTCGTCCTTTGACCCCAAGCGGAACTGGGCCACTCTGCCTCCCGCCCTGCCTTACCGCTGAAGGCAGTGTTGTGGACACGCTCCAATTTTGAACCGCCGCAGCAAGATTATCCCACCGCCTCAGTGGCACACTTTCTCACCGCCGATCACAGTGCTGTGGAATGCTATTGCCAAGCTCAAACCGATTTGCACTGATAATTCTAGTTGCTTGCCCCGGCGTTGCGATTCTTGTTGTCGGTGAGGGTTTTCATGATAACGTAGCCTCTATCGATACTGGGTGAAGCACCCCTGAGGTGTAGGCTACAGTATTGAAATAGGGAGTACTTTATGCCCGATGGGGCGTCACCAGTCTTGGAAGTGAAGACTCTGAGAATTGTGTTCCGCACCCGCGCAGGCGAGGTACATGCAGTCAATTCGGTGAGTTTCGATCTCAAGCCCGGTGAATTGCTCGGGGTTGTGGGCGAAAGCGGGTCGGGCAAATCGGTCACTGTGATGTCGATGATCGGTCTGCTGCCGTCGCCACCTGCTGAAGTGCGCGACGGACAGGTGCTGTTCGGCGATCAAGATTTGCTGAAATGCGATGCGGCGACCCTGCGGGCGATTCGCGGCGCGCGGATCGGGTTCATCTTTCAGGATCCCATGACGTCGCTGAACCCGGTTTTCACAGTGGGCTTCCAGTTGATGGAACCGCTGCTGAAACATATGGGTTTGAATAAGCGCCAAGCGCGGCAGCGGGCGCAGGAGTTGCTGGAACTGGTGCACATTCCAGATGCGCACCAGCGGTTGAAGGATTATCCGCATCAGTTCTCCGGCGGCATGCGCCAGCGAGTGATGATCGCGATTGCGCTTGCTTGCGATCCGCAGGTGCTGATCGCCGATGAGCCGACCACGGCACTGGATGTCACCATCCAGGCGCAGATTCTAGAACTGGTGAAGGAACTGCGGCAAAAGCTGGGTATGGCGATCGTCTGGATCACCCATGATCTGGGGGTGATCGCCGGCATCGCCGACCGGGTAATCGTGATGTATGGCGGGCAGATCGTGGAGCATGCGCCGGTGCGAGAATTGTTCAGTAATCCGCAGCATCCCTATACCCGGGCGCTGCTGCGCACCATTCCCAGCAAACATGGCGCCCGCATCGCTCGACTGCGGGTCATCGAAGGCCAGCCTCCGGTGTTGGGTGCGCCGCCCAGTGCCTGCACATTCCGGTTCCGGTGCACGCACCGGATGCTGATCTGCAACCAACAGAACCCGTTTCGAGTGGATGTGGGTCAGGGGCACGACACGGCCTGTTTTTGGGACCCCGAGACGGGGGCGGAACGCGATGTCTGATTCGCACAACGCCAAAAAATTGCTGGAAGTGCGCAATCTGAAGATGTATTTTCCGATATATGCTGGTATGCTGCGTCGTCATGTCGGCGATGTGAAGGCCGTTGACGGCGTCAGTTTCGACATCTTCGAGGGCGAGACGCTGGGCCTGGTCGGGGAATCGGGTTGCGGGAAAACTACCTGCGGGCGCGCAATCCTGCGACTTTACGATATCACGGAAGGTTCGATTCGGATCGATGACACCGAGATCGGCGACCTGAGCCAGGACGAGTTGCGGCGCAAACGGCCTACCATGCAGATGGTGTTCCAGGACCCGCAGGCGAGTCTTAATCCGCGGATGTCTGTCGCGCGTATCATCGGAGAGCCGCTGGACGAGCACACCAAGCAGAGTAAGGCGCAGAAACTTGAGCGGATCTATGAGCTGATGGATGCCGTCGGCCTGAACCGCGACTTTGCCAACCGTTATCCGCATGAGTTCTCGGGCGGGCAGCGGCAGCGCATAGGGATCGCCCGCGCGCTGGCGCTGAACCCCAAGTTCATCGTCTGCGATGAACCGATTGCGGCACTTGATGTGTCAATTCAGGCGCAGGTGGTCAATCTGCTGGAGGAACTGCAGGAAAAACTGGGACTGACCTACCTTTTCATCTCCCACGATCTCAGCATGGTGCACCACATCGCCGATCGGGTGGCAGTGATGTATCTGGGCAAGGTGGTCGAGCTTGCCGAGCGCGACGCGCTTTACGAAAACCCCATGCATCCCTATACCGAGGCGCTGCTCTCTGCCGTGCCCGAGCCCGATCCCAGCGTTGAATCGACGACCGAGCGGATAATTTTGACCGGCGACGTGCCGAGCCCTGCTAATCCGCCCAAGGGGTGCAATTTCTGCACTCGCTGTCCCAAGGTCATGGATATCTGCAAGACTGAAGACCCGGACTTCAGGACCATCGTGCCGGGGCGGCAGGTCGCCTGCCACCTCTATACCCATCCCGATCATCAGAGCGCGGAACCAGCCGCGCCGTGGCGATAATAATGAGCAAGTCCAACAGAGGAGAGAAATAATGATACTGAGATACACCCTTTTGGGAATAGCCGCCGCAGTGGCACTGGCGCCGACGGCCTTTGCCGCCGAGCGGGGCCGCGACGGTAAGGTGAACATCATCTACTGGCAAGCACCGTCAATCATGAACCCCTATCTATCGGGCGGCACCAAGGAGCTTGAAGCCGCGAGCCTCGTGATCGAGCCTCTGGCCCGTTACAACCAGGACGGCGCATTGGTGCCGTGGCTGGTTGACACCGTGCCGACGGTCGAAAACGGCGGCGTGAGCGCCGACTTGACCCAGATCACTTGGAAGCTGAAAGGCGGCCTGAAGTGGTCCGACGGCACGCCGGTTACATCGGAAGATGTCAAGTTCTCCTGGGAATACTGCACCGCCGAAGGTGGCGGCTGCGCCCAGTCTGAAAAGTACATTGACGTGACAAGTGTCGATACGCCCGATGCGCAAACCGTGGTGGTGAATTTCGGAGTGGCCAAGCCCTTCCCCTATGGCCCCTTCGTCGGCGCGCAGGCGCCGATCATCCAGAAGGCGCAGTTCGCCAATTGTATGGGCCCGAAAGCGCCCGAGTGCACCGACGCGAACTTCAACCCGATTGGCACCGGGCCTTTCACAGTGACCGAGTTCAAGCCCAATGACGTGATCACATTGACTGCCAACGACAATTACCGCGAGGCCGGCAAACCGGCGTTCAAGACGGTGAACTTCAAGGGCGGCGGCGACGCATTGGCGGCGGGTCGTGCGGTGCTGGAAACCGGCGAGTACGATTATGCCTGGAACCTGCAACTGGCCCCCGAAGTGCTGACCGAGATGGAAGCGGCGGGCAAGGGCAAGAATGTGGCAACCTTCGGCACTTCGGTCGAGCGGATCCTGGTCAACCAGACCGACGTCAGTTCGGCCCTGGGTGACGAGCGCGGCACCGCCGCACACCCGCACCCGATCCTGACCGACATCAACGTCCGCAAGGCGCTGTCGCTGGCAATTGACCGCAAACTGCTGGTCGAGATCGGCTATGGTGATTTCGGTCGTCTGACCTGCAACGTGCTGCCGGCACCGGCGGCCTTCAACTCGTCGGGCAACGATGCCTGCCTGGTGCAGGACATCGCGGGCGCCAACGCGTTGCTTGATGGGGCGGGCTGGGCACGCGGTGGCGACGGCGTCCGCGCCAAGAACGGTGTGCGTCTGTCGGTTCTCTATCAGACCTCGACCAATGCTGTGCGCCAAGATTTCCAGGCGCTGATCAAACAGTGGTGGCAGGAAATCGGTGTGGAGACCGAGTTGCGTAACATCAACGCTTCGGTGTTCTTCGGTTCGGACCCGGGCTCGCCCGATACGTTCCAGAAGTTCTTTGCCGATATCGAGATGTTCACCAACAACTTTGATGGCACAGACCCGGAAACCTATATGGCCGGCTGGGCGTGCGATCAAGCACCGCGCCCGGAAACCCAGTGGCAGGGCAACAATATACCGCGTTTCTGTTCGCCGGAATATGACAAGCTGGTTGTCGAAATGTCGACCACCGGTGATATCAACGAGCGGGCCCGGTTGGCCAAGGCGATGAACGACATTCTGATGCAGGAATATGTCATCATCCCGCTGGTTCACCGCGGTCGTAACGCCGCCCATGCCAATTCGCTTGGCGGGGTCGTGCTGAACGTCTGGGATTCTGAATTGTGGAACATCGCAGACTGGTATCGCATCAAGTAGTGACATCCGGAGCAGGGCGGGGATAACCCCGCCCTGCTTTGGTCTTGTTCTGTGAGCACTGAACTGAGGCGGTCATGCTGACCTACACGATCAGACGACTGCTTGTCGCAATCCCGACACTTTTGTTCATTGCTCTGGCAATTTTTATGCTGTTGGAATTAGCCCCGGGCGACCCGATGGCCCAGGTCCCGTTGACGGTGCCGCCCGAAGTCAAAGAGGCGATGCGCCAGGCCCTGGGTCTGGGAGAGCCGGTCCATATCCGTTTCTGGAAATGGCTGGTGCAGTTCTTCTATATCGAACCTCTGCGCCTGATAGACTATGTGCTGGGGACCGGCATCGTCGAGGGCCAGCAGCGCATCATCAGTTGGCAGACCCGGTCTTCAGTGATGGACATCGTCGCTCAGCGTATGCCGCAGACGCTTTGGGTGGTCGGTATGTCCTATGTGGTCGGTGTGCTGATTGCACTGCCGATTGGTATCATTTCCGCCTACCGGCAATATTCAGTCTTTGATCAGGTTGGAACCTTCGTTTGTATGGTCGGCTATTCCGTGCCGCCCTTCTTCACCGGCGTCGTGGTGATCGTGATCTTCTCGGTCCAGCTGGGATGGCTGCCCTCGATCTATGACACCACCTTGGTGGTCGACAGCTGGAGCAGCTTCGTCCAGCAGCTAGCGCAGATGATCATGCCGGTGATGGTGCTGGCGTTGCAGACCACAGCGCAGATCAGTCGCTTCATGCGCGCCTCGATGCTGGACAACCTCCATCAGGATTATGTACGTACTGCCCGCGCTAAAGGCATGAACGAGCCGGTTGTGGTCATGGTTCATGTGCTGCGCAACTCGATGATCCCCGTCGTCACTGTGATCGCGCTTGGTGTGCCGGCGGTCTTCGGAGGCGCGATCATCACCGAACAGATCTTCAAGGTGAACGGGATCGGCCAGTTGTTGATCACCTCGATTCAGGCCAATGATCTGCCGATGGTGCAGACTCTGACCTTCATCTTCGCGATCCTGATCGTCGTCTTCAATCTGATCGCCGATGTGCTTTACGGCGTGCTGGACCCGAGGATCCGATATGACTGACATGACCGATCTGACCGCTCAGGACGAGGCTGACCAGTATCGCCCGCCGCGCAATCAGTGGCTTGATGTTTGGGACCAGTTTAGCACCCACAAGGGCGCGCTTGTCGGTCTGGGGTTCTTCGTGCTGATCCTGCTAGGGGTCACCTTTGGCGCCTATCTGTGGGCCATCGACGCAACCTATATCGACATTCGCGCACGTAATCAGGGTCCAAGTTGGGAACACCCCTTCGGCACCGACCAGCTGGGGCGCGACACGCTGGCTAGGATGATCAAGGGCGGTCAGACTTCGATTTCGGTCGGCATGACGGCGATGGCGCTGTCTTTGTTCCTGGGCACCGCCATCGGCGTGGTCGCAGGCTACTCGAAGAAATTCGATGGCCTGTTGATGCGCTTTACGGATCTGTTCCTGGCCTTGCCGCTGCTGCCGTTGCTGCTGGTCATCATCATGCTGTTTCGTGATCGTCTGCGGACTGTGTTCGGCCCCGAAGAGGGTATCTTTATCCTGATCGTGGTGGTCATCGGCATTACGTCGTGGATGCACACCGCGCGTATCGTGCGCGGCGACGTGCTGGCGCTGAAGGAGCGCGAGTTTGTGCTGGCGGCCCGCTCCATCGGCACGCCCTCGCGCCGGATGGTGACGCGGCACATCCTGCCCAACGTGCTGTCGCCGATCATGGTGTCTGCTACGCTTGGCATCGCGAACGCGATTATCACTGAATCGGCGCTGTCGTTTCTCGGCCTTGGCTTTCCGTCCGATTTTCCGACCTGGGGGCGGCTATTGTTCGATTCCACGGCCTATCTCCAGCAATACCCCGAGCGTGTGATGTGGCCCGGTCTGGCGATTTCGCTGACAGTCCTCAGCGTGAATTATATCGGTGACGGTCTGCGCGACGCGCTAGACCCGCGGATCCGAGGTCGCTGATAAAGTAACGTTTAGTCGTCATCCTTATGCGGCGCTTACCCCATCGCAGCGAGCACCTCGTCCGGTTTTGAAATGGGGATACCGCCACCGGCACAAGATGTTGATGCTCGTTGGTGTGGCGCAAATTCCTTAGAGTAGGATTTCGCCCTCTCCTGTAAACGACCCCTAGAGCACGCTGCCCAGGTAGCAACAGCGAGCACGACGCTTTGGTGAGCCTGGCGCTGATGCGGCGCATCGACGAGCTGTTCATGAAGTATCCGTTTTACGGTTCTCGTCAGATGGTCCGCCAGCTGCTGCGCGAGGGCATCGCGGTGGGCCGTCACCGGGTGCGGCGTCTGATGCGATTGATGGGACTGGAGGCGAGCTATCAAGCGCCGAGAACCAGCGATCCCCATCCGGCGCACCGGGTTTATCCCTACCTGCTCAGAGGAATGGCGATCGATACGCCCAACCGGGTCTGGTGCGCCGACATCACCTACATCCCGGTTCAGCGCGGCTTCCTATACCTGGTTGCGATCATGGACTGGGCAACCCGCCATGTGCTCGCCTGGCGACTATCGAACAGCATGGATGCCGGATTTTGCATCGAGGCCCTGAAAGAAGCCCTGAACCGTTACGGCAGCCCGGATATCTTCAACACCGACCAGGGTAGCCAGTTCACCAGCTTCGACTTCACCGGCGTTCTCAAGAGCGCGGAGGTCACGATCTCCATGGATGGGCGGGGCCGCTGCATGGACAACATCTTCATCGAACGCCTGTGGCGCTCGCTCAAATACGAGGCGGTCTATCTGCACGAACTGACCGACGGCTTCGCGGCGATGCGGGTCATCGCAGAGTGGATAACGGCGCGCAGGGGATCACGGTTCATGGCGGGGCGTTCCATATCCAGGGGGCCGCTTTACTTTACACGAAGGATCAGTGATAGGTTCGCAAATACCGTTTTCGATATTTTCAGGGGAACATAATGTCCAGCAGCCAGAGCCTGATATTCAGCGAAATAGACTATGACCAGGACGGCAAGCAGACCGGGTTCCTGCGCTTGCCCCATTCGGTCCATCGCTCGGCCTATGGCTGGATTCCCGTTCCCATCGTCATGCTCAAATACGGCAATGGTCCGACAACCCTGTTGATGTCGGGGAATCATGGCGACGAATATGAGGGCCAAGTGGCGCTCAGCAAACTCTGTCACGGGCTGGAGCCGGAGCAAATCTCAGGGCGGCTGATCATCCTGCCTATGGCGAACTACCCGGCGGCCCGCGCCGGCATGCGCACGTCGCCGATTGATAACGGCAATCTCAACCGGTCCTTCCCCGGCGACCCCCATGGGACTCCGACGGAGATGATCGCCCATTACATCGAGCAAGTGCTTTTGCCGCTGTGTGACTATTTCTTCGATTTTCACTCGGGTGGGTCATCCCTCGACTACCCGACGACGGCGCTTCGCGGCCGCGGCGCGACGGCCGAAATTGACGCCCAACTCGAAGAATTACAGAAATCCTTCGATGTGCCCTTCGGCTTCATCTTCAGCGCCACCGGTGAGACCCGAGTATCTTCGTCTGCCGCGCAACGACAAAATGTACTCAGCATGTCGACGGAACTCGGCGGATCGGGCACGGTGACGCCGTCTATTCTCGCCATGGCCGAGCGCGGCATCAATCGCCTGCTGCATCATGTCGGCAATCTGCCGGGCTATGAGCCGGACGCCACGCGCGGTTGCCGTCTGATGGAGGTGTTGAACCAGGAATATTTTGTTTATGCCCGCGATGAAGGCTTGTTCGAGCCTTATGTCGATCTATTGGCGGAGGTTCGCTCAGGTCAGGAGGCCGGCGCCATCCACCACCCGGAGACCCCCTGGGCCGCACCGACCATCTGCCATTTCACCCACCATGGACTGGCCATCTGTAAACGCATCCCCGGCCGCGTCCAGCGAGGCGACTGCCTGTTTCATCTGGGCACGGATATCGAAGCCTAGGCCCGCGCGACTCCGTTCAACCGACATTCCCCAGATAGCCTCCAAATCCATAGAATTTGTACCATCATGGCACCCCAGGGGTAGCCATATTTTCCAGCAACCATCGGATAGTCCGATTTTGGCGGTTTGACTGCTTGGTCATCGATCTTCTCCTAGTTTCTTGTGTTCAATATAGCCCATCCGGGGCGATCTCGATGCGGATGACGCCAGTTATGACGCGGGAACAGATGAATCAGAACTTAATAGCGGCCTTGGAGAAAAGCGGCTTCAAATTCCGCCCCAATTTGAAGCAGGAATACGAAGGAGGCCTGAAATGACCCGTGAACCTAAAATCCCGATGTTGCCCAGCGAATTACCACAGCAACGTATGCATGAGGCGGTCGGTCTACCACCAAGACCGGAGCCGTTTGATTGCAAGGCGGGTTACTGGGATTATCCATCTGGATCAGCGCCCAAGAACCAACCACGAAATCCTACCTACCTGTGCCAGGTCGAGTGGGCGTGGTCACCGTTACACAACAGGTTGGACGCCTACTATTTGCATCGTGGCCGCAGTCACTGGTCATTATGGTTACGTTCCGTAGCCATCCGATTGCCTGATTTAGGGCATCCAAGGTGCCGACGAATGTCTCCTTATGGCTATAAGCGGACCTCCAGCGGCCGGAAATCTATGTCTGCTTTGCCCCCAGGAGCAGACATTCCCGTGGCCTCGGCTGACTTCCGGGTTTGACCCTTATGCGACATTCGGCGCGCTATGCCAGACCAGTAGATCACGTGAGCCAAAACCTCTAAGCTTTGCGGCATCCCACGCCAGGATGAGGCGATTATGGCGCATGATATGGGCGCATGGTTGGAAGGGTTGGGGCCTGGCAGAGCGGCCTTTATGATGGAGCTTGAAACCCATCGCTTGCATTTACGTCCCCATAGGCGCGGTGACATCGATCACCTCGCTACGCTGTACGCCGATCCCGATGTCACCGAGTTTACAAAACTTGGCCGGTTGACCAGAGCGGAGGCCAAAGCAACCCTCGAAGATTATCTTGCCAACTGGCGCAACAAGGAATTCGGCATTCGCGCAGTATTCGTCAAGTCCAGCGGTGAATTCGCAGGCGAGTGCGGATTATTTGGATTGGAGAGCAGCGGCGATATTGCACTGCGTTATGCCTTCCACAAGCGTTTTTGGGGGCAAGGATTGGCGACCGAGGCCGCATATGCTGTTATCGACA
>CAXMMX010000054.1:0-6795 GCA_964194535.1 uncultured Alphaproteobacteria bacterium | reverse complement strand
GAACAACTTGAAGCGTCCAGCTTAGCACCGGATAGAATGTGGCAGCGATTGGAATACGCTTAATTAGTGGGATTATCTGTTTGTATGTTGCGCGGGTGTCACAGGCACACAGGAACTGTACGGGTCAGCCTCGCGCTGGCCTCTTTCTATGGGGGAAAGGATGCGAGCGCGTCGTGGCGAGCCCACAAAAGGAAAGGCAGGACCGTGCCTAAGCTCAGTCCCACCTCCTGTGATCGATAAAGTGATTAAGAACCGAAGTTCTCTTTCGCCCGTTCGATCCAAGGTAATTGTGCGCGCTGTTTCCGATTCTAACAAGCGCAGCCGTCGAGTTATCCACCTAGGTCCACAGAAATCTTGGACGATGTCGGGCATGGTTGAGACTCGGCCCCGGCTAGCACCATAGGAGAAGAACGGCAATTGACCGGGACCGCAGAGGGCCAGCTTCGCGCTGGCCCTTTTTTGTTGGCTGTGGGCCTGTACTGTTTCGTGTATCTGTTACCTGAAATGTTACCTATTTGGTTTTTGTTGCTTTGTTTATCTTCAGTAACATATTGATAATTACAGAAAAATATAGGAATATTAAGTCTGAGGACTTATGGGGTTATGTCTCGTGATCTGAAGTTCTGGGGACTGATGTGTTTTATATTCGTGGTGACCATTGCCGGCACCGCAGCCTATATCGTCCTGACCGTCCCATATTCAATCAAACTGAGGCTTGGGGCTGATCAGGTCAACTCCGAACCCCATGAAATGGCGAGCGCCATCGCCCATGTTGTCTCTCGCAGCCATCCCGGCACCCGTATCTCGGTGATAGGTACCGGGGGGTCATCTGAAAACATGTCCCTTCTCGCCAAAGGCAAACTCGAACTGGCGCTGGTCCAGGCAGATGTCATCAGCCGCGACAATGTCTCGCTTCTGGCCGTACTCTATCCAGATTTGTTCCAGCTTGTGGTGCGCACAGACACCGGCATTGAAAAACTCAAGGACCTGGAGGGAAGCAAGATTGCCCTGCCAACCGTGACGAGTGGCCAATACCGCTCATTCTGGTTTCTCGCCAATCACTACGGGCTTGCGCCCGAACGCATCAACGCCATTCCAATGACAACTCGTGCCGCCGATAATGCCATCGTCAATGGTGAAGTTGACGCGGTGTTCCGGGTTCGCGGTCCGCGCAACACATCAATCCGCATCCTGTTCGGCCGCACGGCGTTGAAATTCATACCCATAGACCAGGGCGAGGCAATGCATTTGCGCCGTCCGGCATTTACATCGGTCACCCTCCCCAAGGGGGCGTATCAGGGCGACCCGCCAATACCACCGCGCGCGCTTCCCACAATGGCCGTCGACCGGATGCTGGTGGCGCGCGACGACGTGCCGGAGGATGTGGTCCGCACAATCACCGGGGTGCTTTTTGAGAAGAGGCGTGACCTGGCGCTGCGCACCCCCCTTGCCGCCTTCATCCGCCAACCGGAAATCAAACTGGGCACGATGTTGCCCGTACATCAGGGCGCCCTCAAATATTTTGACCGTGAGAAGCCTTCTTTCCTTGAGGAAAAGGCCGAGTTCCTGGCGCTCGTACTGTCGTCCCTGGTTGTTCTTTATTCACTGGGACTTGCTTTCACACGGCGGCTCGCGGAACGCCAGAAAGGGCGTATTGAAGATTATTCAGGCGAGCTTCTGGACCTGGAGAAAACTGCTAAGACCGCACAAACCATTCCCGATTTGGACATCCACAAGCTGCGCCTCACGGAAATTCTCGCCGAGGCAGTGAATGATATGCGCGAGCAGCGCATCAATGCCGAAGGGCTTCAACTGTTTTCTTTCGTCTGGGAATCGGTGAACTACACCATCAATGACATGAGGAACAGTTGCGCCTTGGCCCGGCAGTGGCCCGTGCGTCCCGCAAACGCTCACGGGGTAACGGTTGAATACAACCCCGGCATCGGCGATCAGGAGATGATTGGCGGCAATTCCGACAGCGATGTGAGGATGGCTTTCGGCTTGCCGGGAAGCCGCTCAGAAGGCTGAGCTGACCTGTTGAGGTGGGCCACCTGAAAACCGAAGCTGGCAGAACCCGCCACATCCCAGGCATTGGCGGACACAAAACAAATCTCCCGCGCGAGCACCCCAAGCTTGTCCACGCCGAGCTGATATACCTGTGACGAAGGCTTGTAGACGCCGGCATCCTCGATCGAGATGGTATGGTCGATCAGGGAGCCGATCCCTGAATTCCGGATAGCTGCGTCCAGCATCTTCGGCGCGCCGTTCGACAGGATAGCTGTCTGGTAGCCTGAATCCTTCAACTGCCTGAGCGTATCGCTGGCGTCCGGATAGGCTTCGAGATTCTCATAAAGGTCCATGAGCCGCTGGCGGATGACCGGATTGTCGATAGAGTGGGCATCGAGAGCATAATCGAGTGCATCGCCGGTGATCTGCCAGAAATCCGCATGCTGACCCATCAGGGTTCTGAGCCAGGAATATTGGAGCTGCTTCTGCCGCCACAAATCAGACAGCGGCTGGGCCACATCTCCCAACTCGTCAGCTATGGTTGTTGTCGGGGTATGAACGTCAAACAAGGTTCCATATGCATCAAAAACGCATGCCCGTACGCCACTGATTTGAGCCATCGATTTGCTCCGGGTCACAAGACTTACCTGTTCCCTGACAGCTTAACGATGCTTGCTTATCAAGAGAAAGCATGCTTTCGCGGTAACAGTTATTCGCGGCGCGCAAGAAAGCGCCAGGGATTTGCTGCATGGACAAACGCTCAACTGACGATCTTTACGGATCGAATATCCATGATCTGGGACGATTTGAGGAACCGGTTCTTATATGCGGCGGGGCCTATTCCAATTTGGAGGCCATGACCGCGCTTTTCGAAGCTGCACGAAAACTCGCCATTCCAACTGAACGCATCATCCACACGGGCGATGCCGTCGCTTACTGCGCCGACCCGGCCGCGACGGCGGAGCTGCTGCGCGAGCGCCAGGTGCACGCGATCCAGGGCAATGTGGAGACAAGCCTGTCTGCCAGCCTGCCCGATTGCGGCTGCGGTTTTAACGAAGGAACCCTTTGCGAACGGCTATCGGCCGAATGGTTTGCCTTCGCCGATGCGCGTATCGGCAATGATTTGCGGACGTGGATGGGCCACCTTCCCCATCATCTTAGATTCGAGATGTCAGGCTGGCGCATGCGCGTGGTCCATGGCGGCGCGGGTGAGATCAACCGGTTTATATTCGCTTCTCAGCCGGAGGCTGACTTCGAGGCCGAATTCTCCGCCACCGGGGCAGACATGATCATAGCCGGCCATAGCGGCATTCCCTTTTCACACCGGTCAGGCGCACGGGTCTGGCACAATTCCGGTCCGCTGGGACTTCCCGCCAATGATGGAACACAGCGCGCCTGGTTCTCCGTACTGACACCAGAACAAGATGGTGTGCGGATTGATCATCATAGGCTTGATTACGATCACGAAACAGCGCGGGCAAAAATGATTGAAGCAAAAGTCTGCCGTGAATATGCAGAAGCCCTGAGAACCGGAATCTGGCCGAGCATGGATATCCTGCCTGACTCCGAAAAACGGCGCGCTGGCGTGCCGCTTGAGCTGAGCGAGCCGTTCCTTTGCAAGGTAAACGCTGCCGGCAGCCAATAGTGTGCCATGAAGATTTCCTTGACCGCGACACTTCCCGCTCTGTTCATGCTTGCCGCTGCTTCTCAAGCGGGAGCGGCCGCGCAATCTCCCAAGGTGGTCGTAACCATTCCCCCCGTACATGCAATCGTCGCCGGTGTCATGGCGGGCGTTGGAGAGCCCACGCTACTGATCAAGGGCGGGGCTTCGCCGCATAGCTATTCACTCAGGCCCTCGCAGGCCCGCGCATTGAACGAGGCCCGCCTGGTCGTGCGCGTAAGCGAACATCTGGAAAGTTTTCTTGACCGCCCGATCGAGAGCCTCACCGGCAAGGCCGATGTCATCACGCTCTCCCGGGTCGGGGGGATGACATTGCATGACACGCGCGAAGGGGGCTTGCGGAAACAGCACGACCCGCATCTGTGGCTCGACCCGCAAAATGCAAAACGGATTGCCAGCGCCGTCTCCATGAAATTGCAGAAAGCCTACCCCGAACATGCGAAGGCGTTCGCGGCCAACACGCAAAAGCTGATCGGGAAACTCGATATACTGGATCGCGACGTGCTTGCTGCGACCAAGCCGCTGCGCGCCAAGCCCTACATCGTGTTTCACGACGCCACCCGGTATTTCGAAGAACGCTACAGGCTGAGGCCCGTGGGGGCAATCACCATAAGCCCGGACCGGCCAATCGGGGCGCGTCGTCTGAGCGAGATACGCGCAACCATCAAGTCACAAGGCGTCACTTGTGTGTTTGCCGAGCCGCAATTCCAGCCGAAACTGATCCAATCACTGATTTCGGGAACCGGCGCGCGGGCTGGTACCCTCGACCCGGTTGGCGCTGGTCTGCCGACCGGGCCGGAGCTTTATTTCAAGCTGATGCGCAATCTGGCCACCAGTCTGGCTGCCTGTCTGAAAAACCCTTCCTGAGGAAAGAGGGGTTTCGAATGAAAACGAAGCCAAGCCACCCGCTCCCCCTTGCGCGGGCCACCCCAAGGGTACCATCACGGGGTGGTTGGGCAAGGGGGAGCGGGTGGCTTGGAATACTTCGAAAACGCCCTAGCGCAATAAAAAACCGGACGGCCCCCTGTTTCAGGAACCGCCCGGTCTTGAGCAATCAGAAAGCTCGTAGGGTAGCGGGCTGCTAGCTGGCCACCCGCCGGTTGGTCACGACCACCTTCGTACCCACCCGGGCACGTTTATAGAGATCAATCACATCATTGTTGTAAAGGCGAATGCAGCCACTGGTCACAACCTGGCCAATCGTCCAGGGCGCGTCGGTGCCATGGATGCGGTAAAGCGTGTTGCCCAGATAAAGTGCACGCACGCCGAGCGGATTGCGTGGGTCGCCACCTTTCACATGATACGGCAATTTCGGGTTCTCGCGGCGCATCTCGGCCGTCGGGGTCCAGCCCGGATTGACCGCCTTACGGCTCACACGCAAAGTGCCGGCCCAGGAGGCTTTGCCGGTCGGAACGCCGATCGGATAGCTGAGGGCGGCGCCCTTCTTATGGACGTAATACAGCCGCCGGTCGGCAAAGCTGACGATAATCGTGCCGCGCCCATATTTTGGCGAGAAACCGATTTCCTGGCGGCCGCTCTGCCAACCGCCACCACCACCGCCGAAGATCGTAGAGAAGATGCCTTGCGCGGCAGCCTTTTGCGGCGTGACGGCGCTCATCATACCAGCCACGGCCACCACGGCCAGACCAGTTTTCAGATATCCAGATCGTTTCATATCAATTCCCCTACGGTCCTTCTGATTGGTCCTTGCCCGCCTTAGCGGATCACAAATACAGGTGCGCCAATATGCACCCGTTCGAAAAGGTCGACGACATCCTTGTTGAGCATCCGGATGCATCCGCTTGATACGGCGCGCCCGATGGACGATGGCGCATTGGTGCCGTGGATACGGTACTCGGTCCAGCCCAGATAAATGGCGCGAACGCCGAGCGGGTTCTTCGGTCCCGGCGGCACAAAATGCGGAGCCCCTGCACGGCGCATCCGCAGCGTCGGATACCAGCCCGGATCCTTTTTCTTTTTCTCGACAAAGGTCTTGCCGGACCACTGAAAACCCGGCTTGCCGACGGCAACCTTGTATTTGAGCGCCTGGCCATTGCCGAGAGAGTAATAGAGCCGGCGTTCGGAGGTATCGATGACGATCGATCCCATGGGATATTTAACCGATTCAAGCGCGACGATTTCCTTGGCCTGCGCATCATGCGGCAAACCCGCGGCCACTAACGCCAGAAGGGCGAACACATAGCCGGAGTTGCGGCATTTTTTAGCGCACATTGTCATTTTGATCCCTCGGCGCCCGCCTGACTGAACAATACCCATCGACTCAATTGAAATAGCCAATTGAGTCCATCGGCCAATTTCCAGGCAATGCCCCGTTTTATTTCTGGAATCCAAGACAGCCACGGCCAAAGATTCCTGTTCCAAGTATATTGGAACCCGGGCGGGCGCTGTTCAAGGGCGCACCAATCACAATTTGACTATAAGCGGATGAAATTGAAGGATTATGAACGCAGTGTGGGAATTTAGCCACAGCCAGAGGCTGTTCCTGGGTAATAACCATTGGCCGGGTTAGGGTTCGAAATCGGTGCCAATTGGAGATATCGCCGCCTTTGACTGTGTCACATCTGTGCAGCCTGTCCTGCCGATTGGCCCTCTTGTCATCAACACATCTTGGGCTTGTCCGTTTCGCCCCTTGAAAACATAGAATTTTTAAGTGCCATGGCAATTCCTATTATGGCAATTCCAATAAAGTGATGTTCTCAAAGCTAACTAACATTTTAGTTGCGTGACAGGGCATGATAGGATGACATAGTGAATGGCCAATGTGCACAAACCAATCTCCCGGACTAACAAAAATGGGTGAATCGGTTTTGCCTTTGTCTTTCGCTCACCGTGGATCGGCCCTTGAATGGCTGAGCGCGGGAGAGTGCGTTTTCTGTTTTTGTAATTGGGAGGAAATAAATGCCCGCTAAAACTAAGGCGAACAACGTGTCACGGCGCAAATTCCTTAAAGGAAGTGCGGTTGCGACAGGTGCGGCGGCTGCTACGGTAGCTTTCCCGCAAGTGTCCAGAGCTGAGACCACCACGCTGAAAATGCAGAGCTCCTGGGGCGCCAAGTCAATTTTCCAGGATATGGCCAAGCAGTATGC
>CAXMMX010000053.1:0-9852 GCA_964194535.1 uncultured Alphaproteobacteria bacterium | reverse complement strand
GAAAACTGTCCATGCGCTCAGTCGCTGGCGCCATCGTCGGCGCGGCGCAGCAATGTGCCCGCGCCATGCTCGGTAAACAGCTCCAGCAGCACCGCATGGGGGATGCGCCCGTCGAGGATGACGACAGCCTCAACGCCGTTCAGCACCACGGACTTGCAGCTTTCAATTTTCGGAATCATGCCGCCTTGTATGGTGCCGTTCCCGATCAGCTCGTCCACGTCCCTAACTGTCAGCTGTGTGAGCAGCCTGCCTTTTTTGTCGAGCACGCCCGCCACATCGGTGAGCAGAAGAAGCCGCTTGGCCAGCATTTTGAGCGCAAGTTCTCCGGCGAATGTGTCGGCGTTGATATTGTAGGTGTGACCCTCGCGCGAGACGCCAAGCGGCGCGATAACGGGGATGAGATCCGACGCGATCATCACCTCGATAATATGCGGGTCGACCTTTGTGGGCTCGCCGACAAAGCCCAGATCAACAAAACTCATCAGATTGGAGTCCGGGTCTGCGAGCTGTTTCTCCAGCTTGCGCACGGTCATCAGCCCGGCGTCCTTGCCCGAAATGCCGACCGCCTTGCCGCCCTGTTTGTTGATGGCGGCGACGATCTTCTTGTTGATCGAGCCGGCCAGCACCATCTCGACCACGTCCATGGTGTCCTGGTCGGTGACCCTTAGGCCGCCCTTGAACTCTGACTTGATGCCCAGCTTGTCCAGCAGCGCGCCGATTTGCGGGCCGCCGCCATGCACCACGACCGGGTTTACGCCCGATTGCTTCAGCAGCACGATGTCGCGCGCGAAACTCTCCGCCAGCGCCGCATCGCCCATGGCATTGCCGCCATATTTCACCACCACTGTTGCCCCGTCATAGCGCTGCATGAAGGGCAGGGCCTTTGACAGGATCGCGGCTTCCGATGGCGCGGAGCCGGCGGCCTTGGGTGATTTTCCGTTATCTTTGGGCATGGGTCTTCATTCCTCGCTGCCCGTTATAGCCGACTGGCGGACGGGGACAATCTCAATCGACAGTAAGGCTAACCTGTCCTGCTGGGCTCTGGCACGTTTCACCTCTCCCCACAGGGGAGAGGTAGGCCCGCAGGTCCGGGCGAGGGGGATCAAGAGTTGCGTTCGTAACCATCGGTTCCCCCTCACCCCAACCCTCACCCCACAGGGGAGAGGGGGCAGGGCCTCATTCAGTCATATTCCCTTCCCCCTCGCGGGGAGGGAAGTGTTCCGCTATGGTCTAGGGTCCGGGCTCATCTCTTCATGCAGTTGCCTTGATCATTTCTCAAGGTTATCGCCAAAATCTGGACGACTGCTGGTTAGTCACGCATCAGGGTCAGGATCGCCGCGCGCAGCTCCGGGGACCCGGTGTCCTTTCGCGCCGAGGTGACGATGATCCCGGGGAAGGCCGCCGGGTGTTTCGACAGCTCTTTCGAGGTGCGCTCAATCACCTTTTCAAGCTCGGCTGCCTTCACCTTGTCTGCTTTCGTGAGCACCCCCTGGTAGGAGACAGCCGCGGTATCCATCAACTCGAGCGTAGGCTTGTCGGAGTCTTTCAGCCCGTGGCGCGCATCAATCAGCAGGAACACCCGGCGCAAGCTTGCGCGGCCCCTGAGATAGTCCTGGATGAGCCTGTTCCACCCGGCGACTTCCTTTTTGGAGGCCTTGGCGTAACCATAGCCCGGCAGGTCGACAAGATAGGCGCGTTCATCGAGCAGGAAATAGTTCACTTCGCGGGTGCGGCCCGGTGTGTTGGAGGTGCGCGCCAGCGCTTTTTGCCCGACAAGCGCGTTAAGCAGGCTCGACTTGCCTACATTGGAGCGCCCGGCAAAGGCCATCTCGGGCAAGGCGTCGTCCGGCAACCCGGCCACATTCACGACGCCCTTCACGAACGTGCAGGGGCGGCGGAACAGCCGGTTGGCTTGCTCCAGTGTCGCTTCATCAAATTCCGCGAGTGCGGTCATGACCTCGTCTTGCATCCATGTGAGCGATACCGGAGCGATTCCACACGCGTGATAAATCAGGTCTTGCTAGCCGTGCCCTTCTTTTTCACGCCCAAATTCTCGAACAGGGTGATCGGCACGCCCTGGCGCTTCATGATGAAGGATTGCTGCAGGACTGACAGCGTATTGTTCCAGGCCCAGTAGATCACAAGGCCGGCCGGGAAGGTCGCCAGCAGGAAGGTGAACATCACCGGCATCCAGGCGAATATCTGCGCCTGGATCGGGTCCGGCGGGGCCGGGTTCAGCCGCATCTGCACAAACATCGTCACGCCCATTATCAGCGGCCAGATACCCACCATCAGGAAGCCCGGCGGATCCCAGGGGATCAGTCCGAACAGATTGAAAAGGGTTGTGGGATCGGGCGCCGAAAGGTCCTTGATCCAGCCATAGAAGGGCGCATGGCGCATTTCGATGGTGACGAACAGCACTTTGTAGAGCGCGAAGAACACCGGAATCTGGACGACGATCGGCAGGCAGCCCGACGCCGGGTTCACCTTTTCCTTCTTGTACAACTCCATCGTCGCCTGCTGCTGACGTGTTTTATCGTCGCTGTATCGCTCCTTGATCTTGGCCATCTCCGGCGCGAGCTTCTTCATCTTGCTCATCGACACATAGGACTTGTTGGCGAGCGGGAACAACACAAGTTTGATGAGGACGGTGACGATCAGGATGGCGAGGCCGAAATTGCCCACCAGCTTGTGGAAGTAGTCCATGGCAAAAAACAGCGGCTTTGTCAGGAAGTAGAACCAGCCCCAGTCAATCAGGAGATCGAACCGGTCGATGCTGTACGTCTCGGCATTGGCGTCGACCACGTCGACTTCCTTGGCGCCGGCAAATAGCTGACCCTGAACCGACCCTCTGCCGCCGGCGGCGATTTGTACCGCTGGACCCAGATAGTCGGTTTGAAAGCGTTCTATGGTGTTGACGACGTTGCCCGAGAAACGGCCCTGATAGGGCGTACGCTGGTCCGGAACGACGAACGCGCCCCAGTATTTGTCGGTGATGCCGAGCCAGCCGCCTTTGATATTCTTGAAGCTCGTGACCTTGTCTTCGATTGCGTCTTCATAGTCGATTTCCGTTAAACCGTCCTCGCCCATAACGCCAACCAGGCCTTCGTGGAGAATATAGAAGCTCTGCACATCCGGGCGGCCATGGCGGGAGAGAAGCGCATATGGAAACAGCGTGATCGCCGCACCAGTCTTGTTCTCGACCTCCTGGAGGACGGTGAACATGTAGCTTTCGTCCACTGAAATTGTGCGCCTGAAGGTAAGTCCCTCGCCATTGTCCCATTTCAAGGTCACCGGATTTTCAGGCGTCAGCTTCGAGCCGGAGTCCAAGCTCCATTTGGATGCCGCACTGGGCAGTTTGGGCGTGCTGGCGCCATCCGCGACCCAGCCATGCTCTGCATAAAATGCAGCCGCGCTTCCTGAAGGCGAGAACAGCGTTACCGCCGGGCTCGAAGGATCGGCGGCTACGCGGTATCTGGTCATCACCAGATCGTCAATGCGCGCGCCGGTAAGTGAAATGGAGCCTTTCAGCTTGGGTGTTTCGACCAGGAGACGCTCAGATTGCCCCAGTGCGGCTTTGCGGTCGGTTCCAAACGGCGTTGGCGCGGATGCCGGCGCACCTGCCGCCGCGGGGCTGGGAATGGGTTTGGGCGGCGCGCCATCGGCGGGGGGGCGTGGCGCGGTGGAGGGGGCCTGCTGTCCGGATTTTACCTGATTTTCCCGTTGCGCCTGTTGCGCCTGTTGCTCTTGCAGCGCTTCGCGTTCGCGCGTCTTCGGGCCGTTATAGAGGTACTGCCAGGCAAGCAGAACGGCGATCGATAGCACGATCGCCAAAATAAAATTTTTGTTGTTTTCGTCCATCAAATCGCTTCCGCGCTACAACCGGCCCTGCGTCAGGCCCGTGCCGGTTTTTTCGCTGTGAATGCCCTCAAGCGCCTGACGCAACTCCTTTTGAATATGGTCAAAGGGTTGCGTCACCGCGCCGCGACGGGCAATCACCACATAATCATATCCCGGCCTGGCATGGGCGCTCGCGACCAGCCGAACCGTTTCTTTCAATCTGCGCCGCGCGCGGTTGCGCGTGACGGCGTTCCCGAGCCGCCTGGTCGCGGTGAACCCGAAGCGGGTCGTTTCACCGCTCGGCGGCGGCCCGGCCGACCTGCGCCGCGCCTGCAGCACGAAGCTTGATGTGCGCCACGCGCGCCCATTGCGAAGGCGCAGGAATTCAGCGCGTTTCTTCAATCGGCCCAGTGGGATAAGATGTTCGCCGGCCTGCACGGGATTGCTCGCGCCGCCCGGCTTACGCCGAGAGACTCTTGCGGCCCTTGGCACGCCGCCGCGCGAGAACTTTCATACCGTTCTTGGTTGCGCTGCGCGACCGGAATCCGTGCCGTCTTTTGCGCACCAGGACGCTTGGTTGATATGTGCGTTTCACACCTGAACTCCATGTCGCTGCTGGCGAACCGCCGCACTGTCATTATTGCCAGTGCCGTAGCGCTTCCGCCGTGCGCCAGATAATGACCATCGAGGAATTGCGCCGCTTATACGTTTGGGGCCTATCTAAGTCAATTGATCCTAGTTGGTAAGTATGGCGCGTGAGTCACTAAATCTGACAACACATCACGATCCATTGAGATGCGGGTGCCATCTGACGGGCTGAACCGTTATCTAGAGCAAGACCTCGTAAATCTGTAGGGAGTGTTATGACAACCCACGTCAAGGAACACCGAATGGAGCGGATTTGGCTCATGCTGCGGGCTTTGTGTTTGGCAATGTTCGCATTCATTACGCTCTTCGTGGGGCTCACCGTGGTGCTCCCCCGCGAAAGCCTTGCCGCCGAAGAGCTGGGTAAGCGTTTTGCCGCCCACGATCCACAGTCTCGCCAGAAAATCGACCATTCGGCATGGGACAGATTGCTGAAAGCTTATGTGAGCGCGGACAAGGACGGCCTGAACCGGTTCGACTATGCGGGCCTGAAGGCGTCTGGGCTTGGCGATCTCAAAAAATATCTGAAGCTTTTGCAAGGGGTCGATCCGGCGAAACTTTCGCGCGATGAGCAGTTCGCCTTCTGGACCAACCTGTACAATGCCAAGACGATGGAAATCGTGGCGGACAAATATCCGGTGAGCTCGATCAGGAAAATTAGCCTGCGCCTCACATTATATCCCGGCCCCTGGCGCGAGAAGGTTATGAAGGTCGCGGGCGCATCGCTCAGTCTTGACGACATCGAGCATGAAATTTTGCGTCCGATCTGGCGCGATCCGCGTATTCACTATGTGGTCAATTGCGCCGCGGTCGGCTGTCCCAATCTTGCGAACCGCGCCTATACGGCATCAGCCCTTGAAGACATGCTGGAGAAAGCCGCACGTGAGTACATCAACTCTCCGCGCGGCGTTCGCTTCAACGGCTCAAAAGCAGTCGTCTCAAGCCTTTATGAATGGTACGGGCCGGATTTTGGCGGCTCGGTTCCGTGCATCCTGGCGCATATCCGTAAATATGCCGGCCCCGTCCTCGCGGACAGAATTGCCGGTGTGACGCAGATAGCGGGCTATGAGTATGATTGGGCACTGAACGACTAAAAATTGATGTTATAGGATGAGCGGGTTTACGGGTCGCGTTAGACAGGAGACGTCGAAATGAGCAGGGCGGAAAAAGCTCAACCCTCGGGCGGCAGGAGCAGCTTATTAAAGCGCATATTGCCGCTGGTTGTTCTTGCCAGCATTGCCGCGCTGGTTGTTTCTCAAGGCTGGCACAAATATCTGACGCTCGAACAGATCGCGGAAAACCGTGATCTGCTGAAAGGGTATATCGAGGCCAACGCCCTCATTGCCCTGCTCGCCTATATGGTCATCTATATTGTCGTGATTGCTTTGTCTTTACCCGGCGGTGTGTTCCTCACCCTGACAGGAGGGTTTCTGTTCGGCTGGCTGATCGGCGGTCTGGCGACCATTGTCGCGGCCACCATTGGAGCCACTATCATCTTCCTTATTGCCAAGACATCCTTCGGCGAGCCGCTGGTTGCTCGCGCTGGCCCAAGGCTTGACAAGCTGCGGGCCGGGTTTCAGGAAAACGCCCTCAACTACCTGCTGTTTTTGCGGCTGGTACCGCTGTTTCCCTTCTGGCTTGTCAATCTGGCGCCGGCCCTGCTCGGTGTCGGGCTCGGCACATATGTCATTGGCACTTTTATCGGCATTATCCCCGGTACATTTGCGTTTGCTTATGCCGGTGTCGGGCTGGACAGCGTGATAGAAGCGCAGCAGCAGGTGTATCAGGATTGCCTCAACAGCCAATCCGGCAGCGGAGCACAGGCTTGTACGTTCACCCTTGACGCAGGCGCGCTTGTAACGCCCGAATTGCTAATCGCCTTTGCAGCGCTTGGTGTGGTAGCGCTGATCCCCGTGATAATAAAAAAACTCAGGTAAAACCCGGCTTCCGCCTAACCGTGCAGACCCGGTTGGGCGTAGCGAGAGGACACTCATATGGCAGAACTGCTTGAACCTGACATTTGCGTCATCGGCGCCGGCTCCGGTGGCTTGTCGGTGGCCGCCGCCGCCGCTCAGTTCGGGGTGGAAGTTGTGCTCATTGAAAAGGGCAAGATGGGCGGCGATTGCCTGAACACGGGCTGCGTGCCCTCCAAATCCATGATCGCATCGGGCAAGGTCGCGCGAATGATGCGCGAAGCGGGGCGCTTCGGCATTGCGTCGGCGCACCCACGCGTCGATCCCGCCAGCGTGCATGGTCATGTGCATGGCGTTATCGGCGCAATCGCACCGCTGGACTCCGTTGAGCGGTTTACCGGCCTCGGTGTCCATGTGATCGAGGCGCATGGGCGTTTTACCGATCGCAAAACGGTCATGGCGGGAGACTATGAAATCAGGGCGCGCCGCTTTGTCGTTGCCGCCGGGTCCTCACCCGGCACCCCGCCTATCCCGGGTCTAGACAAGGTGCCCTTCTTCACCAATGAAACCATCTTCGACAACAAGAAGGCGCTGGAACATCTGATGGTCATCGGCGGCGGGCCCATCGGCATGGAGCTGGCTCAGGCGCATCATCGTCTGGGCGCCAAGGTTACCGTACTGGAAGGCCTCACGCCGCTGGGCAAGGACGACCCGGAACTCACCGCCATCGTTCTCAAACAACTCAAAAGTGAAGGCATCGATATCCGCGCCGGTATCCGCATTGAACGGATGGAGAAGACCCGTACCGGTGCGCGCGCGGTTATCACCGAAGACGGCGAGGAACGTAAAATCGACGCGAGCCACCTGCTGGTTGCGGCAGGCCGGCAGCCCAATGTCGAGGGTATCGGACTGGAACAGGCTGGTATCGAGTTCGACCGCAAGGGCATCAAGGTGACTGCTGGGCTGAAGACCACCAACAAGCACGTCTACGCGGTTGGCGATATCGCCGGCGGGCTGCAGTTCACCCATATGGCCAACTATCATGCCGGCATCGTCATCCGGAATGCGTTGTTCCGGATGCCCGTCAAGGTGGACAGCTCGAAAATTCCCTGGGTCACCTATACGGAGCCGGAGCTGGCTCATGTGGGCATGACCGAAGAGCAAGCGCGCGAAAAGCATAAAAACATTCGTGTGTTGCGCTGGCCCTATGCTGAAAATGACCGTGCGCAGGCTGAACATGCGACCCAGGGGATGATCAAGGTGGTGACGGCAAAGCGCGGGCGCATCCTCGGCGCCACAATCGTTGGTGAACATGCCGGTGAGCTGATTCAGCTCTGGGTCATGGCCATGTCGAAGAAAATGAAGATCGGAGCCATCACTTCCATCGTGTTCGCCTACCCCACCCTGTCGGAAATCAGCAAACGCGCCGCTTACCAATATTATGCGCCGAGTTTGACGAACCCGATGATCCGCCGCATTATCGGCTGGCTCCGTATATTGGGTTAGAGTCATGACCTGGGTAAAAATGGGGTATTTATACAAATGTCCGAGAACGACGAAACATTCAGCGCCGGCAGCGACTCTGAACAGGCCAGTTCTAACCGGGTGAAAAACCCGGCGGGCTCTGCGTGGTTTGGGCTTTCCGCCAAGCTGCTGATCCTGACCATCGTGTTTGTAATGGTCGCGGAAGTTCTGGTGTTCGTGCCCTCGGTTGCGAATTTCCGTAAAAACTGGCTGATGGAGCGCCTCGGCGCCGCGCAGATTGCGGCGCTTGCAGCAGCGCCTGGCGAGGAGTTTCCACTGGCGGCGCGCATCGAGTTGCTGCGCAATGCCCAGGTTCATGCGGTTGCGCTCAAGCGCGGGGATTCCCGCAATCTCATTCTGCAAAGCGAAATGCCGACGGCCATTGCCGGGCATTATGATCTGCGCCATGCAGGCTGGGCTGAGCTCATCTGGGACGCGCTTAACGTATATGTTGCGCCCTCGGGGCAATATATCCGCGTGGTCGGGCAGCCGGGTTTCGGGGCAGGTCAGTTTATCGAGATTGTCGTTGAGCAAAACCCGCTGAAAACGGCGATGATCAATTTCGGGCTGAGTATTCTCGGTCTCTCGATCATCATTTCCATGATCACCGCGGCGCTGGTTTATCTGGCGCTGAATTTGATGTTGGTGCAGCCCATGATGCGCATCACCCACTCCATGGTGCGCTTTGGCGAGGATCCCGAAGACCCGGCACGCGTGATTGTTCCTTCGGGGCGGCGCGACGAGGTTGGCACCGCGGAACGCGAACTCGCCCATATGCAGCACGAACTCAGTGGAACGTTGCAACAGAAGAACAGGCTGGCGGCCCTTGGCCTTGCTGTTTCTAAGATCAATCATGATCTGCGCAACATGCTGGCAAGCGCACAGCTTATCTCCGACAGGCTCGGCGGTGTTCAGGACCCGCTGGTGCAGCGCATGGCGCCAAAGCTGATCAACTCGCTGGACCGGGCGATCCGGCTGTGTACCGATACATTGAAATTCGGCCGCGCCCAGGAAGTGGAACCGGTGCGCACCATGTGTGCCCTGAAGCCGCTGGTCGAGGAAGTCGGCGACGCTTTGGGGCTGAGCGGATCACACGTTTTCACCTGGCGCATTGACGTAGATGCATCGTTTGAAGCCGATGTTGACCGCGACCAGCTATATCGTGTGTTGAGCAATCTGGCCCGCAATGCGCTGCAGGCGGTCGAGACTCAATATGGCGGCACGAATCCGCAGATTACCGTCTCGGCGCAGCGCACTGGCACGGTGGTTACGATCGATGTAAGCGACACCGGGCCAGGCGTTCCGGAGAAGGCGCGCGCGCACCTGTTTGAACCCTTCCAGGGCTCTGCCCGTAAAGGCGGCACCGGGCTCGGGCTGGCCATCGCCGCGGAATTGATCCAGGCCCATGGCGGGGAGATCGCGCTTCTGGACGAGGGGCCGGGGACCACGTTCCGCATCACCTTGCCGGACCGTGTGGTCGAGCTTCACAAGTCGCAGACATCGGCTTCGGCCTGATCTCACGCCGGGGTCTTTTCGATTTTGATTGAATCAAAACCTGACCCTCGTTGTTATTTTTACCGTGCTTCTTATCGGAAAACCGGTTCCCACTTTTCCCGAAACACTCCGGGCCTGACCCGTCTCTTGCCTTTGTGGGGCGCAAGCCCTAAATAGGGCGTCGCGCGCTGCACTGGTCATCTTTCCTGGGGCTGCGCGTAAATCTTGCAAGGCGTGAACGCGGGAGTTATCCCCGTATTTAAGCTTGAGCCTCGCAGTTGGCGCCAGTAGCTCAGCTGGATAGAGCACCAGACTACGAATCTGGGGGTCGGGGGTTCGAATCCCTCCTGGCGCGCCAATCATTTCAATAGGTTAGCCTGAATTTGATATTTGCTACTTCCCTAAAAGGTAGCATATAGGTAGCAACTGGTTTCTA
>CAXMMX010000052.1:0-5526 GCA_964194535.1 uncultured Alphaproteobacteria bacterium | reverse complement strand
TTGGGGCGTAGCCAAGTGGTAAGGCAACGGGTTTTGATCCCGTGATTCGCAGGTTCGATCCCTGCCGCCCCAGCCAAATCTTCTTCCAGAAAAAAGAGTTAAATTGTGTAAGCATTCTTTTTTGATTGGCTATTCTGTGTTTTTTTTAAAGATTTTTGAAAGTCACCTATACGACACGACTTAATCAATTCAAGGTTTTCTGACAAAGACATTTTGGTATGAGTCGAATATGTTTGGTGCAAGTCGAAAATAGATCAATATGCACACTGATTGTATTTTCTGATGTCGGCTAAACGTGATTTTGCATGTGGCGAATGTGCAACACAGTTTTGATAATGTAGGCGACGCGTCGTTTGGGAGCTTTAATTTTATGGCCATAAGGTGTTAGCTAATCCGACGACTGGGTAGTTTTGCGTATTGGCGATTCGCTGGACATTGAGAACAAAAATAGCGTTCAGCGAATGAGAAAGGGCAAAAGAACAAACGATTTGCCTTCTTAACAGTCGATGTGTGTGGGGTTACTCGAGTTTTTAATTTCTAGTTGGGGACGGTGATGTGACTTCAATTTTAAATTTAGCTCGATTGATGACGCCGGTGTTGCGCCGCGCGCGTAGCGCATTACTTGCAAGCGTTTGCGCAGCTGCGCTGTTGCCAGGCGCCGCGCATGCCATTTCTCTGAAATCCGCCATCAAGATTGCAGTGGAATCCAATCCAGAAGTTGGCGAGGCAATTGCCAACCGGGAAGCCCAGGAATTTGAACTCGAGCAGGCAAAGGGCCTCTATTTGCCGAAGGCCGATGCCGAAGCCCGATACGGTCAACAGGATTATTCCAGTCCTGGAACACGGGCCGCCGGCACCGACGACTGGCATGATCGCAGGGAAGTTCGTGGTATCATCACCCAGCGCCTGTTTGACGGACATGACCGTCGCGGCGAGCGATACCACCAGGCGGCACGTGTGGATAGTGCCTCGCATCGTATCAATGAGCGAGCTGAAACGGTTTCTCTGAATGTTGTGCGCGAGTATATCACGGTCGGACGAAGAATCGATGTTGTCCGGTTTGCAGATGACAATATTGCATATCATAAGCGCATCTTGAGCGATTTGAAGGAAGGCCAAACAAGCGGTTCCATATCTGTGGCTGACACCCAGCAGGCTGAGGAGCGTCTTTATTCGGCACAAGCGAGGCAGATTGAACTCACCGAAGATCTGAATAGCGCGAAGATCCGCTTCTACAAAGCGGTGGGCAAGCCGCTTGACAGCTTTCAGCAACCGGGAAGCATCGAGGCCCTGTTGCCCAAAACTCTTTCGGAGGCGATAGGAATTGCTCGTAAAGGCAATCCGATCATCCTGGCCGAAAAAGCCGATATAGATGCGGCCAGGGCGATGATTACAAAGGCGCGGAGTGAATACTATCCCAAACTGGATCTCGAGTTGACAGGCCGTCAGGGTTATGACCTGGACGGTGTCCTGGGACGTGAGACGGAATGGCGGGCCGAACTGGTTATGCGCTGGAATATCTTCAAGGGCGGTATTGATCGTGCCAACGTGCAAGAGCAGGTTCGTGTTACCGACGAGGAGCGGCAGGGTTTGCGCAAGGCCCATCGTGAAGTCGAAGAGTCTGTGCGCCTCTCATGGGAACGGATGGTACAGCAGCGACGCCGTTATGCACGCTTGAGAGATCAGCTTGCAAGCAGTGAGCGGCTTATTGAATCTTATTCCGAGCAGTTCAAGGTCGGTGATCGTTCGTTGCTTGACCTGCTTGATACCCAGAACACGCGTTTCAACACTCAGCTTGGTGTTGAGGTCGCACGCGGCGCCCTGGAGTTCGCCCAATACAGGGTGCTTGGCGCCGCTGGCATGCTGCTTAATGCCCTTAATATCCAGGCCCCGACAAAATCGGTGGCGTATGCCATAGCAGAGCACGGTGTTCCGGATACCCCGGATGGAGAAACCGAGAGGCGTTACACGCCAAGAACTGGCTGGTATACCCGACGCTCACGATAGGTTAAGATTCTCATGCGACAACAATAGACGTTCTCGCTTGGCGTGTGAGCGGAGGGATCTCTTAGGGCGGACAGTCCGTCCAGCGTGAGAAATGGCGGACGTAATTCCAGAACGAAATCCAGCGGAAGCTGAATCCCCGCGCGATCTCGCTGCAGATGGGATATTCTCGGATGGCTTGCTCGGTGCTCTCGAGTTTGTCGCTCGTTTTTATCACCGGTCCATTCCGCCCGCGGCTCTGGTGTCAGGTTTGCCTCTTGCTGACGGCAGACTGACACCTCGTCTTTTTCAACGCGCTGCGGCCCGAGCCGGGCTATCTGCACGAGTCGTTCGTCGTCCTGTAGATAAACTCAATGCACTTCTGCTTCCTGTCATCCTGCTTCTTAAGGGTGATGAAGCTGTCGTTGTTGTGAAATTAGAACCCAACGGTGACGCCAAGTTGGTCATGCCCGAGACAGGACGGGGTGTGGTCTTATTAAAAGCGGCACAGCTTGCGGAAAGTTATTCAGGCTACGCCATTCTTGTGAAACCCGAATACCAGTTTGAGGGGGCTGAAAACGGAACCGACAGAACTTCTGCCAGGGACTGGTTCTGGAGTGCTGTTAAACCTCTTTGGCCGAACTATCTGCAAATCCTGATTGCAGCGGCATTGATCAACACTCTGGCGCTCGCGGCGCCTCTGTTCATCATGAATGTGTATGATCGTGTCCTTCCGAACAAGGCAATATCGACGCTTTGGGTGCTGGCAATTGGCATTGCAATCGCAATAACCTTCGACTTCTTCCTGAAAACATTACGAAACGGTCTGATCTCCAACGCGGGCCGTCGGGCAGATATTCTCCTGGCGAGTCGACTCTTTGCCCATGTCCTCAATCTGGATCTCAGCCAGAGGCCTCTGAAAACGGGTGAATTTGCCAATCAGTTACGAGATTTCGAGATTGTTCGAGAGTTCTTTACCTCAAACACCGTAGTGACTCTCACTGATTTTGTCTTCATCTGGCTGTTTATATTCATTATTTATCAAATAGCCGGTCTCGTCGCGCTTGCCCCTGCTGTCGCTGTCGTGCTTGTCCTGATTGTCGGTGGCCTGTTACAAATCCCGCTGCATAAGATAGTTCGAAAAGCCCAATCCGAGGCGACGCATCGCCATTCTCTTTTGATTGAGACACTTACGGGCCTTGAAAGTATCAAAACTTCGCGCGCCGAGAGCCAGTTCCAGAAGCGCTGGGAGCAGTTTGTTGGCCAGAATGCGCGGACGACTGAGAAACTGAGGTCTATATCTGCCCTCGGCATGAACTTCACCTCGTTCGCGCAGCAGTTCGTAACAGTTGGGGTGATCATCATGGGTGTATATCTGTTCGATAAGGGTGAAATCTCCCCCGGGGCGATTATCGCTGCGGTTATTCTTTCGGGCCGTGCGGTCGGTCCATTGGGACAGATTGCCGGTACCATCGCCAGGTCCCAGCAGGCTTTCCATTCGTTTGGCGTTCTGAACCAGATCATGTCGGTTCCCGGTGAAGATGAAGGCCAGGGACGCCATCTCGACAGGTCCGTTGAAACCGGATCGGTTGTTTTTGATAAGCTCGGTTTCACCTATCCTGGAGCCGAGGCCCCCGCACTCAGGGAATTTTCGCTGAAAGTGGAACCTGGCGAACGGATCGGGATTATTGGCAAGATAGGGTCGGGCAAGACGACACTGGGACGACTCATAGCGCGTCTTTACGTGCCGAGCGAGGGTTCGCTCCTTTTGGATGGCGTGGATATCCGGCAATACCATCCGAGCGAGATCCGGCGAAATGTCGCATTCGTGTCTCAGGATTCTGCCCTGTTTCACGGCTCTGTTCGGGACAATATCGCGCTCGGAGCCCCTTACGTATCTGATGATCTGGTGGTCCGCGCCGCTGATCTGGCGGGTGTCTCGGAGTTTGTAAAGTTGCACCCGCAGGGTTTTAATATGTCGGTTGGCGAGACCGGACGCTTTTTATCCAGCGGTCAGCGTCAAACGATTGCGCTCGCCAGGGCCTTTCTGCTCGACCCGCATATTGTTTTTCTGGACGAACCGTCAGGGTCTATGGATATGGCGTCTGAGCGCGCATTGATCGAGCGACTGAAAACCGCGTTCCGGCCAGATCAGACATTAATTATCACGACCCATCGTCACGCCATGCTCAACCTGGTTGAGCGTCTCATCGTGATCGATAACGGCACGGTGATTGCGGATGGTCCCAGAGACTCCATTCTGAAGATGCTGCGTGACAAAACCGGAGCCAGGAAAACCGGTCCCGTTTCTGTCAACCCGATCAAAAACATCGTTACACCAACGCTGGCAACCAGTCCAAGCGTCCAGGTCACCGAAACAAGACTTGGGAAATCGGCTGAGGGAAATAGCAAAAAAACCCCTGATGCAACCAGGGGGAAAAGTGGATCGTCGGGGACGACTGCGCAAAAGACCGATACCGGAAAAGCCGGTCGAGAAAGATCCAGGCCACAGAGCAAGGAAAAACAATCAACATCATAATGATGGCAACACCTGGTGATCGACCAAGATGTGGTGCTACCTTCGCGCGCGCTGCTTATCCAGATAACATAGCAGCGGCGATGCCGTTGACGTGCGCCGGTGCAACAGACAAAATCTTCCGATCCTCTGCACAATCGCCGATCCGCGGGTGAACGCCACATTGGTTTCAACATACTGTGCCGACCCATCCGTCAAGTCGCGAATGATCCTGTCGATCGGCTTCCCGAGGGAGAAGCGGATAATGTTATCCGCATCTTCCCACTGGTCCGGGGCAACAAGCGATCCCAGTATCTTGTCTGAAAATGCGCCGTTTTGAGCAACCAGTTTTTTTTCCCGCGTGATCACGACACAGGGCATCGGGCATGTCGTGAGCAACGCCTGTATGTCAGCGTTTGAACTTGCAAGATGAGCCCTCAGGAGCTTGTTGCGCATCCATCTTGCACAGTAGGTTCGAAGCAGCGAACTTCGGTTCGTGTCAGGGTTTTTCGCAACCAATTCGAAGACCAGTTCCGAAAGTTTAAGACCCTGATCTTTGGCGCAGACTTCGAGCTGATCCCAGAATTCGCGTTCCAATTGTATTGAAAGACGTTTACCCGCACGCTGCAGGATGCGCTGTCGCGGCTCCAGCCATGTCGATTTCAGCTCCACGATTGGTGCTCCAGTTCCAAAACATTTGTTGTCCTTGAGGCCCGATTTAAGTTCGCAATGCGGAACCGCCAAAAATCGTAATAACTATACAGCGGGTTATGTAGAAATGTTAACCGCGAATTGATTTCGGGCAAGCGCGGATGAAATCTTCTCGTTAATATTCTGGTAACCAATGACGCGCGCTTCGGCGAACTGCGGGTAGGTCGATCATGCCGTCATTTGTGTTGCAGGATTGCAGTTGAAGAACTGAATAAGAAAACGAATGGTGGAGAGCGATCATGGCCAAGCGCGAAGATTTTTCGCATGGGTTGAATGCAGATGCTGAAAAGGCGAGCGATCAGGGTTCAGAAGCCCGA
>CAXMMX010000051.1:0-6630 GCA_964194535.1 uncultured Alphaproteobacteria bacterium | reverse complement strand
TTCCGGGTTGGCGATCGCATAGGTCTTTGGCATCACCTCACCGAAAATGAGCACAAGCGCGGTCATCGTCAGGGTGGCGTACACCAGCCCGGCCTCGCCAAAGACCGAAAGAAACAGGCTAGTGGCCAGAACCGAAGCGAGAATGTTGACCAGGTTGTTGCCAAGCAAGATGGCGCCGATCAGTCTCTCCCGATTTTCAATCAGACGGCTTACCAGCCGGGCGCGGGCGGAGCCGTCCTGCTCCAGGGCATGCATGCGCGCGCGCGAAGCGGCCGTGAGGGCCGTCTCCGAACCGGAAAAGAAGGCCGAGATGAGTATCAGCAGCAGGATCGCGCCTACCAGAAGAGCTATTCCCAGAGTATGATCCATTAATATTGATCCATTTGATGATGCCAAATCAGTCCACTCGGCTAGGCACGCAACGCAGCGCGATGCCTGCGTATCGGGCAAGTTGTGTAACAACGCCGATGGGCTGATCTGGCCCACCGAAGGCCGGTCATTCACCCCCGCTGGGCGGCGTTATGCTTCACTTGTGGTCGGGTCAGACTACGGCGTGAAGCCTGCCAGGCCAGCAGACGTGAATGACCGGTCAAATGGGTCAATAATATTGGATCATACTCTGGGGTCATTTTCCGCTACATTTTCGTGTGAGGAAGTCCTGCAGTTTTTCCATATCCACACCGCGTTCGACAAAGGCCTCACCGATACCGCGCACGAGAATGAAGGCGAGCACGCCGGCTTGCACCTTTTTGTCCTGAGCCATGAGGGCCATGAGTTCGGAAGGTGCTGGCGTGCCGCCGGGGATTAGACCGATCGTTGTCGGCAGGCCAACGGTTTCAAGATGCCGGATGGCGCGCTGCGCGTCCTGGCCCTTGCACAGATCGAGCTCATTTGAAAATTCGAACGCCAGCGCCATGCCGATGGAAATAGCCTCGCCATGAAGCAGCCGGTCCGAATATCCGGCAAACCCTTCCAGCGCGTGGCCGAAAGTGTGGCCCAGATTGAGCAGCGCGCGTTTGCCCTCCTCGCGCTCATCAGCCTCCACGATGGCGGCCTTGGCCCGGCAGCAGGTTTCGATCGCCTGGATGCGCGCCGCGCCGCCGGAGAAAACCTCAGCCCAGTTTTTCTCAAGCCAGGCGAAGAAATCCGCATCGCCCAGCAGGCCGTATTTGGCCATCTCCGCATAACCGGCGCGGAACTGGCGCTCGGGCAGGGTTTCCAGCACATCGGTATCGGCAATGACCAGCCGCGGCTGATAGAAGGCGCCGATGAGGTTCTTGCCCTGGGGCGTGTTAATGCCGGTCTTGCCGCCAACGGAGGAATCCACCTGCGCCAACAGCGATGTGGGGATTTGTACGAAATTCACACCCCGGCGCAAAATGCCCGCGGCAAAGCCTGCAAGGTCGCCGATGACCCCGCCGCCGAAGGCGATAACAAGGTCGCCGCGCTCGATGCCCAGCTCCAACAGATTTTCGCTCAAGCGCGCCAGCTCGGTGAAACATTTTGTTGCCTCGCCGGGCGCAAGCGTGACCGTGCCGGCATGCGGGCACTTATCGCCAAGACCGGCTGTGAGCGCGTCGAGATGAAGTCCCGCCACATTGCTGTCGGTGACGATGGCGCATTTTGCCGTACCGGAATGTTTGGCAATCAACGCCCCCGATTGGGCCAGCAATCCATTGCCAATGACAATGTCATAGCTGCGCGCACCCAGCCCCACCGGCACGGTGCGCAGGTTCGAATTTTGGTCGTCTTGCAAATTTGGCTCCGCGTCCATAGGGGCCGCGCCAACCTCTCAATATCTGTTACGCCTTCACCTGCTTCAACTCAGGTGCCTAGCCAGTGCGGCCATGATTTCATCCACGATGACCTCGTGCGGCACGTCTCTGCTCCTCACCGTGATATCGGAGCTGGAATAGACCGGGTGGCGCTCATCCATCAAGCGCTTCATTACAGCATCGGGGTCTTTGATCTTCAGCAGCGGTCTGTGATCGCGCCGGACCACCCGCTCCATAAGGACTTTCAAATCAGCTTTCAGCCATACTGAAACACCGCATTCGGCAATGGTCTTGCGCGTCTCATCATTCATATAGGCGCCACCGCCTGTTGCAAGAACCTGCGGGCCATCGCCCAGAAGCCGCGTGATCACCCGGCGCTCGCCATTTCGGAAATGGATCTCCCCATGATCGGTGAATATATCGGAAATGCTTTTGCCTGCCGCGTGTTCGATTTCAGTATCCGCATCGACAAAGTTCAATCCCAACCGGGTGGCGAGACGCCGGCCAATGGCTGTCTTTCCCGCGCCCATCAGCCCGATCAGTACCACGCTGCTGGATCCCAGGCTTTTGCGTATAGCCCTGACCCTGCTTTCATTGTCAGCGCGCTTGCGTGATTGGACCCTGGAAGGCATGTTAAATTTTCTTTCTTCCGCTCTGCGGCTTCATGCGGGTTGCAAGTGGCCCGCAACGTCTTTTACTTTGCCGTTCAGAAGATGCCTATTGGAATAGCCCAACGGCACCAGTGGCGGCAAGTATCAGGATATGTGGTGTCTCATGGTTGTCAGGGCAATTGCTTAATTATCGCGGCGGTAAATTTTTAAATGCCAAGCCTGTTACGATTACTCTTTGTATTGGCCGTGCTCGGCGGGATAGGCAGTGGCACGCTCTATGTGCTTGCCACCTATTTTGAGCCGGAGCCAAAGGAAATCAGCACGCCGGTGCGTAATCTGAAACTGCAGAGAAACTGACCCGAGCGACGGTTTTCCGGTTACGCGTATCTCGGGCGGAGGGCGCGCGTTCATGAACAAATCCGGGATACAGCCTGGCGGCGGCGCGCGTCATCTGGACTCATTCCTTGAAATGCTGAGCGCGGAACGCGGCGCTGCGTCCAATACGCTAGATGCCTACCGGCGCGATCTGGAAGATTTTCTGAACGTGGTTAAGATGCGCGGACATGACGCAACGAGCACCACGCCTGGTGATATCGTCTCTTTTTTGCAGACAATATCAGAGCGCGGTCTTGCCGCTTCGTCCCGTGCGCGCAAGCTCTCGTCCCTGCGCCAGTTCTTCCGCTTTCTTTATGGCGAAGGCATCCGCAGCGACGACCCCGCGGCCTCCATAGAGAGCCCGAAACTGGCAAAGCCCCTGCCCAGGGTGCTGAGCGTCAAGGATGTGGATAAACTCCTCGAAAAAGCAGAGCAGCGCGCGGCAGTGGCGCGCGGGGCAAAGTTGCTGAAGGCACTGCGTCTGCGCTGCCTTATGGAGGTTCTCTACGCGTCCGGATTGCGGGTGAGCGAACTCGTATCCCTGCCGCGCTCGGCTTTGAGCGCGGGCGAGCGTGTCATCATGGTGCGCGGAAAAGGCGGGCGAGAGCGCCTTGTTCCGTTGACGGCGAAGGCCATTTCAACCCATGCGGCCTACACCCACGCCCTTGGTGAGGCAGGTGGCAGTGACGCCAAATCAAAATGGCTGTTCCCCTCCCGCGCCAGGCAGGGGCACCTGACGCGCCAGCGTTTTACCCAGGAGTTGAAGGCGCTCGCGCGCGAGACCGGGCTCGATGCGGACGCCATTTCGCCGCATGTTTTGCGCCATGCCTTCGCCAGTCATTTGCTGGAGCGCGGGGCGGATCTCAAATCCGTACAGCAGCTCCTGGGTCATGCGGATATTTCAACCACCCAGATCTATACCCATGTACTGGAGGAGCGATTGCGCACCCTGGTGCATCAGCACCATCCTCTGGCCCAGGGCCGTAATGGACTTGGTGGCAAGGGTGGATGACCGGGTAGCCTGATATGTGAATAAGTCTTCACAAGGGCTTCACAGGCGTCATTGAACCGCCACAATTGAAATATGAGTCATCTGATGGGACGGACTCGCTTATAATCGATCAATCGGACAGGCTGAGAAGTAGACATGATGCGTACGTATCTCGATTTCGAGAAAACCATTGCCGAGCTTGAAAACAAGGTTGCAGAGCTTCGCGCCCTAACAACCGGTGGTGAAGATGTTTCCTTTTCCGATGAGATCGCCAAGCTGGAAGCCAAGACCAACGACGCGCTTCAGAACACCTATTCCAAACTCAGCCCGTGGCAGAAAACCCAGGTGGCCCGCCACCCGCAGCGCCCCCATTTCGTGGACTATCTCGATGCCCTGCTAGAGGAGTTTACGCCGCTCGCGGGCGACCGCTACTTTGCCGAGGACCATGCTTTGATCGGCGGACTCGGCCGGTTCCAGGGCCGTCCAGTCATGGTGCTCGGCCAGGAAAAGGGTTCCGACACGGAATCCCGGCTCAAGCACAATTTCGGCATGGCGCGGCCCGAAGGCTACCGCAAGGCCATCCGGCTGATGCAATTAGCCGACCGGTTCAACGTTCCGGTTCTCACGCTGATCGATACCGCGGGCGCCTATCCCGGTATTGGTGCGGAAGAGCGCGGTCAGGCCGAAGCCATCGCCCGCTCCATCGAGTGCTGTCTGAACTTGCGCGTGCCGATCATCGCCACTGTCATCGGCGAGGGCGGCTCGGGCGGAGCTATCGCTATTGCCACAGCCGACCGGGTGATCATGCTGCAGCATTCCATCTACACGGTGGCCTCTCCCGAAGCTGCCGCTTCAATCCTGTGGCACGATTCGGGGCGCGCCAGGGATGCGGCGACCAACATGAAGATCACGGCCGAGGATTTACGCGAATTCGGCATTATCGACGACATCGTTCCCGAGCCACTCGGAGGCGCCCACCGCGACCCGGCCCGCACGATCATCGACACCGGCGAGGCGCTTGCCTCAGCTCTGTCGGAATTCGACGGTATGAGCGGTGATAACATCCGTGCCGCCCGCCGCAAGAAATATCTCGATATCGGCGAGCAGCTTTAGGGTCTGAAAACTCTTAAGGATGCGGTGCCGGTTTTGGCACGAAGCGGGGCTACTAAAGGAGAGCCTGACATGAGCGAGAGCAAGACGCTTGGCGCGGCGGAGCTGTCCCTTTCAGCAACGCGTAACCGCAAATGGTGGCAGCGCCTGTTTCTGTATCCAACCCTGATCGGTGCGCTCATCGGCGCTATCCCCACGGGTATGGATTACTAAAAGGCCTTCGTCTACGACATCGAGTTTAAAGCGGTGAAGCATGCCGAAGAGCAGCAGCGGCTGTGGATCAAGAATTTCGCCTGCACCAAGAACATCGTTTATCAGCAGGTCAAAACGACTGAAAACACCCTCGTCAAGGTCGGTGCCTGCAGCAATGGCGATGTGCTGATTGAGGTCATCGCGCCGCCCGCAGCCCGGATTGTGGAATGGATATCCCTGGAGCGGCTGAAAACAGCCTCGGCCGTTTCGTCCCTCTCGCTCATCGGCAAGGCCCATGCGCGCGCCTTGCCCCGCTCACAAGTTGCCAGGACTGCGCAAAAAGCGACAAGGCTGGCGCAGGTCAGCACCACGAAGTGCCAGAAAATGCAGGGCCAGACCCGGATTATCCGTATCGTGCAGGAGGGCAGCACCTGCTACCGTGAGGAAATCGATGTCATGAAGGGCAAGGTGGTTTCGCGCAGATCGGTGCCCTGTTCCACGTCATGTGGCTGATTCCCAAGTCAGAATGACAGTTTTCAGCACACAAAGGACCGTGTGAATTCTGCCACAAGTGCAACAAATTCATGCTCCTGAAACACTTTGCCGCCTTCAACTCTCATAAGAAAACAACCTAGAGTGACCCTTGAAGCTCAGGTCCTTTTGGGTTTGCGCGGGAGTGCTTCAATTGAAATGAGAGGTTCGTAAACAGAAGAATCAGTAACAAGAGTTGGTAACGACATGGTCAATCGCGTATTGAAGTATGGCCTGGTCGCAGTGGTGTGCGCTTTGCTCGCCCTGCTAGCTACGACCCCGGTACACGCCATTTCCTGGGCTGAAAAGATGAGCAACGGCAAGGTCTGCCGCGTCCTCATCGGCACTCACAATCACTATGGTTTCAGTGGCCTGCAATCAACAAAAGCGGCTGCGAAAGCGGCTGCCGTGAAACGCTGGTCCGGCTTTACCGTCTGGGAATATGGCAAGGTCTGGGGCAATTATTCCCTGGCGCAGAACAAATCATTCTCATGCCATAAGGCTCGCAGGGGAGGATGGCGCTGCAGGTTTGTCGCCCAGCCCTGCAAGAGCTAGAACAGGCGCATTTTTTGACTGATTCTGGCCGGTCCAGAAGCAGTCGCGCCTGCTCATCTGCCGCTAATTTGGCCACAAATGACCCTTAAAGTGTCAAATCCTTGCTGCCTCATTCACTATAATGTGGATTGCAGGTGAGATGATGTGACAACACAATGGGTTTCGCTCACGCTTAACTTCGTATTAACCTGTCCTATTGGATGGTGATCGGTGTGCATTAGGGGCACTATCAATGGATCGATCGATCAAACCGTCATTGCTGATCGCGGCACTTGCTGCTGCAGGACTCGCCGGGTGCAGCCAGGTGGTTCCGCCGCATATGATGCCGATTCCGGCTGAGGCGAAGGCTTTGCTCGCGCAGAAGAACATGCGCGAGGACGCCCCTATCATGGTGCGCATTTTTAAAGAAGAAAATGAGCTGGAAGTCTGGAAGGCCAAGGACGATGGCCGTTTCCACCACTTCAAGACCTATCCCATCTGCAACTGGTCG
>CAXMMX010000050.1:0-13692 GCA_964194535.1 uncultured Alphaproteobacteria bacterium | reverse complement strand
GTGAAGCGCTGAAGAACGGCCTGGCTCTTGAAAAGAAGTTCGGCACCAACCCCTATAAATTCGGCATCGCCGGGGCCACCGACAGCCACACGTCGCTCCCCACTGCTGAAGAGGACAATTTCTTCGGCAAGCATACAGGCTATGAGCCTTCGCCGGAGCGGTTGACCCACCCGTTTATGAAAAACGAGAATGGCGAACTGTTTAGCTGGCAGCAGGTTGCGTCGGGCTATACAGCCGTTTGGGCCAGGGAAAATACCCGTGCTTCTCTTTTTGATGCGATGGACCGTAAGGAAGTGTACGCCACCACCGGCCCGCGCATGGCGGTGCGCTTCTTCGGCGGCTGGGACTATACCAGGCAGGATCTGAACAGCCGCCAACCGGCATTTGCCGGATATTCAAAAGGCGTGCCCATGGGCGGTGACCTGACAAAAGCGCCCAAGGGCAAGTCGCCGACCTTCATGGTGTTCGCGCTTCGCGATCCGATCGGCGCCAATCTTGATCGTGTTCAGATCATCAAGGGCTGGCTCGACGCCAAGGGCAAGACCCATGAGAAAGTCTACGACGTTGCCTGGTCAGGTGGCCGCAAGCAGAACAAGAAGGGCAAACTTCCTGCGGTCGGCAATACGGTGGATGTCAAGAACGCCAACTGGACCAACACCATTGGCGCCGCGCAACTGGGCGCGGTCTGGAAAGACCCTGACTTCGATCCCAAACAAAGGGCCTTCTACTACACAAGGGTGATCGAGATCCCGACGCCGCCCTGGTATGTCTATGACGCGTTTCGGCTGGGGGTCAAAATCCCCAAGGATGCGCCGACAAGCCAGCAGGAACGCGCCTACACCACGCCGATCTGGTACACGCCGTGATAGGGTTTCCGGGCCGGTCTGTTTGCGCGTAATTGCCTGGGGTAAGCTGGTGCTGATGAAGTTCCTGAAAGACCCATTGGTGCATTTCCTGGCGCTGGGGCTGGGTCTGTTCTTGCTCTATGGGGCGATCAATCCCGATGGCGGCGGGACGGATAATCCAAAACGCATTGTCGTCGACCGCGAAGCCTTGCTGACGTTCGTTCAGTACCGGACCAAGACCTTCCAGCCGAAGCTCGCCGAGGCGCGCCTCGACGCCATGTCGGACAAGCAGCTCAAGCATCTGATCGACGCCTATGTGCGCGAAGAAGCACTCCACCGCGAAGCATTAGCGCTGGGCCTGGGGCGCAACGACTATCTCATCAAGCGCCGTATGATCCAGAAGATCGACTTCATCACGCAAGGGTTCGCCGAAGCCGTCATCAAGCTGAGCGAGGATGACATCAAGGCGCATTACGAAGCCAACAAGGAGCGTTATCGCGAACAGGCCTACATTACCTTCACCCATGTTTTTTTCGATGCCGAGCGACGCAAGCCCGACGAGGTTGCCGCACTTGTCAAAGCGAAGCTTGCCGAGCTCAAGGCTGGCTCAGTGCCCTTTTCAGATGCGCCGAAACATGGCGCGCGCTTCCCCTACGGCGTGAACTATGTGGAGCGCACCCGCGATCACGTGGAGAGCCATTTCGGAAAGCCGATGACCAGGGCCCTGTTCGAGCTTGAGCCCGATGACAGTGCCTGGCGCGGACCGTTCCTGTCCCCCTATGGCGCGCATCTGGTCATGGTCGTAAAGAGAAGAGACGCTCGCTATCCCGCACTGACAGAGGTCCGTGCACGGGTCGAGGCCGACCTCAAGAGCGAGCGCAAGAAACAACAGTCGGAGAAGGCCATCAAAGCGATCGTCGATACTTACGCGGTGGCTATTGACTTGAAGGATAAGAAGCGCGGGGATCTCGCCGACATCGACAAGAAGAAATAATCCATGCGTTTCGTTGCCTCGATCTTGACCGTCCTAGCGTTGCTGTTCAGCGTCGATGATACGAATGCGCACGAAAGCCGGCCGCTCTTTGTGGAGATCGTTGAAAAGGCACCGAACACGTTCGCGGTGACCTGGAAGATTCCCCCATCTGCGCTGTCTGTAACGTCTCCAGTGGTTGTCATGCCGGAGGTCTGCGCGGCCGTGGCCCCGGCAGCCGGAACGAGACTGGTGAAACGCCAGCTCTATAGGTGCAAGAGCGATCTTTCCGGCGAAAAGATCCGCATCGAGTTCCCGCGCTATAACCCTTCCATTTCCACACTGTTCCGACTTCAGCGGCTGTCGGGTGAGAAACATACCGCAATCCAGGGCCCGAAAGAGCCTGCCTGGATTGTTCCGACCCTAGAAGACACGGTCTCGGTCGCGAAGGAATATTTGATATTGGGCGTTGAGCACATTCTGAAAGGTTACGACCATCTCCTGTTTGTAGCCTGCCTTGTGCTGATCGCTGGCACCTGGCGGCGTATCCTGATCACCGTTACCGGCTTTACCATCGCCCACTCAATCACCCTGGCGCTGGCGGCGCTCAATCTGGTACGCGTGCCCGTCCCGCCGGTGGAAGCCGCGATTGCTCTTTCAATCGTCTTTCTTGCGACGGAGATCGCGCGGGAGAGGCGCGACACTCTGACCTGGCGTTTTCCTATCGCGGTGGCAGGCTCGTTCGGTTTGTTGCATGGCTTCGGGTTTGCCAGCGTACTGAGTGAAATCGGCCTGCCACAGACTGAGATTCCAGCAGCGCTTCTCTTCTTTAATGTCGGCGTCGAGGTCGGGCAAATTCTGTTTGTTACACTGCTCGTCGGCGTGATTGCTACGCTCGCAGTTTTGGGCGTGATCCAGCGCGATGGCGAGATTGGTGAGGAAGGCGTCATCCCGCTGCACTTCGCACGCCCGGCAGCCTATCTCGCCGGGAGCCTGGCCGCCTACTGGATGATTGATCGCGTCGCCGGCTTCGTGGCGTAGGTGGAACCGCAACCCGGAATGATCGCTGTTTGCATTTCTGACCAGCCCCCACAAGGAAGCGATCCCCGGTCCCGCCGGCAAAACTTGGGGTCCCTCTACCATCTACGGCAACTGGTGGCGCGGGACGGGGATCATCAACAACGAACTCTATATCGGCCGCCTGGTCTGGAACCGGCAGCATTTTGTCAAAGATCCCGATACCGGAAAACGCCAGGCCCGGCTCAACCCGGAAGCCAAATGGATCATCGAGGAGGTGCCGCACCTTCGCATTGTCGATGATGACCTTTGGAACCTGGTCAAGGAACGCCAGCAGGACTCCCGGTCTCGTGTCATGACTGAACACGATGGGATTAGATCGGAACGGGCTCGCCGCCCACGCTATCTTCTCTCAGGTCTTCTCAAGTGCAGAACATGCGGCGGCGGGTTCTCCAAGATCAGCCAGACCCATTATGGTTGCTCCACCGCCCGCAACAAGGGAACCTGTGACAATCTGCTGACCGTGCGGCGGGACAATCTGGAAGCCAGGGTTCTTGATGGACTCAGGCATCACCTGATGCACCCAGATATGGTCAAGACGTTCATTGAGGAGTTCCACCGGGAAGTAAACCGTCAAGCCGGCGAACACGATATGGATCGCGACCGTATTGAACGTGACATAGAAAAGACCGAGCGCGACATCCAAAGGGTGATAGAGGCCATCAAAGCGGGCGTTCCCGGCGCCGCCGTGAAGGATGAAATGGCCACCCTGGAGGATCGGCGTAGCGATCTCTTCAGCCAGAAGGAACACACACCCGCGCCCATGCCGCGTTTGCATCCAAATCTGGCCGAGGTGTACCGCAAGAAGGTCGCCACTCTGGCGGAATCCCTCAATGAGGAGAACACACGTGCGGACGCTGCTCAGGCCATTCAGGGATTGATCGAAGAAGTCCGGCTTGTGCCCGAAAGCGGTACCCTAAAAATTGAGTTATTTGGTCAGCTTGCAGCCCTCATCAATCTCACAAACAAAAATCCCCGCTCCATGGAAACGGGGGCGCAAGTAACGCTGGTTGCGGGGGCACGAAGCCACCTATACCGAACTCATTTAACTTGGCCCAAAACTGCTAAAAATAAGTCCATAGCCTAAGATTTGGGTTTTCCGCCTAAACGCAGACATTCAAAGTAGTGGTCCTATATGTCTGCTTCATACCCCAAAGCGGACATCAATCGCACGCACTAACAATGTCCGCTTTACCCCCGAAAGCGGACATGTTGGGCACCCCCTCATAATGTCCGCTAATAGCCATAAGCGGACATTCCGGTGACGATGGTGGGAGCCATTTAATGCATCACAAGCGGACATACCTCACATGTTCCGCCTAAGTTCATAAACCTTAATTGGCTCCGAGATGCCACGAACCGGCTTGTCGCCGATGAGGCGTAACCGGTCGCCGAGGCCGACTTGGTGTTCGGCAATGTTTCCAGACAAGACGCAACCGACGTCCAGATCCTTTGCCTTCTGCTCCAGGCGGGCAGCGATATGGATGGTATCGCCATAGAAACCAATAGCGCGCTTGGTGTCGCCCTCTTCGCTGGTGACGATGGGGCCACCGTGAACACCGATGCGGTATTCGGGTACGTGGTCGAACTTGGATCGATAGTAGTCAGCTTCGCGATTGACGGCGTCGCCGATGACATCGATGGCACGAACGATACGATTTTTCATGATACCTTGCTTCCAATCCCAGACGGCGACAACGCCATCGCCGGTGAAGCGGTAAATCTCACCACCGTGATCAGTGATTGGGCCGGAGATGTCGAAGAAAAACTTGCCAATCAACGCGCGGGTCTTGATCGGACCCAAGCGCTCGACCAGGGCAGTCGAACCCTTGATGTCGAGGAAAAGGAAAATCCGCCGTTCCAAAACTGGACGGTGATATTTACCGATCATCAGGTGGAACAGGTTCTTGGCGCCCAAATAACCGACGATACGGAGCGTCATGATCGCGGTGATGGAAATGCCGAACATTACCGGTAGAACAATCAGCAATGGCGGCATGGTGTGGAGTTGTTCGCTCATCGCCCCGGCTTCGTTGGGCGGCCCTAATAGCACGCGGGCCACCACCATCACCGTCATGGCGAAAACTACGATCAACAAACTGTAAACGACGATGGACTTGGCCGGGTGCATGGCTCGGAGCCAGCGGCCGGGACGACCCTGAACGTAGAACTCCTCGAACAGACTGATAACGAGACCAATGATGAGCATGACAATGGTGGCCCGTTCCAGCATCCCGCCGACGATGACGGCGAATATGATCGCCATACTGGTGAAGACCGTTGTTGAAAAACAGACGGCAATCAGTTTGTTGCGGAGCGACAGTCTCATGTGGTCCTCCCGGTCAATCCCTTATCTATGCCGTCAGTATTGTAACTGCCGCTAAGCCTGGCAAACAATGATCACCGAGACGACGAGGCGAGGGTGCGAACTGGGCTCTTGAGAAACTCTATGAGGTCCGCTTGGCATTGTCAGACTTAAGCAGCCTTGTGTCAGAAACCCTATGAGCCGACGGTCTCAGACCGCAAGTTGACGCCACTCGGCAAGCGCGGTGGAGCGATTGAGTTTGAAGTTCCTGCGGTTGTAAAGATGACGTTCCTGGTTGAAGTGATTATGGATCGAGGCGTGGACGGCGGAAAATTTTTGCAGGGTCTTTATGTCCCTGAACCTCGCCATCGCATCCTCTCGTCGCCGGAACGGCTGATGTGAGTTCTCGGCTCGATTGTTAAGCCACCGGCCGCACTCCTGAGATGTGGTATTGCCGATTACCTTCATCGCCAATCGGTACGACCCAAGCCGGTCGGTTACAATTGAGTGCGGTCGGCCGTAACGCTTCATCGTCCGCTTTAGAAAATTGAGTGCAGCTCTGCGATCCCGGCGCTTCGTCGCGAATACCTCAAGTACCTCGCCTTCGTGATCCACCGCTCGCCAGAGGTAATGCGTCTCACCATTGATCCTGACGAACACCTCGTCCAGGTGCCAACGCCATTGCGAAAACGACCGATGATGAATGCGTCGTTGCCTGATCGCAGCCGCGAATATCGGACCGAACCGGTTCCACCAGAACCGAACCGTCTCGTGGCAGATATCAATGCCACGCTCATGGAGCAGGTCCTCAACCTGCCGCAACGACAGCGGATAACGAACGTACATCATCACCGCGAGGCGGATCACCTCGGGCGAACTGTTGAAATAACGGGGGGTTTTTGCATTGCCGGAGGCTAAAGAACCTCGCCAGGAGGCTCAATCCAATTTACTCTGACAATGCCCTTTGATGTCTACTTTTGACCCAAAGCGGACATTGTTCTTTCCAAGTTTGACAAATGCAGAAAGCGCGCCCCTTTCGAGGCGCGCTCCATTAGTTTTGCGGGATCAGCGCGTGACCAGCGCGCTGAAGTGAGCGGCAGAAGAAGACACCATCGCCGGCGCGTATCATTGTTGCCCGCTTGTCCTGCCGGCAGATTGGCGCTGTTTGTAGATATGTACGTAATCGCGAGGGCACTGTCACGGTAACTCAGTAGCTTCGTCCAGGTTCGTGCGGTAGTTTCCCCGGATGAAACAGGCATTGCGTTAGCTCAAACTGGAATCTGTTCCACTATATCGGACGACGAAAATGAGATTACAAAACAAGGCCGGGCCCGCTCACGGCGGTGACCTGCGGCGCAAACCGGAACTTGCCTTGAAGGGAAGAGGATACGCAATTCAACATGCCTGAAACGTCGCAATTCATCGCTGATCGCCATGTGGCCGGTCCCCTCCTGTTCACTTTCGCAATTATCACCGATACTCATATCCGACCGCCGGAAGGCGACAAGTCCTCCCCTTTCGCCGTCAATGAACTGGCCAACGGGAGAGCCCGCTATGCGGTCGCGGCGATTGCCCGGCATACCCCCGACTTCACCATTCACCTGGGCGATATGGTGCATCCGCTTCCAAATCTGCCGAGTTACGGCCCGGCTGCGGAGGAAGCCCTGTCAATCCATGAGCCGATAGACAGGGGACTGCGCTTTGTACCGGGCAATCATGATGTTGGCGACAAGCCCATGCCAGCCACACCGGCGGCGCCAGTCGATAAACACAGCGTCGATATTTACGAGAGATATTTCGGCCCCAGCCACTACAGTTTCGACCATGGCGGCGTGCACTTCGTTATTGTGAACTCGTCCCTTGTCAATGCAGGCAACAGCTATGAGGACGTCCAGCGCCAGTGGCTTGAAAAGGATCTGGCCGAGAATGACGCGGACAGGACACTCCTGTTTTCTCATTACCCGCCTTTCATCGACGAAGCGTCAGAACCTTCCCACTATGACAATTACGGCGAGCCGGGCCGGTCCTGGTTGCTTGCCCTGCTCAAGCGCCACAATGTGGAGGCTGTTTTTTCCGGTCATGTGCACCAGTTTTTCTTCAACCGGATTGCGGGCGTGAAACTTTACTGCCTGCCCCCGACGAGTTTTACGCGGCAGGACTATAGCGAACTCTATGGCATCGGGCCCGCACCTGAATACGGGCGCAATGATGAGGGCAAGTTCAGCTACGCGATGATCGATGTCTTCGAGCACGGACACCGGCTCAGGGTTTATCCGACCGAAGGGCGAGGGCTCGATGAAGGTGCATCCGCCACGCCGGACATGATCTCGAATGGCAACGCGGCCAACCCTGTCACTGTGCATTTGCGCCATGGTTGGGTCAGATCCATGGACATGCCCTACAACGGACCGATGGAAGAGTTTTCACGCAAACGCGCGCGTAACGACTATCCATTATTGCGTCTGTGGCAGATGGGCATCACGCGCGTCAGAACACCCCTTTGCGACCTTGTCAGCGAGGAGTATGGCGCTCGAGTTCAGGACTTTCACTCCGCTGGATGCAGCTTCACCTTTTTCTGCGCTGGCGTACCGGGTCCCGCGCTCTGGGAGAAATGTTGCCAGAACACCCATTTGATCGATGCCGTGGAATTAGTGACATGCCGCGCGGACCTGTTGGATATAGGGGATGCCCTGTCAGGTTTCGAACCTGGAAATGGGCCCGAAGTTCATCTTGGAAAATTCCATTCTTCTGCCGATGAGCCAAAACACGGGTCAACCTTCGCCCATTCGGTGAGCTTTGGTTTTAAATGGGAAGACCGGGACGTGTTGCTCCCGGCGCTGAAAGAAATAGACGTGAAGGGCACCATCAGGGCGCTCGTCTTTCAGGTCAATCTGGAAGATGATTTATCCGGGCGGCTCGGTGAAATAGATAAATTCGTGAAGGACAATGGTTTGAAGGGCGTTGCAAACATCCGCTTCGCCAATGTGAACCCGGCAATTGCTAACTTTGACGACAAGATTATCGCAGCGCGTGTTGAGCAGGCCGCCAATATTGCACCCGCCCTGGAGCATACGACGCTTCAATTCGATACCTTTGCCGACATCGACCGTGGCTACCATCCACGGCACGGTCTGCTGGACGGGCGGTATAATTTTCGGCCCGCCGGCCGCGTACTCATGCAGCACTTCGGCTCCGCAACGCCATAGCCTTTCAGTCGAACTCCGGCGTAACGCCGGGCGGCACGGAGAAGCCGAGATCGCCGCGTTCAATAACGGCATTCCGCCCACCGCTTTTCTTCAGCAATTTTCTTTGCGCGTCCTTGGCTGCGCTGTCGATCGCCTGCGGATCGCAGATCTCAAATAGCTGGTTCTTCAACTCTTCCAGAATAGGCTTTGCGTTGGCGTCCTCTGCAAGGTCGTTGAGCTCTTCAGGATCCTCTTCTAGGTCGAAGAGTTGCGGCGGGTAGTTTGCGTAGTAGATGAGTTTATAAGGGCCTTTGCGGATCATGTAGGCTGCTGTCTTCGAGCCCATGGCATGATACTCGGAAAAGACCGCGCGCTCCTTCCCTGCCCCGTCGATCAACTGCATCACATCGATGCCCGGGTGATCATCGGTCACGGTTTCAGACGATGTCTCACCGGCGCATTTCATGAAGAAGGGATAGAGGTCCAGAAGATTTGCGGGCGTGTCCACCACCACGCCGGCCGGAATATCGGGGCCGCTCATGATGAGCGGGATGCCAACCGATTCCTCGAACATGGTCGACTTGCCCCAAAGCCCCCGGGCACCCAGATTATCACCGTGATCGGAGGTGTAAACGACGCGTGTATCCCGGGTCAGGCCAGCGTCGTCGAGCGCCTGAAGGACGTGTCCGATATTATGATCGAGAAAACTGCACAGGCCCAGATATCCAGCCTGGGCACGCTTCACCATATCCGGTGTCTCGAAGAAATCGTCATAGGCGAATGATGCGCGGTAGTCCTCAAGGAAGGGGTGCAGCGGCTTGTCGCGCATCGCGTAAAGTTTAGGTTCCGGCAAATCGAGATCGTAATAGGCATAGAAGAACTCCGGCGGTGCGGTAAGCGGAAAATGCGGGCATACGAAGGACACGAACAGCACCCAGGGCTTGCCGGTATATTTGCCCGCTTCCTCGCGCAGCCACACCTGCGCGCGCGCCGCGATCTCCCGGTCATAGGTGGTGTAAAGCGACTCACCCGGCCCAGCCATGCGGGCCATCTTGTAGGCGCCGGCTCGCCTGGGCATATCCTCGTCGCGGACAAGGCCAAGCAAATCGCCATCACCTTCGATAACGTGCATGCCGATCTGCTCATCGGAGAACCCATTGTCATCATCGCTGGAATGGAAATGGAGCTTTCCTATTGAAACGACTTGATGGCCGCGCTCGCGCAACAAAGAGTGCCAACTCGGCAATGACCCATCGAACGGCATGGCGTTATCCCACAGCCCTATCTGATGCACATATTTACCCGTTGCGAAGGACGCCCGCGCCGGAACACAGACCGGACACGGTGTATAGGCGGCCTCGAACCGTGCGCCTTCGCGCGACAACCGGTCCAGGTTGGGCGTTTTGACAATATCATGCCCGTAGCAACCGGCCAGACGCCGGTTGTGCTGGTCCGACATGATGATCAGAAGATTGGTAGCTGTTATGGACATTACCTATATATGTAAATCGGGCTCGACCAAGCCTGATTGCCATCCTCCTGGGTGACCCGGACATAAACAGGATTGTCTCCCACATCGCGCAGCGCGATTTCCTGCTCAACCGTCATCTCGAAGTGAGGGTTGTCGTCCGGCAGCCGGAACAGGCGGAGCTTGCGGCCAAGTTTGCCCGCATCGAACTCCTTGTCTTCAAAACCGATGCTGCCGATATCCACTTTCTCGCTCACGACTGGTGTCTGGATATCGATGCTTCCGCTAATTCCCTCCTCCAGCCAGGCATCGAAGCCGCCATAATTGCCGGTGGTCAGGGCCTTCCATTCGAGTGTGTTGTCGCTCGTTTGTTCGAGCATCTTGTCCTTGTTGAAGAAGTTGATACCGCGCGCCTTGGTCACGCGATTATCGGTAAATTGGGCCGTTCCATCCCAGATGACCTGGCGGAAGCGGCCGCGATATTCCGCGCCTTCCCAGACAACCCGTATCCTGTTGCCAAGGTCATCTTCCGAATAGGGCCTGTGGGTGCTGAGGTGCTCAAGACCATTGAAAATATCGACCCGCTCGATTGGCGCGGAACCGGTCACATGAATTTTGAGCACCGCGTCACCTGATGGCAGATGCACGATATCACCCATCATGGCTTCGCGTGAGGCACTCCCCTGCGCAGCCCCAAGTGCGGGATCGTCATGGTAGAGTTGAGCGTCCGCGCCAAAGCTTGCCTTTACGTCGAGGATCATCCGGTTGCCGGTCGTCCCGTAATGGTGCCGCTTGCGGTAACAGTCGAAAATTGCCGCCCGCGTCAACTCAGATGTGAGGAAGCAGGTGAGCCCGCCAATTGCGCCGAATTTCGACGATCCTGGATAGCTGGCTCCAGGCCTGCCTTTATGTCCATCGGAATTGCAGACGACGCCCATCCGGTACCCCATCTCGAGGGCGTCGTGCAAAATCCATTCGAAGGTTCCCCACGAGGAATGCACTTCGACGGCTGTCTCCACCCGGCCATCATGGGCCACTTTCACATCTGCGTAGCGGCCGCCGCAGTGGGCAAGGCACACGACGTCCTCACCATTGGCAATAAGCTTCTCGAACAACTCGCTCGCCGTACCGCAGTCGGTCTCGATGTCGCTGAGATCGTTGATGAGCGCATGAGAGGAGCGGTAGATCGGCCGATCCTCGGTCATGTAAAATACGTTCCGGTCGCCCCCGAGGAAGGTGTTGCCGGACCATTCGTAACCGGGCAGCGTGACGAAACGGCCAGGCTCGTTGAACTCGCCAATAATGTGGTTGAGTTCAGACCAGAACCCTTTGGTAATCTGGAAGTCGTTGCCCTGATGGCCGGTCACATCGACAAAGGCCTTATCACGGGCAAACTCCATATACTGCCGGGCGCTGCCCGTGCCGATGGTCTCCTCGCTTTGACCATGCACATCGCCCCAGAAGTGTAAGAGCTGACCCTCTTCAGGTTCAACAATGCGGATCGGATTGGTGGCCGCGAAAACGTCTCCGTCACTATCGAGCATTTCGATACGGTAGATTCCTGCCTTCTGCGCTTTCAGCCCTTCGACTATCTGAGCAAATTCACCGGGTGAAAACGTCACCGTTTCGGGCAGGCCCGAGAGCTCGGGCGTACTGCGTAAACCAACAGTGGCGTCGGCCTTGTCGCTTGGATTGCCCCATTTGTCCTCGGCCTTCAGCGAGAGACGAAACGGCTGCCCGGCGGGATGAGTTGTGGGCGCAATGGCACGCCAAACATCAGGTGGGCCCGGCACAATGTTGATTGTCGGCTGATCGGGTGCGGGCACATATGTATAGGTGGCGATAGCGTCGACAAGAACGCGGAACTCGAATGTGTCCTCGCAGAATGTCTGCAGCCGCATGCCGGGCGAGCCGCCGCTTTGGTCGCCAAACACAATCGTGATGGTGTCACCTTCCTTCATGAAGCCGTTCACGATCTTGATATAGAGCGTTCCATCCCAGGGCCGCACATTGCCCTTGGGGTCGTAGCGCAACTCCAGCTTGGCGTTATTACTGGCGGTGACGGTTGTGTATCCCGGAGCCTTGGGGTCGTTGAATTGCGGCGTTGTCTGATCGGAGGCAAATCGCGATACGACCTTGATGCTGCCGCTGTCATCAATGCCGTAAAACCCCGCAGTGTAAACAAGCGTGAAGGTGGTGTACGTGCCTGCTTCAAACGCACCCGATGGCTCTATGGTCGCGGTCCCTGAAAGTTCCAATGGTATATTTCCTGAAAGATTTCCCAGGAACTGGTTCTGACTTTGCGGCACGTCACTCTCCTTCTCGATACACCTGGCGCGCGCCGGACATAAGAAAACCGCTCCAGCGAGATGCGCGGGGCATCGCCTAAAAAAATCCTATTTTTGTCTTGGGCGGTTCAGCGCTACTCAGGCAGCTGCCGCCTGCTGCCGTGCTGTTCCTTTAATGGTGGTGCGATGCATTGTGCGATCATGTTTTTCCGAGTCATACGTCGTCGCGCGGTGCATGGTGCACCTGTTGTCCCACATGACGATGTCATCCGTGCGCCACTTGTGGGCATAAACGAATTCCTCGCTTGCGGAATGATCAAAGAGCCGCTGCAGGAGTGCAGCGCTCTCATCCTTGTCCATTCCCTTGATCGCCATCGTGAAGCCTTCATTGACGAACAGCGCCTTGCGGCCTGAATCCGGATGATCCAGCACAATCGGATGCTCCACATCCTGCCACTCAGCGAGTTGCTCCGCTGTCGGTTCAGGGCGTTCTCCCCCTTGAGCCATCTTCAGGTAGCGAAGCTTGTAATTATGGATCGCGATACGTCCCTCGATCAGCTCCTTGGTTTCATCATCCAGTGCTTCGTAGGCCGCGTACATATCCGCATAGAGCGTGTCGCCATCTACGGGTGGAACGGTAAGACCGTGCAGGATAGAACCCATGGGCGGTATGGCCTGATAGGTAATGTCGGAGTGCCAGTAGGCGCCGCCATTTTTCAGTGGTTTGACGCCGCCTTGCCCGCGGTTCGAAAGCACCAGGATTTCCGGATGCTGGGGGAGTAACCAGTCTTTCACGGTGTGGCCCTGCAAATCACCAAAGTGGCGGGAAAAGGCGATGTGCTGGTCATCGGAGATGTGCTGATCCCGAAACACCAGGATGGAATGATCCCACCAGGCTTGCCGGATCGCTTCAACTGTCTCCATATCCAGCGGCTGGGAGAGATCAACACCCTCAACCACCGCGACAAATGTCTTTCCTGTTCTGGTTACTGACAACGCCATGACGCTCTCCTATCGCTGCATGCCCCATCGATTGACGGTGCGAAGCTCAATATTCCTAAACACGACATTCTCCACGACGATGCCAAACAGGATCACCATGAAGAGCCCCGCAAATACGCCATCGGTATCGATGTTCTGGCTGGACTCGAATATGTACCAGCCAAGTCCGCCGCTGCCGGATGAAGCGCCAAAGACCAATTCGGCGCCAATCAGGGTCCGCCAGGCAAAAGCCCAGCCGATTTTCATGCCCGCGAGGATTGAGGGCAGCGCGGCGGGAACAAGGATTTTCCAGACATATTTGATGCCCTTCAGCCCGTAATTGCGCCCGATCATCCGCAAAGTGTGGCTGACATTTTCAAACCCGCTATGGGTGGAAAGAGCGACTGCCCAAAGTACCGAATGGATGAGAACGAAGACCAGACTTGCGGTTCCAAGGCCAAACCACAGCATCGCCAATGGCAGCAACGCAATCGCAGGCAATGGATTGAACATGGCAGTGGCCATGGCAATGAAATCGCTGCCGAAGCGGTTAGCCGTGGCCCAGAGGATCAG
>CAXMMX010000049.1:0-3431 GCA_964194535.1 uncultured Alphaproteobacteria bacterium | reverse complement strand
CTCCATCCGCCGGTGGCAGGTCTCCTGGCTCACGGGTCATTGAGTGTCACGCGCCTTCCCAGAAATTGCCGGTTACCCGGCCTTCCAGTGACTTAATGCGCGAACTCTCGCCGCTTACAGTTGCGGGGGCAGCCACGGTTTTGGTCCCTGATGGGTACGCCGCACCGTGTTCCCTCTTAACGTCCCCTTCGCGTCCACGGCTAAAGGGGAACCACCGGCGGCAAATGTGGCACTTGCCGCTGGCAAGGGTCAACCGCAATTCCGTTCTGTGCACACTCTATTGGTAAAAAATGCGACGCACCCGGCAAAGCTTGAGAGTTTCTTGCCAGCTAAAAAGCCGCTAGGCTTACGGGTCCGGGACAGGTTTCAACGGGGTAAATGAATGACGGACCATGAGCATAAGAGCGACGGGGAAGTGCACCGCGAACTTCATTCCCATCTCCCGCCTGAGCCGGGGCTGCGGGTCAAGGCGATGGAGAGCCTGCTTATTGAAAAAGGGATGCTTGATTCTGACACCGTCGATGCTTGGGTTGAAGCCTATTGCGAAAAGATAGGCCCGAAATGCGGCGCAAGGATCGTGGCCAGGGCGTGGAGCGATGAGGATTTCAAGGCGCGATTGCTGGAGAATGGGACGCAAGCGGTTCAGGAACTTGATAATGCCGGGTGGGCCGTAGCGCATCTCAAAGTGATCGAGAACAGTCCGAGCATCCATAATCTTGTCGTCTGCACGCTGTGCTCCTGTTACCCCCACGCGATCCTCGGGCCGCCGCCCAACTGGTACAAGATGGCGGCCTACCGCTCGCGCGCGGTGCGCGATCCGCGCGGTGTGCTGGATGAATTTGGCGTCACATTGGCTGAAGACATCGAGCTGCTTGTCTGGGACAGCACCTCCGAGCTGCGTTATCTGGTGCTGCCAGAGCGCCCGGCGGGGACGCAGGACTGGGATGAGGAGCGTCTCGCATCAATCGTCACGCGCAATTCCATGATCGGAACCCAGCGCGAATTGCCACTGGATGGAGGAAGCGCCTGACATGGATGGTATTCACGATCTCGGCGGCCGCCAGGGTTTCGGCAAGATCGATACAGGGGAGCCGGAAGAGTCGTTTCACTCGGACTGGGAAGCCCGCGCTTATGGAATCGTGCGCGCCATGCGCAAGGCGCCCGGCTGGACAATCGACAAGTTCCGCTTCACCCGCGAACAGATCGAGCCGGCTGACTATCTCACCCGGCCCTACTACGACCAGTGGCTGCAATGTTACGCGGCGCTGATGGTGGGTTCAGGCGTCGCCAGCGTCGAGGAGATTGCCAGCGGGCATACGCAAACAGGCCCTGCCGATCTGGGTCCGCCGCCCGGTCCCGGTTCCGTGGCGGCTGAGAAATCGAGAGCCGGGGTGACGTTCGATCGCCCCGAGGGCTCTGCCCCTGCTTTTTGTGCCGGGAGCGTCGTTCAGACAAATCCTCACGCCAAAAGCGGGCACACCCGGCTGCCATCTTATATCCGCGGGCACAAAGGCGAGGTGAGCCATGTACGCGGAACCTTCGTGTTCCCGGACGACTCCGCCAAAGACATTGAGCGTGCCGAGCCGCTCTATACGGTAGTCTTCAAGGCGTCGGATTTGTGGCCTGGCGAAGGGTGCATGCATCTGGTTCATCTCGATCTTTGGGAAAGTTATCTTGAAGCCGTCTGATACAGAATCCCTCGCGCCCCTGGCCCGGCGCGACGACGAGCCGGTGTTCGATGAGCCATGGCAGGCGCAAGCCCTGGGGCTGGCCTTTTCTCTTTCTGAACGCGGTGTGTTTTCGCCGGCTCAGTGGTCGCAGACGCTTGGCGCCACGCACCGCCAAATTCTTGCCCGGGGCGCTCCCGATACGCCGCAGACCTATTACGAGGCTGTGGTGCAGGCCCTGGAACAGCTTATACGGGAAAATGGCCCATTCTCTGCTGAATTGCTGGAAGACCGGGTGCAAACCTGGCGTCAGGCCTATCTGAATACGCCCCACGGCCAGCCGGTGAAGCTCGAAGCGGGACAATCGCAATCCCTTGAAAAAAAGCAGATTGATTAAGCCTTATTTCAACACTGCCGTGTATGATTTCCGCTCTACACGTGGTTGGGGTCGCCATGCAGACAAGCGAACAGATTCAAGAGCTGCCTTATGAAAGGCGCAGCGAGCAGCGGAAAAAAGCGTTGATACACACTTTCGTTTCCGATCGCGAAGATATTGTCGATCTGAAATGCGTGATCCGGAATATCTCCAAAGGCGGCTGCTGCATCGCCTCAAGTTACATCCAGGATTTACCGCGCATCATCGAGATCGTTCCTGAAGGGTTCGACAGGCCGATGACCGGCAAGATCATATGGCGCACTTCCAAAGTGGCCGGGGTGCAATTCCTCAGCGCGGCCGAAGTGGAGGATTTTGAACGCGACAGGCCCGAACTGGTGAGGCAGACGCCTACCGTCGGGTTCCTCACCAAGCTGCAATCCCTGGCCGGTTTGCGCCGGCGTTCCGGACAAGCGACCCGCGACGATTATCGCCCGCATACCGGCATCCCGAACTTCGGTGTGCGCGTATTGCACGGTGTGCGCAATCCGTTGACGGCGATCAAGAGCCTGCTTCGGCTTCTTATGGGAGACGCCATTCGCCCAATACCAAGGCGGGCGAAAACAATCATCAAGGTGGCGCATGAGAATGCTCAAAAGGCAGAGTCCCTTGTCGAAGAAGCGCTTCACGCGGACAAGCTCGGATCAGGAGATCTCCGTTTCAATGTGATGCCGCTGGAAATCGTTGCGCTGGTGAGCAATTCGACCCTGATGAACACGGGATTTGCCGCCAAGCACGATGTGCGTTTTGAGGTCAAGGATGATGTGGGCGAGGCCATGGTTGAGGCCGATCCGGTGCGGATTGAGGAAGTCCTGAGCAACCTCCTGTCCATCGCTGCGAAATCTTCTCCCATTGGCGAGATGGTGAGCGTGACCATCACGCGCAATGAGGCCTCGATCAGGATTGCTGTCAGCGACCAGGGCATGGGATCGAACGTCTGGCGCGACGATGATGGTGGCAAGCATGGCGGGACAGATGGTGATGTAAATTCAGACCTGGGTATGAATATCTGCCGGACCATCCTTGAGCGGCATGAAAGCACTTTGCGAATCGATGCACGCCCCGGTTCGGGAACCACCGTCTGGTTTGAATTGCCTGAAATAGTTTAACCGGAACGAATATCGCTAAAATTGCGAGGGGGCGCCGGATATCGACGCCCCCTTTCTTGTGGTGCAGATGCTCTCTAGCGTGCAAGTGCAGACGATCTGCGCTTCTTGCCGATCAGACGCCGCACCTTGCGGTACCCAAATAGAAAATACGTTTATTCCACAATAATTAAGTTATTGAAAGTATTAGTGAAAAATACACAAATCTAACCTGTACCTACTGAC
>CAXMMX010000048.1:0-5875 GCA_964194535.1 uncultured Alphaproteobacteria bacterium | reverse complement strand
GCCGGTTATCCGGCGCGCCCAGCGCGGCACGGGCCATTCGGTCCGCTGTCGTGAGCGACAAGACGCGAGAGCGGACCCATTCAAAATGGAACCGCTCTACGACTACGCGCCTGGTTCCAGGCGCGGTTAATCTCGGTGCGACATGACTGAACAGGAACTCATTCTTCAAACCATCGTGAACTCGCTGATCGCGAGCAGCTTTACCGCGACCTTTGCCGTGGGGCTGGTCTTGATCTTCGGCATCATGCAGATCATCAACTTTGCCCATGGCGAACTCTACATGGTGGGCGCGTTCTCGACCTGGTTCCTCTATTCGGAAAATGGCGTTCCGTTTTTCGTCGCCATCGTGTTGGCGATCCTGTTGACGGCTGCCATCGGTTTCCTCATGGAGCGCGGTCTGTTCCGCCCCATGCGAGGAAATCTATTCGGCGGCCTCATCGTATCGGTCGGCATGCTGTTCATCCTCCAGACTCTCGCCGTCTTTCTATTCGGCCAGGGGCTGATGAAAAACATCACGCCCTATTTCAAGGAATCCTGGCATGTTTTCGGCATCGAGAACATTACCGTTTCCCATTCCAGGTTGTTTGTTTTCGCGGTAGCGGCGTTTATTCTTACGGCTTTCTGGATTTTCCTGCGCCGTACAAAGCTTGGCTGGGCGATGCGGGCCTGTGCGCAGAACCCTGAAGCGGCGGCGCTCCAGGGCATCAGCATTGGCAAGATTTCCATATTGGCCATGGTGGTCAGCGCCGCCATGGCCGGCGCCGGCGGCGCGGTGATGGCGCAGATCGTGCGGATTACCCCGCAGATGGGCCATAGCGTCATCGTTACCGCCCTCATCGTCATGATCGTGGGCGGCGTGGGCAGCCTTGAGGGCGCCTTGATCGCCTCGGTCGTTTACAGCTTCTTCCACACTTTCATCACCACCTATATCGGTGGTGAAGTTGCAACGATATGGGGCTTGGTATTGATGCTGGCGGTCTTGGTGATCAAGCCGACGGGAATCATGGGAAACCGCGAGAGTGTCTAGCTCGGCTCGGCTCAAACTTGCCGGTATCATCGCCCTATTGGCCGTTATCTGCACTTTACCGTCTATCGTCCGCCCCTATCAGCTTGATTTTCTGATATTTCTGTTCATCAACATCATACTGGTGGTGAGCTACCGCATGATTGCCATTACCGGTGAGTTTTCCCTCGCCCATGCGGTGATCATGGGCGTGGGCGGCTACACCAGCGCGCTGCTGCCCATCTCGCCCTGGATATCTCTGCCGCTGGGCGGCATGGCGGCGGCAGGCATCGCCTACATCCTCAGCTTTCCGTTGTTCCGCATGAAAGGGTTTTATTTTCTCATCGGCTCCTTCGCCGCCGCGGAAGCGATTCGCCTGTGCTGGGTACAGTTCAACGACCCCTTCGGCGGCTTTCGCGGCCTGCGGCGAATTCCCGTTCTGGAAGTCGATCTGGGCGATTTTCTCTATATCGATTTCGGCGCGCCGGTTCCCTACTATTTCTTTGCGTTGACCGTGGCTATCGTCTGTCTGGTTATGATGTACCGCATCGAAAATTCCCGATTCGGTTTCGTCTTTCATGCGGTGCACCACAAGGATACGCTGGCGCAATCGGTAGGCGTCAATGCGCGCCGCTACCGGACAATCGCTTTCGTCACCGCCAGTTTTTTCGCCGGTATCGCCGGCGCCATGGTGGCGCATTATGTCACGGCGATCAATCCGGGGCTCTTCGGGCTGCCCCGGATGCTCAACATCCTCGTTTGGGTGCTGGTGGGCGGGCTGGGCAGCTTCGCCGGGCCGGTGATCGGCGTGACGGTGCTCTCGATTGCCGATGAATCCTTCCGTGGCTTCCAGGAATTCAGGCCCGCCTTCTACGGCCTGATCCTGATCGCGACCATGCTGTTCTTGCCGGACGGATTGGTGAGCCTGCCTTCCAAGATCGTGCAGTGGGCGAACTGGCTAAGGAGCCGCGGGGCAGGCGGCGTCACGAAGCGGGAGAATACCAAGTCTTGATGATACTGACTCATAGGGACGTCTTTTCAGATCTTTCGGCTAGGAGCCTGATGCGCGGCGATGCGGGGCATCGGAAGGGTCGGGCGACGCGGTCCGAAAGCTTCTGAAAAGACGCGAGTTCTGTCGCCCCTGGGGCGCGTCGGAGGGCATCAGCAAGCCTTGGAGATGTCCCGCATCGCCCCCAGATCGACCTGCGGCTTGCTTCCTACCCGACACGGCCCAGGGGCGATCCCTATGGGTCAGTATCATCAAGATTTGGTATAAGGGCGCCATATTCTGGAATCTATCCGCTTACCCGCCGGCGAAGCGGGGCGAGATAGACTGCCGCCGTCAATTTTCGGATATCCGTCATCTTATGCCAGCGTTGTGCGCGAAATTTCTCGGCGCCGGCGTGAAAGGGCTCGGCTTCGATCTTGCGCGCGCGACTGCGCGGCTCCCGGGCCTCTCCGGCCCGCCCGTCCTCCTCAAGCAGATCGGCCAGATTATCGCAAATCGACGCGACACCGGCTTCCCGGTGGCTGAGGGATTTCGCCCGCATCTCGCGCGCGCGACGGTAAAGTGGCTCCGCCTCTTCTGCGCGTCCGGTCGCGTGCAGCACTTCCGCAAGATTGTTCAGCCCAGCCGCCAATCCGCCCTCCGCCAGGGTTCGGTTGATGCTGCGCTTCAGGGCGCGTAATTCTTCGGTTCGTTTCATTTCCAGCCGGATATGCATCGAGGCGCTGCGCGCCGTGAATTCGACCCCCATTCGCGAGATCCATTCGGGCGCGCGCTCCCAGGCGGCGATGGCCTCGCGGTAGAGCGCTTCGGCCCGGGACAGCTCACCCTCGTCGCGGGCGATCATCGCCAGGCAATGGAGGCTCGCGGCGCGGCGCGGATCCGATTCCTCGAAGGCTTCGCTCAATTTCGCGCCCGTCCGCCAAAGCATGCTGTCCTCGGCGCTGCTTTCCGGGCGCGCACCGGCTTCCTGGGCGAAAGACTCCCATAGGAAATCGATAAGCAAACAGGGAGGCATGGCCGTTTTCGTCATCGCGCTTTTTGCCGGTTTGTTGGCGGATAGAATTCCGCTAGAGCGACCTTTGGTATTAAGCACCGAGATAGGCATGGCGCACATGCTCGTTTTCATGCAGGTCCTTCGCCTTGCCTTCGATCGTGATGCGGCCGGTCTCCAGCACATAGCCATAGTCGGCGAGGGTGAGAGCTAGCTCGGCATTCTGTTCGACGAGGATCACCGGCACGCCCTTTTTATTGATGTCGCGGATGATCTTCGCCACCTCCTGCACCATCACCGGGGCGAGGCCGAGCGATGGCTCGTCCATCAGAATCAAGCGCGGGTTCGACATCAAGGCGCGGCCTATGGCGACCATCTGCTGCTCCCCGCCGCTGAGCGTCTTGGCTCTCTGTTTGCGCCGCTCCTTCAATATCGGAAAATGCTCGTGCACTTCCTCGAGGTCGCGAGCGATGCCTGCCTTGTCCTTGCGCAGAAAAGCGCCGCTAAGAAGATTTTCGTTCACGCTAAGATCGGGAAAAACCTGGCGCCCCTCCGGCACATGGGCGATGCCCATGTGCACGATTTTTTCCGGCGCCAGCTGATCAATGCGTTCGCCGTCGAACCAAATACCGCCGCTGGTGGCGCGTTTCAGCCCGGATATGGTGCGAAGCGCGGTGCTTTTGCCCGCGCCGTTGGCGCCGATCAGGGTCACGATCTGGCCGTCGTCGATCTGGATCGAAATATCCGTGACGGCCTGGACCTTCTGGTAGTGGACGTTGATGTCCTTCACTTCAAGCAGCATTTAGACCTGTTCCCAAATAGGCTTCGATGACATCCTTGTCTCGCTTGATTTCGTCCGGCGTGCCTTCGGTCAGCAAACGGCCGAAATTCACCACCGTAATACGATCGCACAAGCCCATCACCGCCTGCATGTCGTGCTCGACCAGGAGAATGGTGATGCCGCTATCCTGCACCTTCCGGATCAGCTCCATCATATGGCGCGTCTCCTCCGGGTTCATGCCGGCAAAGGGCTCATCCAGAAGAAGCAGGCTGGGCTCCGCCGCCAGGGCGACCGCGATACCGAGCGCCCGTTGCAGGCCGTGCGGCAAATTCAAGGCAAGTTCGTCCCTGCGCTCCGCCAGGCCCAAAAATTCAAGCACCTCTAGCGCCCTTTCCTCGTTGGCGCGCTCGCTCGCTCGCTCGGTGGCGAACAGCGCCGAAATCATGCTGCTCTTGGTGTGGAGATAGCGTCCCATCAAGGCGTTCTCGAAAGTGGTGAATTCCTGAAAAAGCATCGTCTCCTGAAAGGTGCGGACCAACCCCTTGGCGGCGACCTGATGCGGCTGCAGGCCGCCGATATTCTCGCCCTGATAAATAATCTTGCCAGCGCTCGGTTTAAGAAAGCCGGTGATCACATTGAAGATCGTCGTCTTTCCCGCGCCGTTCGGGCCGATGAGACCGTAGATGGCGCCCTTCTCCAACTGGAAAGTGAGATCGTCGACCGCAGCCAAACCACCGAAATTCCTGTGCAGCCCCTCAACCTTGAAATAAACCTGTTCGCTCATCACCGATCCGATGCAAAAATAATTTGACGGCAAAAATTTTACCAATTTTGCCGGAAAACCCAAACCCCCATGCGACCGGAAAATCCGCGACGCTCAGGCATGGGCACTGTCCATCGCCGGATGATTTGAGACATTCGGCCGCCTGGCGCAACTGGAGCGCTTCGCCACGGCGGCGCCAATCTCGTTCGTGGCCCGCCTGAACCGCGCCGCATGCTGAGCTTCACGCCATTCTCGTCAGTTTTCGAGGGGCCCTCATATGCAATGGCATTATCGAGGCTTCTGCTGACGTTGCCATGATATTCCTAGCGAATCATCTAGACTTTGCGGATGGTTTCATGAACCCGGCAGGTGCCTTTCCAGTCTTTGGGAAAGAACGCCGCCGTATCCGGTTCGATCTCTATGACGTCGCCGGATTCATGGGTATAGGTGCAGCGCCCCTCCAGGAAATTACAAAACTCATCCGCCGTCACATGACAGTTCCAGTACCCCGGCGTGCAAATCCAGATACCGCTTTCGGACTCGCCGTTGGGGCCTTTATGCAGCAGAACCCCGGAGGTATGAGATTCGCCCTCGATCATTGTCGGAACAACGCCCCAATCCACCACATCCGTGATGGAGCATGGGTCTTTCAATACTGGCGTTTTCATCAAGGCCTCAACGCAGCATATAAACGTTCCGAAGGGTTTCATGGACGGTGCACTGACCACGCCAACCTTCAAGGAAATGAACGACCGTGCCGGGCATGACCTCGATGACCTCGCCGTCATCGCTGGTGTAGGTCGCACGACCCGAAATGAAGTGGCACAGCTCATCGCCGGGCAAACTCAAGCGCCAGGTTCCGGGCGTGCACACCCATAACCCCGATTCGGATTTCTTATCGTCGCTGGCCCAAAGCAGTATGCCGCTTGAGTGGGATCGGCCCTCGACCATATCCGGCTGATCGCCCCAATCCGTCAGGTCGCCGACAGTGGTCGCCTGTGCGATGTGCGGCGCCGATGACGAGAGGCCGTCATGCGCCATCAACCCTGGTCTTTCATCAACTTAATCAGCAGCCCGGCGGCCCTTTCCGGGCCATTGAACTGCTGCATGTGAGCCGATGTCGCCGCCATCTTGGCCTGTATGGCGGGGTCGCTCAGGCAGGTTTCGATCTTGGCTTTCAGTTCGTCTGGCTGCCAGTCGGAGCGGTGCATCTTGAAACCATGGCCTGTTTCCTCCACACGCGTGGCATTGTCGTGGCCGTCCCAAACATAAGGCATGATGATGGCCGGTTTGCCGAAATACAGGCATTCGGTGAACGTGTTGTTGCC
>CAXMMX010000047.1:0-14430 GCA_964194535.1 uncultured Alphaproteobacteria bacterium | reverse complement strand
AACCGGGGCAGATACTCGTGGTCGATGCGGGCGGGTTCGAGGATACCGCCATCTGGGGCGGCATCATGACCCGCGCGGCGCTGAAACAGGGAATCGGCGGGCTGGTGGTCGATGGTGCTGTGCGCGACGTGGCGGAAATTCGCGAGTTCGGTTTCGCAACTTTTGCCCGCGCCATCGTGCCGGCCGGCCCGCACAAGGGCTTTGGCGGCATTATCGACGGGCCCATTTCCTGTGCCGGATGCCCGGTAAAGTCAGGCGATATCGTTATCGGCGATGATGACGGGGTGTGCGTAGTGCCGCTGGAGCGCGCCGATGAGATTCTGAGCGCCTCGAATGAAAAAATCGCCCAGGAAGAACAGACCAATGCGCAGACGGCGGATGGAGATCTTCCCGGAGCGCGGCTCGGGCTGGGGGAGGCCGAGATCATCGGGCGATGAGGAGATGCGCACGAATGTTCAGTTGTTCAATTCCCACGAGACGTGCACCCGCGCCTGTACGCGGTGTTCACCAGGCTCAATGTGAACCGGCGCCGCCTTGGCGCTCATGGCCGCGCGCCCGAATTCGGGACGCCTGGGGCTGACGATGAAGTTTTCACTGATCACCAGCACCTTGCCGAGCTTCGCATTTCCGGCGGTGGCATAGAGTTCCGCCTTGTGCCGGGCATCGGCCATGGCCTTCTTGCGCGCTTCGTCCTCAAGAGAAGTGGCATCTTCCACGGAGAACTGGATGCCGTTGATCTGGTTTGACCCGAGGCTTACGGCCTGGTCGAGTATGGCCCCGAGCATCTTCAGATCGCGGACCGTGATGCGGACCGAATTGACGACGCGGTAGCCGATAATCGCCGGCGGTTTGCCATCCTTGAAATGCTGGAATTTCGGGCGCACGGTGAAATTGGTGGTCTGAATGTCCTTGGGACCGATTTTCTGACCCTTCAACTCAACGATCACGCGGCTCATGGCCGCGGTGTTCTTGTCCAGCGCTTCCTTCGCGCTCTCGCCTTCACTCACCACGCCGATTGAAATGTTCGCAGTGTCAGGCCGCGCTTTGGCGACGCCCATCCCCGTCACGCTTACCATGCGCTTTTCCGCTAGCTCTGCGGCTATCCCACTGGTGATGGAAGTGATGAGAAATGTCAGGGCAAGAAACAGTGGGGCAATGAAACGGGACATTATGCGTTCTTTCTTGTTGGTCTCGCAGGTCTTATAGCGTGCCTGGGCAAGACGTGGATAATAAATTGGACAGAATCCAAGCCTCCATGCAACTGCTTCGCCGAGACGAGAATCTCTGTTATAGGAGCGGCGGGCAACAAACCCAAGGGGCCCGTAGCTCAACTGGTTAGAGCTGACGGCTCATAACCGTCCGGTTGCAGGTTCGAGTCCTGCCGGGCCCACCAGACTCTATCTATTGCCCGTTCTCAGCAGCGCAGCATGGTGGCGAGGTTTCATGTCCCGGCGTCAAACAGATATGCCCGCACTCGCGATCATTTTCATGATTATCGCGGTCGCGATGCTGGTGGGCATGAACACGCTGGTGAAGCTTATCGGCCCGGACTATCACGCCTTCCAGGTTACATTTCTGCGAAACCTGGTCGCAGCTTTCGTGCTTACGCCCTTCATCATGAAAGAGGGCGGACTGGCGGCCTTGCGCACCCGCAGGCCGGGGCTGCATCTCCTGCGATCCATATCGGGCTTAACCGGGGTGTGCTGCTTTTTTTATGCGGTTCAGCGCCTGTCCGTCGGCGAGGTTATGGTGATTTCGCAAGCGGTCCCGCTGTTTGTGACGGCCCTGGCCGTTCCGGTTCTTGCCGAGAAGGTCGGGTGGCGGCGCTGGAGCGCCGTCGGTCTCGGATTTGCGGGCGTTGTCCTTGCGCTTGGGCCGGTGAGCCAGGTCACTATGGCGGCCCTGATTGCCGTCGCGGGTACGGCCGTTTGGTCCATCACCATCCTGACCGTGCGAATGCTCGGCACGACGGAACGTCCAGCTACCACGACATTCTATTACATGGTGTTCGGCACGATTGTCGGCGGGCTCATCCAGCCATGGGTCTGGCGCACGCCCGAGATCGAAACCTGGGCGTTGTTCACCGCCGCCGGTTTTCTCGGTGCGTTTGCCCAGCTCCTGATTGCACATGCTCTTAAAGTTGGCGAAGCGTCCATCGTCAGCCCCTTCAACTACACGGCAATTATCTGGGGCATCGCCATCGATCTCGCGATCTGGGGTGTGTTGCCGACATTCTGGACGATTGCCGGAGCTGCTGTCATTACTCTCGCTGGTCTCTATATTTTCCGCCGCGAGGCGGTCGTAAAGCAGGGATAGGGGATACGTCATGACACTGGACATGGATTTTGTTGAAAGCCAGTTCCCTGCGCTCCAGCCCCGTGACTATGTGTATTTCGACAATGCCGGGGGCTCGCTGGTTCTCGCGCGCGTTGCCCGGCGCATCCAGGAGTATTTGCTCACGTCCAGCGTTCAGCATGGCGCAACATACTCGAAATCACGGATTGCCATGGAACGGCTTTACGAGGCTCAGGAGAGCGTGGCGCAGCTTGTCAATGCGCGCCGCCCGGAAGAAATCGTCATGGGGCAGTCGACATCGGCACTCCTGCGCACACTCTCATCCACGCTGGGCAGCCGGCTTATCCCAGGCGATGAAATTATCGTCAGCGAAGCTGAGCATGAGGCGAATGCCGGCGCCTGGCTACTGCTGGAGAAGCAAGGTGTAAACATCAAGTTCTGGCCCGTTGACAAGGACACGATGGAGTTGAGCACCCAGACGCTTGCCGGTCTGCTCAACGCGCGAACGAAGCTCGTATGTGTCACCCATGTCTCGAATATTCTGGGCACAATAAACCCGGTGCGCGAATTCGCCGATATTGTTCACGAACATGGCGCGAAAATCTGTGTCGATGCCGTGGCCTACGCACCGCACCGGCTGATTGATGTGCAGGAATTCGATGCCGATTATTATGTTTTCAGTTTTTACAAGGCTTACGGCCCGCATCATGCGGCGCTCATCGGGCGTTACGATGATCTGCTGGAATTGCCGGGGACCAACCACGGTTTCGTCGCCGAAGACGATATTCCTTACAAATTCCAGCCGGGCAATGTGAATTATGAATTGTCCTACGGCTGCATTGGCATCTCCGAATATCTGGTTGAGCTGGCAAAACGCCACGGCGCCGTGGGCAAGTCCGGCAGGGACTGCCTGGCACATGCGTTTGATGTAATTGCCGCGCACGAGCAGAAGCTCTCGGCGCGGCTGCTCGATTATCTAAACTCTGTGCCGGGCGTCACGATCATTGGCGATGCGCGCGGCGATGCAGCCATTCGCGTGCCCACGGTCAGCTTTAGCGTGGCGGGGAAGGACAGCCGGGCGATCGTGGAGCATGTCGAACCATTCGACATCGGTATCCGCTATGGTGATTTTTACGCTGTCCGGTTGATTGAGGCCCTGGGCCTGAAGCCCCAAAATGGCGTGGTTCGCGTCTCGATGCTGCATTACAATAGCCTGGCCGAGGTCGATAGGCTGATCGAACGGATCGATTCTGTGCTGAACCGGAATGCCGCATGACCCCGCTCCGTATCCTTCACATCTCAGATGGACGCCCCGGTCATTACCATCTTGCCGAAGGCGTCATTGCAGCACTGGCGCGGCTCCGAACCGTGAAGACGGATACCGAACTCATAAAGCGCCGCCGCATGGTTCCTGGCCGCTATTTACGCATGCTCGCGACAGCCGACTGGTGCACGCCGGACACGCTGTTGAAGATGGGCTATGGGCTCGAAGCCGATGAACTGGCGGAGGCCGACCTGGTTGTGTCATCGGGCGGGGAGACATTGCCGGTCAACCTGGCCGCCAAGCGGTTGCTTGGCGCGCAGAATATTTTCATCGGTTCGCGGCGCGGCATTGACGTGGAGGAGTTTTCGCTGATCGTGAGCTCCTATCAGCGTCACGAGAAATTACCGCGCCATCTGATGACCCTGAAACCGAGCGCACTCGACCCCGATAGCCTTGGCCGCCCGGAACAGGTGCCGGCATTCGGCGCGGACAACCCGCCCAAGCTCGCCGGGCTTCTGGTTGGCGGGGACTCGGGCCTTTTTAAATACAAGCAAGAGGAATGGCTTGGACTGTTTGACTTCGCCCGCGAGGTGAGCCGCGCCTGGGGCACGCGCTGGCTGGTCTCGACCTCACGCCGCACGCCGCCGGAAATTGCGCAGGCGGCATTCGATCTCGCCAAGGACAAGGATGTTGTTGCTGATTTCATCGACTACAAGGTCGCAGGGCCGGGCACTTTGCCCAAGATTTTCAGCCGGGCGGACGTGATTGTGTGCTCCGAGGATTCCAGCACCATGATTTCCGAAGCCGTTTGGGCGCGCCTGCCCGTGGTGGGCGTTTCACCCGCGCATCACGCCTTCAAGCCGGAGGAGCGCGAATACAGACTGATGCTGAAACACAATGACTGGTGCCGGTTCATGCCCATGGCCCGGTTAGGCGTCGATCTCTTCGGGGTCTTGCTCGGCGAGATTAAAGTGTTGGCGGACAATCCTCTCGACAATTTGGCGCGCGAGCTGAAGGCGCGGCTGCCGCAATTGTTCAGGCGCTAATACCAGCTCTCTATGTGAAGAATAAAAGAAAGGCCGCCTCTCATTCCTGAGGGGCAGCCCTTCCATTGTCTTAATCGCGGCTCGTCAGTAAGCCGCGTCAGCGCGGGTTATGTGCTATCGGATTTCTGCAGAGGCAAAAGTCCAGGTCCACGCGGCTGACAAGCGCAAATAGGGGTCAACACCCCTTTGACAATGAGACACTGGATCACCTCCTTTCGGTTGTTGATGGATGAGACGAGCTTGAAGTGCTTTGCGAAAATTCGCAAGGGTGAGTTTTCAAGGCTGTGTGACTTTACCGACCACGAGTACAGTTGATGCTCATTGCGATTGCATCTGTAGATGATCGCGGATGCGAAAAAATCAAGTAACACGCTGAAATTATTGCAAATTAAATACAATTGATGCGCCGACCCCGAGTCCGGTGATTGTGACCATTCCACCCCCTATCTCTCGTCCAGCAACGGCAATACTGCCGATCAACAGCAATTTGAACCAACATTTGGACAGGAGATTTGAAAATGACCAGAACGATCAACAGCAGACTTTCAACCGCTCGCAAGCTCGGCTTTGCCATTGTCGCGATCGGCGTAGTTACGATAACCAGCGGCCTTGCCGCACCCCAGCAGGCCAAGGCATTCGGTATTGGCGACGTTTTCGGAGTCGTTGAAGATGTCTGAAAGATTGGCGCTGACGCTACAGAGCGTGCCGGACGCGTCATCAGCAAGGAAGCCCGGAAGATCGGGCGTGGCACGATTACGCCTACTGGCCCCGGGCGCGGTCGCCGGGTGACGGGAACGCCTGTAGGTGGCGGAAATACCGCACTGCCGCCGGCGCGTGGCACAAGCTCGAGCAGTTCTCTGCCGACCGGAAATACCGCGCTGCCGCCTTCACGCGGTACGTCGTCGAGCAGCTCGCTCCCGACCGGCAACACCGCACTGCCGCCTGCTCGTGGCACCGCGAAACCGACTGGTGACCGTGGCTTGCCGCCTCCGCGCAAGCCGAACCAGCGTCCCCGGTCGATCACGGAAAATGACGTCATTCCCCCGTTCTGCAACTCGAAGTTTGAGAATTGCAGCGGCAATCAGGGCCATGACGGCCATCACGACCATCTTGGTAAAAAGGGTAAGAAGTGGAAAAAGAACAGCTCCCGTGACAAGTCGCTCTGGGGCAACCAGGTTAGCAACGGCAAGAAGCTTCGGATCAAGCGCAACAACAAGAAGGTGCAGTTCAAGCGCAACGACAAAAAGGTGTTTATCAAGCGCAACACCAAGAAGCGTTCCCTGAGAATCAATCGCAGGGTCAATCGCCGCGGCTAGTCAGTATGCCAAAGCGATTGGAAAGTGGGGGAGTATGGCGCCATCCCGGTTGTGAAACCGGGGTGGCGTTTTTGCATGTGCGCTTGCTGCACACGCATCAATCGATTAGAAGGCGGCAAAACCTCTGACAATCCACACACAGAATTTGCAGGCGACATTCTCCATGGCCACTCCCCAATATGTTTTCACGATGCAGAAGCTGGGCAAGACCTATCCCGGCGGCAAGCAGGTTCTGAAAGACATTTCACTGTCGTTTTTGCCTGACGCCAAGATTGGCGTCGTCGGTATCAACGGCGCGGGCAAATCCACGCTGATGAAAATCATGGCCGGGCTCGATACCGAGTTTATCGGAGAGGCATGGTCGGCGGAGGGGATCAATGTCGGCTATCTGTCACAGGAGCCGGAACTTGACCCCGCCAAAGACGTGTTGGGCAATGTCATGGAAGGCGTAAGCGAAAGAAAGGCCTTGCTTGAGCGTTACAATGAGCTCGCCGTAAATTATTCCGACGACACGGCGGAAGAAATGGCCGAGCTCCAGGACCAGATCGAAGCGCAGGACCTGTGGGATCTGGACTCGAAAGTCGAGATGGCGATGGACGCGCTGCGCTGCCCCGAAGGCGACACGGATGTGAGCAGCCTGTCGGGCGGTGAGAAACGCCGCGTTGCGCTGTGTAAACTGTTGCTGTCGGCGCCCGACATTCTGCTGCTGGACGAGCCCACCAACCATCTTGACGCAGAAACGGTCGCTTGGCTTGAAGGGCATCTGCAGGCTTACTCGGGATGCGTGATCATGGTGACCCATGACCGCTATTTCCTCGACAACCTCACCAGCTGGACGCTGGAGCTGGACCGGGGGCTGGGGATTCCCTACCAGGGTAATTATTCCTCATGGCTTGGGCAGAAGGCAAAGCGTCTTGAGCAGGAGGCACGCGAGGAAGACGCAAAGCAGAAGACGCTCTCGCGCGAACTGGAATGGATTCAGGCCAGCCCCCGTGCCCGGCAGGCGAAATCGAAAGCGCGTTTCCGTGCTTATGACGAGTTGCTTGCCGAAGCTGGAAAGCAGATGCACCGGCGCGCGCAAATCCAGATACCGCCCGGTCCCCGGCTCGGCGATCTGGTGATCGAAACCGAGGGGCTCAACAAGGGCTTCGGCGACAGGCTGCTGATAGAGGATTTGAACTTCAAACTTCCCCCCGGCGGCATCGTCGGCGTCATCGGCCCAAACGGCGCGGGCAAGACGACGCTGTTCCGGATGATCACGGGGCGGGAGGAGCCCGATGGCGGTGCCATTCGCATAGGTGACACCGTTGACATAGGTTACGTCGACCAGAGTCGCGACGCGCTTGATGACGCCAAGACCGTGTGGGAGGAAATTTCCGGCGGCAGCGACATCATCCAACTGGGGCCGCGTGAAGTGCCGTCTCGCGCTTATGTGAGCTGGTTCAATTTCAAGGGCGGCGACCAGCAGCAAAAAGTGGGTCAGCTTTCGGGCGGTGAGCGCAACCGGGTCCACCTTGCCAACATGCTGAAATCAGGCGCAAACTTGCTGCTGCTTGACGAACCGACCAACGATCTCGACACCGAAACCCTGTCGGCGCTGGAAGCCGCGCTGGAGGATTTCGCCGGCTGCGCCGTCATCATCTCCCATGACCGGTTCTTCCTCGACCGCATCGCCACCCATATGCTGGCCTTTGAAGGCGATTCACACGTCGAGTGGTTCGAGGGCAACTTCGCCGAATATGAGGAAGACAAGAAGCGCCGCCTTGGGGAGGACTCGATCATCCCGAAACGCATTAAATACAAGAAATTCAGGCGGTAGGACTGGGCGCTTGGGTCGCTTGTGGCAGGCCCGCGAAGCGGAATAGCCGTGAGCGAAAGACCGAGGCGCTGCCGAGGCAAGGCCGAACGGCCGCCGCGCGAAAGCGCGCGCCCGCGCAGGCCCGCGAAGCGGAATAGCCGTGAGCGAAAAAAAACCAACAACGCAGCGAGAACAAACCAAGCTGGATATTTACATTCATCCTTGACATATAAAGATATATTTATATGTTTTGCTCTATCGTTTTAACACTCAGTGCAGAACCGCGCCGTTGAGATGTCATGGCCGAGCAAATGTCGACAATGCAGCTTCTTTCAGGTTTGAAGGCCGCGGGTGAGTCAACCCGTCTGCGTCTGCTGGCGTTGCTTGCGGGCGGGGAACTCAACGTCAAGGACCTGACGCGCATCCTGGGACAGAGCCAGCCGCGGATTTCGAGACATTTGAAGCTGCTGACGGAGGCTGGCCTCATCGAACGGTTTCGCGAGGGAAGCTGGGTATTTTTCCGTCTTGCCGGCGCCGGGGAGGCCGGGGAACTGGCGCGGGCGATTGTCAATTCGCTCGATAAGTCTGATCCTGACCTTGAGCGCGACCGCGCACGAGCAGAAGCGGTCATGCGCGAGCGGGCTGAAACCGCACAGGCCTACTTCAAGGAGCATGCATCCGAATGGGATGTCATTCGCTCCCTGCATGTTGCTGAAGATGAGGTCGAGCAGGCAATGCTCGACGCCATTGGTGCGGGATCATTCGACTATTTAGTCGATCTCGGCACGGGCACCGGGCGCATGCTGGAGCTGTTCGCCAGCCGGGTAAATCATGCCGTCGGTATCGATATCAATCGCGATATGCTGGCCTATGCGCGGGCCAAGCTCGAAGCGGCCGGCTTGAGCCATTGCCAGGTGCGCCAGGGTGACCTGTTCTCCTTGAGCTTCGCCGACGGCGATGTGGATGTGGTGGTGCTGCACCAGGTGCTGCATTTTCTTGACGACCCTTTGAGCGCACTGAAAGAAGCGGCCCGCATCCTGGCGCCTGGCGGCAAATTGCTGGTCGTCGATTTTGCACCCCACGAACTAGAGTTCCTGCGCGAAAACCACGCCCATCGCCGTCTTGGACTTGAGCCGGGACAGGTGGCCGACTGGATTGCATCTTCGGGGCTGAAGCTGGCGGCGAGCCGCAATCTGGACCCGCAAAGCGATGAGGGCGCGGAAAAGCTTACCGTATCCTTGTGGCTGGCGGAGAAGGCCGGAAAGCCTGCCGCGCGGACACGGCGGAGCGCGGGAAAACTGGAGGCCGCCCAATGATGCTCAAATCAAACAGCCAGCGGCGGTTCACAGAAAAGGATGGCGAGATGCGCATTTCATTCGAGTTCTTCCCACCCAAAACCGAGAAGATGGAACAGAAGCTTTGGCGCTCCATTCGCCGTCTTGAGCCGTTGGATCCTCATTTTATTTCGGTGACCTATGGTGCGGGCGGCTCCACGCGCGAGCGCACCCACGCCACGATTGCCCGTATCCTGAAGGAGACATCGCTCACGCCGGCGGCGCATCTGACATGTATCGGCGCCACGCGCAGCGAGATTGATGCGGTCATCAAGGATTACTGGGAGCTTGGCGTGCGCCATATTGTTGCGCTGCGCGGCGACCCGCCCGAGAGTACGGGCGGTTACGCGCCGCACCCGCAAGGTTATGTCAATGCCGCCGACCTGATTGCGGGCATAAAGGACATTGCCGATTTTGAGGTGTCTGTCTCGGCATATCCCGAGAGGCACCCGGACAGCCCGGATGTTGCCGCCGACATCGACATGCTGAAGGCGAAAGTCGATGCGGGCGCCACGCGGGCGATCACCCAATTCTTTTTCGATAACGATCTTTACTTTCGTTACCTGGACCGGGTTCGCGCGGCGGGCATCGACATTCCCATCACACCGGGCTTTATCCCGATCCTGAACTTTAATCAGGTGGCGAAGTTTGCAAGCGCCTGCGGCACACATATGCCCAGCCGGATTGCCAATCAGTTTGAAGGCCTGGATGACGATCCCGAGACCCGCAAACTCGTTGCCGCGACCATTGCCGCGGAACAGGCATCGGACCTGGCTGCGCAAGGGGTTAGCGATTTCCACTTCTACACGCTGAACAGGGCCGATCTGGTTTTCGCCATATGTCACCTGCTGGGTATAAGGCCGAAAGTGCATGCGAAAGAAGAGGTGGTGCAATGAGCTGCGAGGAGCGCGTTGCCGCACTGAAGCAAGCCGTTGAAAAACGCATACTGGTCCTCGACGGCGCCATGGGCACCATGATCCAGCGCTACAAGCTGGACGAGGCTGCTTACCGGGGGACGCGCTTCAAGGACTGGGGACAGGACGTCATGGGCAACAATGATCTCCTGGTGCTTAGCCAGCCGGACATTATTCGTGAGATTCACGGCGCCTTCCTTGAGGCCGGCGCCGACATTATCGAGACCAACACGTTCAATTCCACGTCCATATCGCAATCCGATTACGGGCTGGAGGAGATCGCCTATGAGCTCAACCTGGAAGCCGTGCGTCTTGCGCGTGAGATCGCCGACGACTGGAGCGGGAAAACGCCGGACAAGCCCCGGTTCGTCGCCGGTGCTGTGGGCCCCACCAACCGCACGGCGTCGATTTCGCCGGATGTGAACAATCCGGGATTTCGAAACGTAAGCTTTGATGAGCTGGTTGAGGCATATTCGGAGCAGACGCGCGGCCTCATCGAGGGCGGGGCGGATACGATTCTCATTGAAACGATATTCGATACACTGAATGCAAAGGCGGCCGGGTTCGCTGTCGAACAGGTGTTTGAGGATATGGGAGTTGATCTTCCCATCATGATCTCCGGCACCATCACCGATCTGTCGGGCCGTAATCTGTCCGGGCAAACACCTGAAGCGTTCTGGTACTCGATGCGGCACCTCAAGCCGTTCTCAATCGGGATGAACTGCGCGTTCGGGGCAGAACAGCTGCGCCCCGCCGTTGCCGATCTGGCAGCCGAAGCAGACACACTGGTGACAGCTTACCCCAATGCCGGCCTGCCGAACGAGCTTGGCGAGTATGATGAAACCGCAGAAGAGTTTGCGCCGAAGCTTGAAGAGTGGGCCAGGGACGGCCTGGTCAACATAGTCGGCGGATGCTGTGGCACGACGCCGGACCATATCCGTTTGCTGGCCGACGCTGTTGCCGAATACCCGCCGCGTATAATTCCCGAGAGAAAACACAAAATGCGTCTTTCCGGGCTAGAACCCTTCGTGCACGACTAACCGAAAAAAAGGCGTATTGCGTTCATGACCAACGCAGGCTCCACATTCATCAACATTGGCGAGCGGACGAACGTCACCGGCTCGGCCAGGTTCCGCAAGCTGATCGAGGCGGACGACTACACGGCCGCGGTTGAGGTCGCACGCCAGCAGGTTGAGAACGGCGCTCAGATTATCGACGTCAACATGGATGAGGGCCTGCTTGACTCCGAACAGGCTATGGAGACCTTTCTCAAGCTGATCGCGGCGGAGCCGGACATCTCACGCGTGCCGGTGATGATCGATTCATCGAAATGGTCGGTTATCGAAGCAGGTCTCAAATGCGTGCAGGGAAAACCGATCGTCAATTCCATCAGCATGAAGGAAGGGGAGGAGCCCTTCCTTGAACATGCCAAAAAAGTCCTGCGCTATGGCGCGGCGGTCGTAATCATGGCGTTTGACGAGGTCGGGCAAGCCGACACGCTGGATCGCAAGTTCGAAATTTGTGAGCGTGCCTACAAGCTGCTCACTGAAAAAATAGGCTTCCCGGCTGAGGATATTATTTTCGATCCTAATATCTTCCCGGTCGCGACCGGTATCGAAGAGCATAACAGCTATGCCGTTGATTACATTGAGGCAACACGGAAAATAAAAAAGAAACTCCCCTACGTTCATGTGTCGGGCGGGGTCTCAAATCTCTCCTTTTCCTTCCGCGGTAACAACCTGGTGCGCGAGGCGATGCACTCGGTGTTCCTGTATCACGCCATTCAGGCGGGTATGGATATGGGCATCGTCAATGCGGGCCAACTCGCGATCTACGAGGACATCAAGCCGGAGCTGCGGGATATCGTGGAAGACGTCATTCTCAACCGGCGCGATGACGCCACCGACCGTCTGCTGGAAGCGGCCGAGCGCTACAAGGGGCGGGGCGGCAAAAAACGCGAGGAAGACTTGTCATGGCGCGTGGCGCCGGTGGAGGAGCGGCTCACCCATGCCCTCGTCAATGGCATCGCCACCTATATCGTGGAAGACACCGAAGAAGCGAGGCAGCAGGCCGCTCGCCCGCTGCACGTGATCGAAGGGCCGCTGATGGACGGCATGAACGTGGTCGGCGACCTGTTCGGTTCTGGCAAGATGTTTCTTCCCCAGGTGGTGAAATCCGCCCGGGTCATGAAACAGTCGGTGGCCCACCTGATGCCCTATATGGAGAAGGAAAAGAAAGAGCTCGGCCTGGAAGATATGCCGGCAGCGGGGAAGATATTGCTCGCAACGGTGAAGGGCGATGTGCACGACATCGGCAAGAACATCGTTGGCGTTGTGCTCCAGTGCAACAATTACGAGGTGATTGATCTTGGCGTGATGGTGCCAGCTCAGAAAATTCTCGAAACCGCGCGCGAAAATAAAGTCGATATCATCGGCCTGTCGGGGCTGATCACGCCGAGCCTTGACGAGATGTGCCATGTCGCGGCGGAAATGGAGCGGGAAGGTATGGACGTCCCGCTGCTCATAGGCGGCGCGACAACAAGCCAGTTGCATACAGCCGTCAAGATCGACCCCAACTATAACAAGGGTCAGGCAATCTATGTGGTCGATGCTAGCCGCGCGGTCGGCGTGACGTCGAACCTGCTGTCCGAAACAGAGCGTGAGGGTTTCATTGCGCGTGTACGCCAGGACTATGCGCGTGTCGTGGAAGGCTATGCGCGGGGTCAGAAAGCCAAGCGCCGCACCGCGATCGACAAGGCGCGAGGCAACAAGGTCAAGATCGACTGGAGCGGCTACCAACCGCCCGTCCCCGGTTTCACCGGCACCCGTACCTTCAAGAATGTCGATCTGGCCGAGATACGCACCTACATCGACTGGACGCCCTTCTTTTCCACCTGGGAGATGAAGGGGCAGTATCCGCGCATTCTCGATGACGACAAATATGGCGAGGCGGCAACCGGTCTCTATGAGGATGCGCAAGCCTTGCTCGACCAGATCACGAAAGAGAAATGGCTCACCGCCAACGGCATGGTGGGGTTGTGGCCCGCCAACATGATCGGCGATGACGATATCGAACTTTACACCGATGAGAGCCGCAAGAAGCGCCTCGCGGTTCTTCATTCCCTGCGTCAGCAGATTGCCCGTGACGGCGTGCGCGCCAATACCGCATTGGCCGATTTTCTCGCGCCGAAAGAAACCGGCCTCGCCGACTATGTCGGCGGCTTTGCGGTGACCACCGGATTGGGCGAGGAGCCTCATCTCAAGCGCTTCGATGAAGCCCATGATGACTATTCGCAAATCATGCTCAAAGCGCTCGCGGACCGGCTGGCGGAAGCCTTCGCGGAAATGATGCATGAAAAGGTGCGCAAGGAGCTTTGGGGTTATGCGCCGGGCGAAACACTGTCACGTGAAGACCTGATCGGTGAAAAATACCAGGGCATCCGCCCTGCGCCCGGCTATCCCGCACAGCCGGACCACACCGAAAAGCGTACCCTGTTCGAGTTGCTTGACGCGGAAAAAGAGACCGGTATCAAGCTCACCGAGAGTTTTGCCATGTGGCCCGCTTCATCCGTGTCCGGGCTCTATTTCTCGCATCCCGACAGCCACTATTTCGGCGTCGGTAAAATCGAACGCGATCAGACGCAAGATTATGCCGCCCGCAAGGGCTGGGATATTGAGACTTGCGAGAAATGGCTCGCGCCGATTCTGAATTATGATCCGCGAAGGGCCAAGACCGAAGCGGCGTGAGGGAACAATGAATATCAATGAATTGCGGGCCGACACGCCCGGGGTTGCCCATTGCGTTCATCTCAACAATGCAGGTGCGGGGCTGATGCCTCAACCCGTCATAGATGCGCTCAAGGATCATATCGATCTGGAAGCGCGCATTGGCGGCTACGAGGCCAAGGAGCAGGAGAATGATCGTATTGAAGCGGCCTACGCCAGCGTCACACGGCTCATTGGCGCGGACAAATCCGAGATAGCCTTCGTCGAGAACGCAACCGTGGCCTGGCAGCACGCTTTCTTCTCGCAGGACCTGAAGGAGGGCGATCGCATCCTGACGGCGGAAGCAGAATATGCCGCGAATTACATCGCCTATCTTCAAATGCAAAAACGCACCGGCTGCGTGATTGACGTTATTCCAAGTGACGGCAGCGGGGCCACCGACGCCCGTGCCCTGGAAAAGATGATCGATACAACGGTGATGCTCATAGCCATCACCTGGATTCCCACCAATGGCGGCTTGATGAACCCGGCAGCGGAAATTGGCCGTATCGCAAAAGCCCATGGCATTCCCTATCTGCTGGATGCGTGCCAGGCGGTTGGGCAGATGCCGGTGGATGTTGGGGAGCTTGGCTGTGATTATCTGGCTGCCACTGCGCGGAAGTTCCTGCGCGGTCCGCGCGGGACGGGTTTTCTCTATGTGAGAGAAGGGATACTGGAGCGCCTTGAGCCCTACATGCT
>CAXMMX010000046.1:0-5840 GCA_964194535.1 uncultured Alphaproteobacteria bacterium | reverse complement strand
CTAGTTCAGCCTTGCGCATGATCGGAATCTCCCCCCTCTATAATGTTCGTTCCGCTGAACGGGTTAGCCTTTGATGGCGCCCATCTTCATCAGCATCTTCTTGTGCACGTCACGCTCTTTCTTCCAGTACATCATGAGAGCGTCACCAGAGAGGGCACTGCCCTGAAGAGCTTTTTTCTTCATGTAGCCTTGCCACTCGCTGGAATCGAACACCTTCTGGAACAGACCCTGATAATAGGCCGTGGCGTCCTTGCTCATGCCAGGCGCGCCGACAACGGTGCGCTGCATGAAGTAGACAAAGTCATTGCCAAGTTCCTTGAATGTCGGTGCATCCTTGAACAGACCGATGCGCTGAGGCGTGAAGCAGGCAAGAGGCTTGGTCTTGCCAGCTTCGAAGAAGCCGAGCTGTTCTGACGGATTGTTCACCGTGGAGTCGGCGTTATTGCCAGCCAGTTCCTTGGCAACCTTGCCGCCACCCTTGTAAGGCACATACTTCATTTTCAGGCCATAGGATGAATTCAGGAAGTCTGTCAGAAGATTGTCCTCAGACGCCTTGCCGGTGCCAGCCATGATCCAGCCATTGCCCTTGGCCTTGGCTGCTTTCACGAAGTCATCAACATTGTTGATGTCTTTGCGGTCAGAATTCACCCACAGACAGAAGGTATCTTCGGCCATGCGAGCGATAGGCGTAAATGTTTCAATGTTCACGCCAAGCGCAGGTTGACGCAAGGGGGTGGTGTAGAAGCTGTTCAGAGTGAACATGATCGTGTGGTCGTCACCCGTTTTGCCTTTCAAGTAGACAAGAGCTTCGGCGCCTGAACCGCCCGGCTTGTTGATCGGCGTGAAGGGCACCGGCGCCATCTTGTTTTTTGCAATAATGTTCTGCATGAAGCGGACAGCCTTGTCGGCACCTCCGCCCTTACCGGCCATCACGACAAATGAAACTGGCTTTTTTGGCTCCCAGGCAAATGCTGTTTGCGGAAGTCCGATAGCAGCTACACCCAGACCCAGGGCAATACCCAGGCTAAAGAGCTGATGTTTGGTTTGGATCATATTCTTCCTCCCTTGGTGTTGGGTGCAAACAGCACCCCGCAATACGTCTTATCGTATTGTTCAATTATTATGCCTAATTTCTATAAGGGGCAACCAAGCTCATTGCCCCCTTTGGCGGGGCATTATGGTATGTGGTCGGATGTATACCATGAGGTTTTGAATTGCAATCGCCTTCCTTGACAAGCATCGTTGGTATAGGTTGTCCCGAACCATGGTCCAGTGAGCGGGAGTGTATCTGGCACGTATCAGGCGGCTCGACAGCTGCACAACGGTGGTATATGGTATCTGGCATACCATAGGGTTTCCATAGCCTTGTTTATTTCATTTGCACTCAAGGAATGTAGCGGCATGCCCGGCAAATGTGATCAACTGATTTCAAGGGTTGCGTAACGAGCCGCCTTGAGCAGAGGAGCAGGCACTCATGAATCTCCATGAGTATCAGGCGAAAGAGATTCTTGCCGGATACGGAGTTTCCGTGCCTGTGGGTGAGGTTGCGGAAACGGCTTCTGAAGCGGAACGTGTGGCGCGCAAGCTTCCGGGCAAACGCTATGTCGTAAAGGCGCAGGTTCACGCCGGTGGCAGAGGCCAGGCAGGCGGAATCAAGATCGTCGACTCTGTGGCTGCTGCCGGAAAAGCGGCCAATGAACTTCTGGGACAGACACTTGTTACAGAGCAGACCGGACCTGAGGGCCGTTCTGTGCGTGCGGTCTATGTGGAAGAAGCCATCGACTCAAAACGCGATGTCTATGTGGCGGTTCTTGTCGATCGTGAGACCGGCAAGGTGTCGCTTATCGGCGCGGAAAAAGGCGGCGAGGATATCGAGGAACGTGCTGCGGCCAAACCCGCCATCATCAAGACTCTGCTGGTCAAGCCCGATGGAAGCGCGCCAAAGAGCGCGTTTGAGGGTTTCGCCAAGAAGCTCAATTTAACGGGCGCCCTCACGAAAAAGGCCGCCCAACTGTTTCAGGGACTTGCCAAAGCCTTTGTTAAACAGGATGCGAGTCTCATCGAAATCAATCCACTGGCGGTGACGGCCGGGCAGGATTTGCTGGCGCTGGACGTAAAGATGGTGCTGGACGATAACGCCCTGTTCCGGCACCTGGACGTTAAAGATATGCAAGACAAGGATGAACTTGACCCTGTTGAGATGCAGGCCCAGGCGAACGAGATCAACTATATACGCATGGATGGCAATATCGGTGTTGTCGTCAATGGCGCTGGTCTCGCGCTGGTGACCAATGACATGTTGAACGATGCGGGCGGTGTGCCCGCCAATTTCATGGATATCCGCACAACAGCTTCAAGTCTGGATATTGCCGGGGGGTTCGATTTGTTGTTGACCAACCCCAATGTGCAGGCAGTGCTCGTGAATGTTCACGGTGGCGGCATGCAGCGTTGTGACACGATCGCTGAAGGCATCGGCATTTCAATAAAACGCAGTGACCGCAAAGTGCCGATCGTGCTGCGTTTTGCCGGAAATAACGCCGACTACGGACGCACGCTGCTTTGCAATTACGGAATTCCCTTTGTTGAGGCCCAGGAAATGGATGATGCCATTGATCGCGTCATCGCCCTCGTGCGCCCGGAGGCGGCATAATGGCGATTCTCGTTGGGCCGGAAACCAAAGTCATTTGCCAGGGAATGACCGGGCGCACCGCATCCTATCACATCGAACGGGCTATGGCTTACGGCACCAATGTTGTCGGTGGTGTGCGGCCCGGTAAAGGCGGGACGCGACATCTGGATGTGCCGATATTCGATAGTGTTTCAGATTCGGTTTCCAAAACAGGGGCGGATGCATCGATCATTTTCGTGCCTCCAGCCAGCGCCTCCGATGCTATGATCGAGGCGATCGAGGCGGAGGTCCCTGTTGTTGTTTGTGTAACCGAGCGCGTACCTGTACTGGATATGGTCCGAGTCCGGGATGCACTTGAGGGTTCCAGAACCTGTCTGGTCGGTCCAAATTCCCAAGGTGTGCTGACGCCTCAGGCGTGTAAGCTGGGCGTCATGTCAACGGTACATGAACGCCCCGGATCCATTGGCATCGTGTCCCGGTCCGCAACACTCACCAGTGAGATCGTTGCGCAGACAAGCGCCGCGGGGCTGGGCCAGTCGACAACCGTTGGAATTGGAGGCGATCCTGTTCATGGAATAGGCTTTGTCGATTGCCTCAAGCTATTCATGGAAGATCCCGGCACAAAGGGTATCGTCCTGATCGGAGAGATCGGGGGGGCAGAGGAAGAAATGGCAGCCGACTATCTGAAAGCTGTGAAAGTGCCGAAACCCGTTGTTGCTCTGGTTGCCGGACGGCACGCGCCACCTGAACGGCGTATGGGCCACGCGGGCACACTTACTTTGTTCGGTCGCGCCGATGCCAACCAGAAAATCAAAGCGTTGCGTTCCGCAGGTGCGCAGATTGCACCCAATCCACAGGATGTGGCGGAGACAATGCGGCAATCATTGGGTTAATCTAGTCTCATGAACGATATGACAAACAGCGGCGAAAACCGCAGCATCCATCCCGGTTCGGGCCGGCGCAAGGCGCCTGTCTTTCCCAAGGGCCGGCTGCTTGCTCGCGAAGACTGTGACGTCATCGCCAGGCTGTTGGGGGATCGCCCGCGCCAGCGCGACATGCTGATCGAATATCTGCATCTCATTCAGGACGCCGAGGGCTGCCTGCCGGCGGGCCATATGCAGGCGCTTGGCGAAGAGCTGAAAATCCCCATGGCCGAAGTCTATGAGGTGGCGTCCTTCTATGCCCATTTCGACATTGTGCGCGATGGCGAGGAACGGCCTGCGCCGGTCACGGTGCGGGTGTGTGAATCACTGAGCTGCATGATGGCCGGGGCCGAGCAGGTGATTGCGGAACTGGAGAAAAAGGCGCCTGGAGACGTGCGCATCCTGCGCGCACCCTGCATGGGCCGCTGCGACACCGCGCCGGTTTGCGAAGCCGGCCACAAGCATCTCGACCATATTGACGCTGCTATGGTGCTGAAGGCGGTAGAGGAGGGGCATCTTCACCCGGAAATTCCTGCCTATAAGAACTTCAAAGCATATGAGAAAGATGGCGGCTATAGCATTCTGAAATCTTGTCTTTCCGGGGAAATGACAGTTGATAAAGTAGTTGAACTTCTCTCTGATGCGGGTTTGCGGGGATTAGGCGGCGCGGGCTTCCCGACAGGCCGTAAATGGGGCCTTGTGCGCGCCGAGGTCAAGCCCCGTCTGATGGCCGTCAATGCGGATGAGGGCGAGCCCGGCACCTTCAAGGACCGTTACTATCTTGAGACCGACCCGCACGCCTTCCTTGAGGGCATGCTGATCGGTGCGTGGGCTGTTGAGGCGGACGCGGTTTACATCTATCTGCGCGATGAATATCCGGCGGCTCGTGAAATCCTGCTGAAAGAAATTGCCGAACTGGAAAAAGCGGGTCTCTCGGAGCACACAAAAATTTATCTTCGCCGGGGTGCTGGCGCCTACATTTGCGGCGAAGAGTCGGCGATGATCGAATCCATCGAAGGCAAGCGCGGCCTCCCGCGCCACCGCCCGCCCTATGTGGCGCAAGTGGGCATCTTCGACCGGCCGACCCTCGTCAACAATGTGGAGACGCTCTACTGGGTGCCGGACATACTCAAGAACGGCGCGGAGTGGTTTGCGTCACAGGGGAAAAATGGCGCCAAGGGCCTGCGCAGCTATTCCGTCTCGGGGCGCGTGAAAGAGCCGGGCGTGAAACTCGTGGCTGCGGGCGTCACGGCCCGCGAACTGGTGGAAGACCATTGCGGCGGAATGCTCGATGGGCAGACCTTCAAGGGCTATCTGCCGGGCGGCGCATCGGGGGGAATTCTCCCTGAGTCCATGGCGGACATCCCGCTGGAATTCGGACAGCTTGAAGAACATGGCTGTTTTGTGGGCTCCCATGCGGTCATCATCCTGTCGGACAAGGATGACATGAAAGACGTGGCGCTGAACCTGATGAAATTCTTTGAAGATGAAAGCTGCGGGCAGTGCACGCCCTGCCGCAACGGTACGGAAAAGGCTGTGAAATTGATGTCAAAAGGGGAATGGAACCCGGACATCTTGGAAGACCTTGCAATCGTTATGGGCGACGCTTCAATTTGCGGTCTGGGACAGGCAGCGCCCAATCCGCTGCGAAGCGTGATAAAATTCTTTCCAGAGGATTTGAAATGAGCAAGCCGATCAAATTCGAGCTCGACGGAAATGAGGTGGAAGCGCAGCCGGGCGAGACCATCTGGCAGGTGGCGAAGCGCGAAGGTACGCGCATCCCGCATCTGTGCCATCTCGATGAGCCCGGTTACAGGCCTGACGGCAATTGCCGCGCCTGCATGGTGGAGATCGAGGGCGAACGGGTGCTCGCGGCGTCCTGCATCCGCGAGGTTTCCGAGGGCATGAAGGTCATAACGGCGAGCGAGCGCGCCAAGAAATCACGCGAAATGGTGTTCGAACTTCTGATGTCGGATCAGCCTGCGCGCGAGCAGGCCCATGATCCCAATTCGCGCTTCTGGAACTGGATTGACGATATGGGCGTGGAGTCCGTCAGCCGATATCCGCGCCGGGAGCAGGTGGAGGCGGATTCCACCCATGCCGCCATAGCCGTCAATCTCGACGCTTGCATCAACTGTAACTTGTGTGTGCGCGCCTGCCGCGAGGTTCAACTCAATGATGTGATCGGCATGGCTTATCGCGGGTACGGTTCCAAGGTGGTGTTCGATTTCGACGACGCCATGGGGTCATCGACCTGCGTGGCGTGCGGCGAATGCGTGCAGGCCTGC
>CAXMMX010000045.1:0-6736 GCA_964194535.1 uncultured Alphaproteobacteria bacterium | reverse complement strand
AAGTGCTCAAGGCTCGGTGAGACGCGGCCTCCCGGCGAATTCTAGCTCACTACAGGCAATCACAGTGAAATTAGCGAACACGGCAATTTGACGTTTGCCAAGGTTGAAGTCGTGAGTTCGAATCTCATCGCCCGCTCCATTATTTCAGACATCAAGATTGACCGAATGCCGCGGGTTTCGTGGGGTTTTGCATATGCAGGACAGGGCCACAGTGACAGGTGTATGAGCCCCAGGAATGGCCTCGGTTACCCCGTGGTTACAAGTTTGGGGCGATTTCAGGATCAAGAATGCATTGTTTGGATGTCCGCTTTACCCCCGAAAGCAGACCTAAAACCTAGTAGGTTGGAATGTCTGTTTTGTGCCACTAGCGGACATTGGCGCAGACGGTGACCGCGTATTCCGAGTGGTTGGCAAACAAGGCGGCCAAGCAGGTGGATTCATCCATCCAATGGATCTCTGTTTGATAGAAATCAATAGGATCGCGGCATCCCCAGAACATGCTGGGCGAGATAGTTGAGGATCATGTTGGTCGAAATAGGCGCGGTACGCGACAGTCGCGCATCGCGCCACTTGCGCTCGATGTCATATTCGCATGCGAAGGCAAACCCGCCATATGTGGTAAAGCAGGCTTCAGCGCAGGCCCAGGCCGCTTCCGATGCCAGCAGCCGCGACATGTTGGCCTCGGCGCCACATGGGATATGTGCATCGAACATGGCGGACGCCTTGCGCACCATCAGGTCTGCCGCTTCAAGCTGCGCGTAGCCTTGAGCAATGGGGAACTGGATGCCCTGGTTCTGGCTGATCGGGCGCCCGAACACGACCCGTTCATTGGCATACCTGACCGCTTTTTCGGTGAACCAGCGGCCATTACCAATGGACTCACTCGCCACCAGGCACCGCTCCGCATTCATGCCATCGAGGATATAGCGGAAACCCTTCCCTTCATCGCCAATGAGCGCGTCGCCCGGGATAGGCACATTGTCGAAGAACACCTCGCAGGTGTTGTGATTGATCATCGCCTTAATCGGCGTGATCGTGCAGCCATTCTTCTGTGCTTCGCGCAGATCGATCAGGAAGGTTGAGATGCCATCGGTGCGCTTCTCGACCTTGTTGGCAGGGGTGGTTCGCGCCAGCAACAACATCAAATCGGAATGGGCCGCGCGGCTGGTCCAGACCTTTTGACCGTTGATGACATAACCGTTGCCTTGCTTATCAGCCCTGGTCTTGAGCTGTGTGGTATCCGAACCCGTTGTCGGCTCGGTTACGCCGAAGGCCTGGAGCCGTAATTCGCCCCTGGCAATCTGGGGCAGGTAATGCTCCTTCTGTTCCTTGGAGCCATGCCGCAGGATCGTACCCATGGTATACATCTGAGCGTGACCGGGGCTGGCGTTGCATCCGGTCGCGTTGATGGTCTCAAGAATCACGCCACCGCCGCGGATGGGCAGTCCGGCGCCGCCATATTCTTCCGGGATCAGCGCCGCCAGATAGCCGGCGGCCGTCAGAGCCTCGATGAACTCCGTGGGATAGCTCGACTCCGGCGGCTGATCTTCCAGTTTCCGCCAATATTCGCCGGGGAAGTCAGCACACAGCGACCTCACCTGCTCGCGGATTTCCGGGTAATCTTCTTCAACAGCCATCGATAACTCGTAATCAGACATTCACTCCCCCAGCTTCCTGTTATTGGTTTGGCCTATTATTGGTTTGAATAGTTTTTGTTCACGCGGCCGTCGCCGGCACGAAGCCCAGCGGTGGGCCAGCCTTGACGAAGGTGCCTTGCGTCGGCTCGCCCTTGAGATGGCTGGCCATCAGTTCGCGGGTTTCCAGCAATGCATCCAGATCGATACCGGTTTTCATGCCCATGGCTTCCAGCATGAACACTAGATCCTCCGTCACGACGTTGCCACTGGCGCCGGGTGCATAGGGGCAGCCGCCAAGGCCGCCGAGACAGGCATCAAGCTCCCGTACGCCTGCTTCCACGGCGGCGAACGCGTTTGCGAGGCCAAGGCCTCGCGTGTCGTGGAAATGGGCGCCAACGGGCACGTCTTTACCGACCGTGCGGAAGAGCTCCTCAAACAGTTCCTTTACCTGTTTCGGATTGGCGAAGCCGACCGTATCAGCCACATTCAGCCGGTCGGCGCCGCTCTCAAGCAAACGTTCAGCGCGGTTAATCACATCACGCACTGGAACAACGCCTGTAATGGTGCAACCGAAGGAGGTCGCCAGCCCACCTGAAATGACCATCTTGCACTCCGGGTCCACCTCGTTGCGGTATTCCACAATTTGCCGGAAACCTTCGAGAGATTCTTCCACTGTGCGATTGATGTTGGCCTTGTTGTGCGCTTCAGACACCGACATCACCACGCCAAGCTGGTGCGTGCCGGCGTCAATTGCATTCTGTGCGCCTTTCAGATTTGGCACGAGGGCGGATACGATTAACCCCGGAATCTTGATCGACTCCTTCACGACTTCGGCGCTGTCGGCCATCTGCGGCAGCAGGTCGGGACGGACAAAGGAGCCGACCTGTATCTGCGGCACGCCGGCTGCCGCTTCAGACTTGATCCAGTCCAGTTTAGCCTGTGTAGGGAAGATTGTTTCGATGCTCTGCAACCCGTCGCGCGGGCCGACTTCGTGAACCAGAACGTCAATATTGTCGCGCATGGCAGGTCCTCCCTATCGACCCTTGTATTCGGGTTTACGTTTTTCATTGAAGGCCAGAATGCCCTCGCGCCGGTCCTGCGTTGGCACCAACCGATTATAGGCCTCCAACTCGAACTGGTAGCCGTTGAACCGGTCTATCTGGGTGGCGACGGAGATGGACCGCTTGGCCCGCATGACCGATTGTGGCGCATTGCCAGCAATTTTTTGGGCCGTTTCCATAACGTCGTCCATCAGCTTGTCCGGTTCGCAGATCTTGTTCACCAAGCCCCACTGATAGGCTTCTTCGGCGCTGAAGGGATTCCCGGTTAGAATGATCTCCTTGGCGCGTCGCTCCCCCACAGCATGAGGGAGGTTCTGCGTGCCCATAGCTCCGGGCATGATCCCCAACGTCACTTCGGTGAGGGCAAAGCGCGCATTCTCAGAGGCGTAGGCGAAGTCTGACGTCAGCACCATTTCGCAGCCACCCGCATAAGCAGGCCCGTTGACGGCCGCGATAACCGGAACGGGACACATGCGCAGTGCCAAAACGCCCTGCTCGAAGATGGCGTGCTGGCGCTTCCAAGCTTCATCGCTCATGCCTTTGCGCTCTTTCAGATCGCCGCCCGCGCAGAACACTTTGCCGCGTCCAGTAAGCACCACGCAGCGCACTTTTTCTGTATCGACATAGAGTCCTTCGAAAAGTTCCTTTTGCTCGATCCCCATCTTCGTGTTCTTGGCATTGGCCACTTCAGGCCGGTCAAGCGTTATGATGAGAATGTGGTTGCCGGTACGCTCCACATGAAGCGTTTCAAAATCTGTACGCATCAGGATTTGTCCTTAATTTCTGCATTATGCTCGCCGAGCGTCGGCGCATAGCGGTTGAGTGCTGGGCGCTCGGTGTTAAAACTCAGTGGCATGCCCATCAGCTCTGGCCCCCCCTCGGAGGGCCGCTGGAGAATGCCAAGTGCACGCGTCTGCGCATCACCCATCATCTCCAGCGTATCGCGCACAGGCGCGGAGGGCACACCAGCCATATCCAGCTTGGCGCGCCACGTTTCGCGTTTTTTCGTGCGCAGGATAGGGATCATGAGGTCATTCAGCTCGGCCAGATTCTCCCACCGCATCTGATTGGTTTCGAAGCGGCGGTCCCTTGACCATTCCGGGTGATCCAGCACGCCGGACAGGCGTTCGAACAAACGGTCATTCGGAGCGGCAACGATGAGGTAGCCATCGGCGCATTCGTAAGCCTGATAGGGGGCCATGCCGCGCGCCGTGGTTCCCTGGCGGCCGGGACTTTTGCCGGTGGCTTGGGCGGTCGGAACGGCATTCGCCATCCAGCCAAGCGCGGTTTCATAGAGCGAGGCGTCGATGACACCGCCTTCGCCGGTTTGGTTGCGGCGATTAAGGCAGGCGAGAATGCCAATGACGCACCACATACCGGTGCCCATGTCGATCATCGATGGGCCGACGCGAACGGGAGGGCGGCCTTCCTCGCCAGTGACGCTCATTATACCGACAAGCGCCTGCATGAGAGGATCGTATCCCGGGGAATCCCGCATCGGCCCCGTGTTTCCAAACGGCCAGAGGTTGCAATAGATGAGCCGCGGATTGGACGCTCTAAGATGAGCCGCGCCAATCCCGTAACGGTCGGCATGGCCGGGCCGCAGGTTCTGGATCACGACATCTGCCTCCGTGACGCAAAACTCTTTCAGCCACTCCCTCTGCTTCCCATCCTTGAGGTTGATGGTGATGCCGCACTTCTGGCTGTTCAGATAATGGAATGTGGAGGAGGTGCCGTCAGCGAACATGTTGCCCCACTGCCGGGCATCATCACCGGTGTCAGGGCGTTCAACCTTGACGACATCCGCACCGAGCATTCCCAGGATCCAGGCCGCGTAGGGTGCGGCCACGCTCGTGCCGATCTCGACAACGCACATCCCGACGAGCGGTTTCTCTGGTGCAGGCTCTGGCATCACTTTTTGATAGTGCCGCTGCCAGAAGGCAACGGCCTATGACTGTCCCCAATAATTGATTGAGAGCCGGTTTTAAACATTCTTCGAAGAAAGTGTCCATCGGGACCAGCACGATCGTCAATAGGCCTGAGCGTCTGCGACGTCGAGAACACTTCGATTATCGAACACAAACAAGCTATACGCACACCGTGATCGCGGTACCAGAGTGAGCTGCCGTTTATTCGGCTGCGCGGGCGGCAGTTATGAGCGTCCAGGCGTAGGCGCCGCGGCGCTCCAGGTTCTTATCGAACTCTTCCGGTTTTATGTCCGCTATTGGGGGTAAAGCGGACATTGTGAGCATGGCTCTCTGATGTCTGCTTTTGACCCAAAGCAGACAATCGCCGCGACGCAACCGCCCCGTAATGCCTATTTGAGCCAGCCTCGGAACGGTAGATTAGCTGAACACATCCGACTAAGGAGTGGGCCAAGCGGATGTCGCTTGGCCTGTCTTGCTAGGTCGGAATTACGGTTTCACCGACCGTATTTGCCTCACCTACCTTCATGGGTAGGTCGTGACCAATTTGCCGACGGCAGGCTCCCAAAGAAATTGCAAGTGATAGAATTGTGGTCGCTACGAGGAGTCCCTTCATTGTCACATTCTCCATTATGTCTGTCGCATAGGATTGTTGTTGGTTATCGAAAGGTTCTGTGCATGCAGGTGAAGATTACCCACACTTTGGCGCATCATGTTCACCGATCATTTGGTTCGCCATATCCTCGGCCCATGTGCGTTTTTGGTCGAACGACCATGCTGGATACTCCTCCAGCGCCAGCTGCCAGAGCACCTCAAGCACTTGGGTAAACACCTTCGGGTGAGTGTTTTTGCGGTTTTGTACTGACAGGAACGCACTTAGTGATCTTGACGTAGTACGGATAGTGGTCATGACATCCCCCTTTTGAGTGTTGGTCATGACGCCCCCAGTTTTTTTTCTTGTCCAAGACCTGACCTGATTCGGGCGAACCCAGTCGAGAAAATTCTGTGGAAAAGATGTGAAATCTTTTTAGGTGTGGCCAAAAAGACTCAGCTATTGAATAGGCTTAGAAGCCCAGAGACGGTTCAAATATAAGCATCATAAGCAGGCAGATAGGAGGTGTGAGTCTTAGGAGTTCTCATGTCCGCTTTTGGCTATAAGCAGACATTTGATGCAGTGCGGAATAATGTCTGCTTTCGGGGGTAAAGCGGACATTATTCACTGAAACAGAGCCGCGCGCGCGGGCATGGACGGCCATCCCATAACCCTCTACCTCAATATCACTATCCACAAGATCGCAGAGGCTACAGGGGTGCTACAAAAGCAAAGTTCGTCACGACGCCCAGTACGGTGAGGCCCAGGCCGACGATGCCCACGAGTTGCATCGCGGTCTCGTCATATTTGTATCCAGCAATGGTGGCGACGAGCGGCCAGAACACAAAGGCTCCGGCGGCCCACAGCCAGGGCAGCTTCCCGCCGTGTTTATTCACCACTTGGTAAATCCGCACCGCCATCGCGATGGAAATAATAAGCACGACTATACCGACCATGATGATTGCCTTCTTTCGATTTCCCCGATCCGATTATATTCATCTATGCGTGTATGTATCAGTCGGCATTATCGCCACTCACCCGCTAGGGTCGTCGCAAAGACAACTTTTTTAAGACTCATTTTAAACACAAATCCGGACTTATGCTTATCCCAGCTATTCGGGGAATGATTATGGGAACCCTGTTACGATATACCTTTGTGCTTGGTTTCGGTCTGGTGTCGCTCGTAACATTTAAAATCGCCACGACTGCTCTCGAACACCAGTGGGTGTTTTAACCAGCCCAAACCGCTATCCACATAGGTCCTGGCCTCGCGTAAATGCGCGTATGTCGTACAGCTCGTGCGCGCGCCCATAAAGGGGTTTCTGGGACGCAGCTACAGCCCCGTCACCGCACCATGATGAAGGATAAGCTTGTTGTTCCAGCTACCGCCTGCGGGCAGCGGTGCCAATGTTTTTGGGTTGTGCCTCACAATGTCCGCTTTGGGTCAAAAGCGGACATCCTGAGCTGTTTCTCTGACCGCACTCCAGTAATTAGATTTGATGGCTTGAATTGCGCCAGGCC
>CAXMMX010000044.1:0-7972 GCA_964194535.1 uncultured Alphaproteobacteria bacterium | reverse complement strand
GGTGGTTGTTACCACTCTCATGAGTTCATGACCTGGGGGTTCACTTTCAGTTCACATGAATGTGCTTCATAGGAAAACAGCGTATTGCCGCCGCAATCTTACGAAACTTTAATCTCTGGGAAAGCGTCGGGTAAGACCAGCATGCCTATATATACGAATCTAGAAGGCTCTGAGTCGGTCCCGTGCGGTGTGTTTCCGTCAGCAGACGAATGGCCCAAGTGACTAATATTCATATCTTAGAAGGTGAAACACATGATCGACCCAGCAACGACCTCGCCGAAGGCGCGTTCAACGAGGAAACTCATCAGCGGAAAACCAATGGCGTTCGCATTGGCCGGCATACTCGGCCTGGGCCTGCTAGGCACGGCGCTCGTTCCCAGTTCCCCGCATGCTGTTGCCCAGACGAATGCGGTGCGCGGTGGCGTGATGACGCCATATGGAAACGCGCCCTACAGCTTCGCCGATCTGGTGGAAAAAGCACGCCCCTCAGTGGTTTCCATTCGGGTCAAGAATGGCTCCAAGAGCAAGAAGCTCAGCCGCAATAATCCTAAATTCAACATGCCTAATTTGCCGGATGGACATCCGCTGAATGAGTTCTTCAAGAACTTCCGCAAGGACGGCCCCGGTTCTGGTGGTGAGCACCGTCGCCGTCCCTTAGTCGCGCAAGGCTCTGGCTTCATCATTTCCGATGACGGCTATGTGGTGACCAACCATCACGTTATCGACGATGCCAGCGAGATCACTATCACCATGGACAATGGCGACCAGCATAAGGCCAATATCATTGGTTCCGATGAGCGGACCGATCTGGCGCTGCTCAAGATCAAATCCAATAAGAAATTCCCGTTTGTGGAATTTTCCGACAAAACCGCACGTGTCGGCGATTGGGTGCTGGCGGTCGGCAATCCCTTTGGACTTGGCGGCACGGTGACCGCGGGTATCGTTTCGGCGCACAAACGCGATATCGGCTCGGGACCATACGACTTCCTGCAGATCGACGCGGCTGTAAACCGCGGCAACTCCGGCGGTCCCGCCTTCTCTCTGGATGGCAAGGTGATCGGCGTGAACACGGCGATTTTCAGCCCGTCCGGAGGCAATGTGGGCATTGCATTCGCAGTGCCGTCAAGACTGGCGAAGTCGGTCATTGCCCAACTTAAAAGCAATGGCAAGGTTGCGCGCGGCTGGCTCGGCGTTACGATCCAGAGCGTCACTGAAGACATCGCCGCGAGCCTGGGTCTCAAGGAACCCAGGGGCGCGATAGTGACCAAGCTCGCAAACAAGAGCCCGGCTGCCAAAGCAGATATGCAGGTGGGTGACCTTATCATTGCCGTTGATGGAGACAATATCGACGACTCGCGGGATCTCTCGCGCAAGATTGCGGCTTACACCCCCAACAAGAGTGTACGTGTCACAGTTCTTCGCGACGGCAAGAAGCGCGACCTTAGCATTGAATTGGGTATCTTCCCCAGCGGCCAGAAGCTCGCGGCCCTCAATCAGGGTGACAAGAAGCCAGCCAGCGCGGAAATAGAAGACCTGGGCCTGTCGCTTGCCCCCGTATCAGCCAGTTCGGGCCCGGACAGCAAGGGCGTTGTCATTGTCGAGGTTGACCCAGACTCCAAGGCTGCGGAGAAAGGCCTCAGGCCAGGCGATATCATTCTTGAAGTCGCAGGCAATGAGGTGAGCAATCCGGACGATGTTGCCAAAGGCGTGCGCAAGGCCAAGGACAAAGGCCGCACGGCGGTGCACATGCTGGTTCGCTCCGGCGGCAACCAGCGTTTTATCGCTCTTCCGCTAAAGAAAATCTAATTCCCCTCAGACCGAGTGGTAGCATGGCTATTCAAGCCGTGCCGCCATATCCCCGAATGACCCCACAAACACACATTCACGCAGGGCAATTTGTTCAAGAAGTGCATGTATCTGCGTTACACTCCGTACCCATGCGTATATTGCTGATAGAAGATGACGTGGAGACCGCCGCCTTTCTCGTCAAGGCGTTGAAAGAGGCCGGTCACGTATCCCATCATGCTTGCGATGGTGAAACCGGCCTGGCGCTGGCGGAGTCCGGGGCACACGATGTTCTCGTGGTTGACCGGATGCTGCCAAAGCGTGATGGCTTGTCAGTGATAGCCAAGCTCAGGGCTGATGGCGTGCAAACACCTGTGCTTATTCTAAGCGCGCTCGGCGAAGTCGATGACCGGGTGAAGGGGTTGCGCGCCGGCGGCGATGATTATCTGACCAAACCCTATGCCTTCAGCGAACTTCTGGCGCGCATCGAGGCACTAGCGCGGCGCAGCGCCCCGGAAGAGGCAACCACCAAATATACAGTTGGAGATCTTGAGCTTGATCGTCTGACCCACAAGGTCAATCGTGGCGGTCAGCCGATCCTTCTGCAACCGCGTGAATTCCGTCTGCTTGAATATCTGATGAAGCATGCGGACCAGGTGGTGACGCGCACCATGCTGCTGGAGAATGTCTGGGACTATCACTTTGATCCCCAGACCAACGTCATCGACGTGCATATCTCTCGTCTGCGGGCCAAAATCGATAAGGATTTCGAGGCGCCACTCCTGCACACTGTACGGGGCGTCGGCTACTCGATCCGTGTCGAGCGTGCTTAAGCTTTTTCGCACCACAACGTTTCGTCTTGCCCTGATCTTCATGGCGCTTTTTGGTACTGCCGCCGCTTGCGCCATCGGCTATATCTATTGGCAGACCAATGTGCTGCTCAACCGTCAGCTGGAGCAGACCATCGAGGCCGAGGTTCAGGGCCTGGCCGAACAATATCGCGCGGGCGGTATATCCAATCTGGCCAGGACGGTGGCCAATCGGAGCCTGTCGGTCGGTAACAGCATCTATCTCGTTACCGATAGCGATGGCGACCGCATCACTGGTAATCTGGCATCGATTTCCCGCGATCTGTGGGACAGCGTTGGCCGCGTGGAGTTCGTTTACGATCGGCCCGGTCAGAATGGCCCAGAGTCGCGTCTCGCCCTGGTGAACATATTCCGCCTCAAGGGCGGGTTCCGGCTGATTGTCGGGCGCGACATTGAGGACCGCCGTGTATTCGAGCGGGTGGTCCAGTCGGCGTTTTTCCTTGGTCTTGGCTTTATGGCGCTGGTCGGTCTTGGCGGGGGATGGCTCGTCAGTCGCTCTTTGCTTTTGCGCATCGATGCGGTCACGGCCACCAGCCGGACCATTATGGAAGGAGATTTGTCGGGGCGGGTGCCGGTGGTCGGGTCGGGGGATGAGCTCGACCGGTTGTCGGAAAACCTCAACGCCATGCTGGATCGTATCGAGCAACTCATGGCGGGCATGCGGGAGGTGTCCGATAACATCGCCCATGATCTGAAAACGCCGCTCAACCGGCTTCGGAACAGTGCCGAAGCGGCGTTGAGAGAACATGGCGGCGCGAAATCTTACAGGGCGGCGCTTGAGTTGACTATCGAGGAAGCAGACGACCTCATCAAAACCTTCAATGGTTTGCTCAGCATTGCCAGGCTGGAAGCGGGCACAGCCAGCGGAGCGATGGAGGAGATCGATGTGGCGGTGCTGATTCGCGATGTGGTGGAGCTTTACGAGCCTGCAGCCGAAGATATGGGGCTGTCCCTGACCGCGCAGGCAGACGGCTATGTACGCATCATTGCCGACCGGCAGTTGATCGGACAGGCATTGGCCAACCTGATCGACAACGCCATTAAATATGGTGGTGCCGGCGCTGGCGGAAAGATTAAGGTAACAGCCATCGATACAGATGTTGCAGTGGAGATCACGGTTGCGGACCTTGGGTCCGGGATACCTAATAAGGATCGTGAACGCGTACTCAATCGTTTTGTAAGGCTGGAGGAGAGCCGGTCGCGGCCCGGCAGCGGGCTTGGCCTGTCTCTCGTTGCTGCAGTTGCCCGGCTGCATGGCGGTGAGGTTCGGCTAGATGACAATAAACCGGGTCTCAAAGCAGTATTGTCATTACCCCATAAGTCCAATCACAATAGCGGCGCCGGAACGCAGTGACCAATCTCGCTGGCCGAGCTGCCAGTCATAGCGTGCCAGGGGGATGGTTTGGGGAAGCTCTATAAGCGGATTACTGAAATTCCACCGGTTTATGACCGCGACCGGGCCGAGCGTTCAATCAAGGATTTATCTGCCGCGATCAAGGGCAATGAGGGATTAAGCGAACTCGGGCGGCTGATTGAAGGCGAGGAGAAAGTCCGCGACCTTCTAACCTCGGTATGTGGCGCGTCCCCTTACCTTTCAAGCCTGATACTGCGCGATCCTGAAACCCTCCTTCACTCTCTCGCCAGAGATCCTGAAGACTATCTGGGCCAACTGGGTGAGGCGCTCAATGACGAGATCGCAGCAGCAGAGTCGCAAAAGAGCGTGATGGCGCTGCTGCGCAACTATAAGCGCCGCATCGCGCTCACTATCGCACTGGCGGATATAGCAGGCGTGTGGAGTATTGATGAGGTTACCCAGGCCCTGAGTGATGCGGCCGACCGCTCCGTTATCAGCGCGGTGAGGCATCTGCTGGCGAGAGCAGTCCAATCGGGCGACCTGTTATCAACCAACGCCGCTGCTCTAGAAGAGGGCAGCGGCTATTTTGTCCTCGGCATGGGCAAGCTGGGCGCGGGAGAGCTGAACTACTCCTCCGACATCGATCTGATTGTGTTTTTCGATTCAAACCGCACCTCGCTTAAGGAAGGTCTTGAGCCGGCGCCCTTCTTCGTGCGGCTGACACGTGATCTCGTGCGCCTGCTCCAGGACCGCACGGCGGAAGGATATGTCTGGAGGACCGATCTCAGGCTGCGGCCGGACCCGGGCGCAACCCAGCTCGCCATCTCCACAGATGCCGGTCTCTCCTACTATGAGAGCTTTGGTCAAAACTGGGAGCGGGCGGCCCTTATCAAGGCTCGAGTGATCGCGGGCGATATTGAACCCGGCCAGGTGTTCCTTGAGCAACTCGCCCCGTTTATCTGGCGCAGATATCTGGATTTCGCCGCCGTGGCCGATATTCACGCCATGAAACGCCGGGTCCATGAGTTCAAAGGCCACGCGCATATTGCCGTAGCCGGGCATGACGTAAAACTTGGTCGAGGGGGAATTCGGGAAATAGAGTTTTTCACACAAACTCACCAACTTATATCTGGAGGACGACAAACAGAATTAAGATCACTGAAAACCATAGAGACGCTGAAGCGCCTCACAGGACACGGTTGGATCGATACTGAAACAGCTGATGGGCTTACCGAGGCCTACCGATTTTTGCGGCAGGTCGAACACCGTCTGCAGATGATTGGCGATGAGCAGACACATAAGCTTCCCAAGAGTTCGGAGGAGCTTGAACGGGTCGCTAACTTTTGCGGGTACAGCGATGCTGAAAGCTTTTCAGAAGCTCTGGTCGCGCGGTTAACGAGGGTTCAGAGTCATTATAATGAGCTGTTTGCACGGCTGCCGGCTATGGATGAGAAAGACCATGAGCCGGTATTTCGAGGCGATGACGAATCACCGGAAACATTTGCAGCCCTGAAGGAGAGCGGGTTCAATGATCCTGCCGCCGTCACCGGGATTATTCGCGGATGGCGGTCGGGGCGCTATGCCGCCACGCGCAGCCAGCGTACGCGCGAAGCCCTGAGCGAAATTCTGCCCGAGTTGCTGGAGGCTCTTGCCACGACGGATGATCCTGGTGCGGCGCTCGCCTCCTTCGACCGGTTTGTATCGGAACTTCCCGCTGGTGTGCAGCTGTTTTCGTTGCTTCGCTCCAACACCAGCTTACTGCGTCTGATTGCCGATATTATGGGCACCGCGCCACGGCTGGCGAGGGTCCTGAGCCGGCGCAGCCACATTATCGATGCGGTGCTTGATCCTGGGTTCTTCGGTGATTTGCCGACGCTGGATACGCTCGGCGCCTTGATCTTGCAGGAACTTGACCAGACGCAGGACTATCAGGACTGCCTCGACCGGGCACGCAGGATCGGCCAGGAACAGGCCTTTCTGATCGGCGTGCGAATTCTGTCCGGAACCATAGGCGCCGATCAGGCTGGTGGCGCATATGCCTGTCTGGCGCAATCTCTCATCGAAGCCTTGCAGGGGCAAGTGGAGCAGGAACTGATCCGGCGCCATGGCCGGATCAAGGGGGGAGAAGCGGTTGTCATAGCCATGGGCAAGCTGGGAGGCCGGGAAATGACCGCGGCATCCGATCTGGATCTCATCATTGTCTACGATTTCGATGAGGATGCCGGACCGTCAGATGGGGAGAGACCGCTCGCCGGGGGGCAATATTATGCCCGTTTCACTCAGCGGCTCATCAGTGCGCTGTCAGCACAAACATCGGAAGGGAGCCTGTTCGAAGTTGATATGCGGCTGCGGCCCTCGGGCCATTCGGGGCCTGTCGCAACGCACTTTGACGGCTTTGTCGACTATCAGCAGAGCCAAGCCTGGACATGGGAGCATATGGCCCTGACGCGCGCGCGGATTGTATCGGGATCTGATGTATTGGCGGCCAAGGTAGAGGCTGCCATCCTCGATGTACTTACGATTGAGCGCGACCGGAAGAAGCTCGCCGATGACGTACACGATATGCGCGACCGGATCGACAAAGAGAAGGGAACTGATGCAGTTTGGAACCTCAAACAGGTTCGTGGCGGGCTGGTTGACCTGGAGTTTATCGCCCAGTTTCTCCAGGTAATCACGGCACGTGAAAATCCCGATGTGCTAGATCAGAACACCTCGCAAAGTCTTGAAAACCTTGCATCAGCAGGCGTGCTCTCGCACGAGGACGCACTAATCCTCATTCCCGCGGCAGGCCTATATCATAATCTGACACAAGTCCTGCGATTGTGTCTTGAGCGTCCATTCAATCCAGCAATTGCCTCGCCGGGCCTCAAGGCTTTGCTGGCGCGTGCCGCGGGTATGCCGGACTTTGAGGCGCTGGAGGAACATCTAACAGCAACGTTGGCGACAGTGCGCGAAGCCTATGCGCGTATCGTTGCTTAACAATCTGATTTGTACGCAAATTTTAACGACGGACATGGGACCCTTCATCCGTATGACAGTTAAGCCGCCCGGCAGTGGCGCCAATGTGGCGCCTGAATGAAGGAAGGTTTCGGAAATGGTCTTAAGCGCATTGAGGTTTATCGCCCTGGCATTTGTCGCCGTGGCGCTGGGCGTGCTTAGCGCGAGCTACGCAATTGGACAGACGGGAACCGGAGTTGGCGGGTTTGCAGGTTGCGGGCCAAATGGCTGGTTGGCACTGAATTGCGATAGCAAGGTGTCAGAGGATGAAATGCGGGGCCGCATAGGCCATATACAACGGAGACACTGACGATCATATACGCGGAGATGCATAAGCGTGCCATCCCACGAGGCGAAGCCGTCCCGGCCCCATGTCCGGCCCGGAGCTTCTCAGAACGAGGCCAGGCAGGCCGACCAGGCGTTGATGGCGCGGGTATCGCAGGGCGATGCACAGGCCTTTCAGCTGCTTGTCGATGCCGGCATCGACCGCGTGTTGGCGGTGGCGCGCCGTATGCTCGGCGACGATATGGAAGCCGAAGACGTTGCCCAGGATGTATTCCTGAGGCTTTGGCGTCAGGCGGATCGCTGGGAAGGCGGGCGCGCACAGGTCTCCACATGGCTCTACCGGGTGACTATGAATTCATGCATCGACCGGATGCGGGCGCGCAGGGAAGAAATGGTCAACGAATTACCGGAGGTCAGCAGCGAGGCGACGCAGCACTTGACCCTCGAGGAAGAGGATTTACATGACTATATGGACACAGCGCTTCAAGGGCTTCCCGAGCGGCAAAGGGTGGCGCTGGTGCTGTTCCACTACGAGAATTTGTCCATGAGCGCGGTTGCGGACACAATGGACGCCAGCGTGGAAGCGGTGGAATCTCTTTTGGCGCGCGGTCGCCGGGCGCTAAAGAAGAGTTTAAAATCGCAATGGAAAGCATTTCTGCCGGAAATGCCCGAGTGACGGGCA
>CAXMMX010000043.1:0-5670 GCA_964194535.1 uncultured Alphaproteobacteria bacterium | reverse complement strand
AATGGGCATGGGCTGAAGTTCCTGGTGAGATTAAGGGTGACACCTTAGAGCCTACCACCATCACCCCCTAGGGGCGGGGGCTTCTCATGTATGGGATCGCACAGACGGGACTTTAGGCAAAATTTCGACAACGCCCCATGTCCGCTTTACCCCCAAGAGCGGACATAAATCACACACCCTCACAATGTCCGCTTTACCCCCGAAAGCGGACATCGATTCCTTGAATGTTTGGGTAGGTGCCCAAAGCGCATAAATTCGCACAAAGCGAACCAGTTGTTACCTCAGACGTTACCTAAGAGCGAAATGGCGCTGGCCGTAACGGTAGATTTTTTGGTAAGCCATTGAAAAGATTGGTAGGCGCACGGGGACTCGAACCCCGGACCCGCTGATTAAGAGTCAGCTGCTCTGCCAACTGAGCTATGCGCCTGTCGTGTTTGCAAGAGCCGCCGGAGCGCTCCTGAGGCCACTCCAATATCACCCTCGTGGTGAACCTGTCCAGCTGGCCTGAAAATCGAGACCAAGCGCGCTGACTGTGACCGCTTGTTGTCACGATACAAACGCAGGCAAGGCAACTTATCTGCAATGATGAATCTCTGCTTATACGAGTGCGAAGATGTCAAACTGGCCAGTTCGTCTCACGCGGACCAACTTTCGGCGTTAAAGCACGAAGATCTCGACCTTCTCATTGCGTCCGCGAACATCTTCCTCACCGCCTTCTTTCAGACCGCCAAGAATATCTGTTTGCTGCCCGTTGGCCTCCAGGCGCACCTGATCCACAAGCGACTTGCCCACAACGAGATCGGTATCAAGCGTTCGCGTCAGGCGCTCAAGGCGGGAGGCGATATTGACCGTATCGCCGATCACCGTGAAATCCATCGACCGTTCTGATCCGATGTCACCAAGAACGGCTTGCCCGTAGTGGATGCCGATGCCTATTGATATCGGATCTTGCTTTTCACTTTCGCGCTCCTTGTTCCAATCGAATATCGCTTTAAGCATCCCGTGCGCGCATGCCAGTGTATTCGTGGCGTCCATGGGCCCTGTATCGGGCACTCCGAATGTCGCAAAAATGGCGTCGCCTATGTGATCGTCCAACGTGCCCTCATGTTCGAATACGACAGCGTCCATGCGGGTGTGAAAGCTGCGAAGCAATTCCATGACCTCACGCGGTTTCATGTTTTCCGAGAATGTGGTGAACCCGCGAATATCCGCAAACAGGACGCCAACCTTTTGTTCCCGCGGAGGACCGAAGGGTTCATCCTTTGCCGCCAGCATTTCAACCAGTTTCGGGGATACATAACGCGAAAGATTGGCGCGTGCATTCTCGGCCTCGAGCCTGGCTTCAAATGCCTCTTTGAGAATATCGAGCTGATCAAGGCTCTTCTTGACCGTAAGCGTCAGGTCCTGGAAATCAATCGGCTTCGTGACGAAGTCGAAAGCGCCGCGATTCATGGCCGAACGGATATTGTCCATATCGCCATAGGCAGAGATGACAATGGTCTTCAGGCGGTCCTCGAATTCTGCAAGGTGCTCGAGTAAAGCAAGCCCATCCATCCGGGGCATATTGATGTCGCTGATGACGAGATTAATTTCGCTGTCCGCCTTGACCTTTTCGAGGCCCTCCAGCCCATCGCTCGCAAATTCGAAGATAAATTCGCCATGGCGGATTTCGCGGCGGAACTTGCGTTTTATCAACTCCTGGAGATCGAGTTCATCATCTACGACGAGAATCTTGGTCGCCATTTCTCAACCCTCCATCTCTTGCACCAGACCAGCGATCTTGCTCTTGAGCTCCACAAAGTCTAACGGCTTTGTCAGAAAAGCCACTGCCCCGGCATCATTCGCTTTTCTCCGGCTTTCCGGATCACCGTAAGCGGTGATCATCGCGACAGGCAGATCCGGCCATCGCTTCCTGGTGTCTTTGAGAAGCTCTATGCCGCTCATTCCGGGCATATTGATATCCGAAAGGACGAGCATGACCTTGGGCTCTACCCCGCGCTCGAGTTTCTTGACAGCATCCTCACCGGAACAGGCAAAATGCATCACATATTCCCCGTTACGCAGCTCGCGGCGGAATTTCCGTTTGAACAGCTCGGCCACGTCAGGTTCATCATCCACAATCAGAATTGAAATGCTCATACGATTAAATCCATAACTTGCTAATCCTGTACGGTTCCTTCAGCAGTATGACGCGGCAGCAGGATGCTGAATTCCGTGAATTCGCCGGCTTTGCTGTCGACAGACATCTGGCCACCGTGCTGCTGAACGATGATGTCAAAACACATGGAAAGACCAAGGCCGGTTCCCTCGCCAGGCGGCTTGGTGGTGAAGAACGGCTCGAAAAGCTTCTCCCGGATATCTTCTGGAATGCCTGTTCCATTGTCACGCACCCGGATTTCGACGTCATCGCTACTTCCTAAAGTCGCGATGGAAACCGTTGGCTGATAATTCTTGTCTCCAGTCTCGCGCGCGCGCTTTTTCACCGCATAGAAGGCATTGCCAAACAGGTTCACCAGAACCCGGGTGATTTCCTGTGGCATGACCTCGGCAGCACCGGCAGTCTCATCCAGTTGTTCATCAAGCGTCACCTGGAACGACTTATCCTTGGCACGCTCACCATGATAGGCAAGTTTCAAGGCCTCCAGGACCAGCGGATTGAGAGTAGTCTCCAGCCTATCTGAAACATCGCCCCGGGCATGAAGAAGCATTGATTTCACTATGTCGTCGGCGCGGCGTCCGTGCTGGTTGATCTTTCCAAGATCCCCGGTGAGCGTCTCGAACAGGTCATCCACATTCTCCAGTGCCTCATCATTGAACTGGCCGCGGACGGATTTGATTTCTTCCTTCAGCTCATCCATCAACTCTACGCATGTCTCAGCAAAATTGTTGACGAAGTTAAGCGGGTTCTTGATCTCATGTGCGATGCCGGCGGTGAGCTGGCCCAGGGACGCCATCTTCTGGGACCGGACAAGCTGTTCCTGCGTCTGTTTTAGGTCGGCAAATGCTGCCTCGGCTTGTTCCTTGGCTACACGGATTTCCTCTTCTGCCTTCTTGCGCCGGGAAATGTCATAAACCCAACCGAAGAACTGCCGCTGCTCCGCTGATCCTGTCGGCTCGAAGGAGAGAAGAATCCAGTAAGGCGTACCGTCGGCCTTCTTCATCTGAACTTCGACGTCACGAAGTCGGCCTTCCTTCACAAGCCGCTCGGAGATTCGGTCACGTTCGGTGGGATTGAGATACAAATCCCTCGCTTTTGTGGCGAGGAACTCCTCCTTGGAGAGGCCCGCCATTCGCGCCATCCGAGAATTGACGAATTCGAATGTTCCGTTCGCATTGACAATTGTCGCGCCAATCGGGCTCGATTCAAGGATCGACTGGAGGCGTTTCTCATTTTGACGAAGTGCCTCTTCGGCCCGCCGATGATCTGTTACCTCGATTGCAAAACCGCCAACTGAGGTTACTTTTCCCAAAGCATCAAAAACCGGGAACTTGACCGCGGCGAAAATTCGCTCGCTACCTTCTTCCGGCAAGATAAAATCATGCTCTGCGACGCATCCCTTGCGAATGACCTCTTTATCTACCTTCAGGCGGTGATCGACATTTGATTTGGGGAGAATTTCGTGAACTTCTTTTCCGACTGCCTGCTCTTTAGTCACGTTGTAAAGTTTTGCGTAACTGGCATTGATAAACTGATATCTGCCTTCCAGGTCCCGCAAGAATATTTGGGCCGGGATATTGTCCAACATCGTGTCCAGGAGTGCCTTGTTCTGCTGGAGAGCTTCCTGGCTTTCGCGCAAGGTTTTTTCCGCGCGGCTACGCTCTGCGACCCGGCCCAGCTGTGCGCCTGTTTGCATAAATGTCATAAGCAGTGAATCGTCCGGCTCCAATGCATCGGTGGAAAAGAACTCCAGTACCGCGACGACTTCGGTACCAACAAGAACGGGGATGGCAAAACCGGCCCGAACGCCGATGTCATTTGCCAGTTTCGCTCTGGGAAAATTGGCATCCTTGGTGACGTCGGTGATCCATTCAGGCTTCCCGCTCGCCAATACGCGTCCGGGCAAGCCGACACCTGGTTCGAACTGAGTTTTCTCGGTAACCTTCCGGAAATCGGCAAACCGGTCCGCCTCATGCATGTGCCATATACGCGTGGGAATGAGCCGGTCAGCACCATCGGGCGGTCGAACATAGGCATGGCCGACGGGCCAGCCGGTAAACATGCAGACATCGGTCAGGAAACTCTGGATAGCCTCCTCAAAGGTAGTGGCCGTATTGGAATGCTCGGCAGTTCGGCCAAGCATCCGGAAAAAATTCGCTCGTTCTCTCAGTTCGCTTTCCGCTTTTTCCAGCTCCGCAACAGCACGCTTGTGTTCGGTAACGTCGTATTCGACACCGGCGATACCCACGATCTCCCCGCTATCATCAAGAATCGGGAATTTGGACGAGGAAAGAATAATTTCCCCCTTCACGGACCTCGCCTTGGCTTCTTCCTCGATTACAGATTTCTCTTTAATCACTCTCGCATCGTGCTCGGAATATTTACGGGCCTCTTCTTTGGGAAAGACATTAACAAGGGCTTTTCCACGGACATCCGCGTTCGTGACTCCATACATTTCCTCATAGGTCTGGTTGACAAAGACGAAGCGGCCGTCGCCATCGCGCAGAAAGATCGCTGCCGGCATATTGTCGACGATCGTTTTCAGCAATATCTGGTTTTCACGTAGCGCGGCCTCACTTTGCTTGTACTCGCTAACGTCCCTTATTGCCGCGTAGGCAAGGGTGCCTTGCTCCGTTTCGAAGGGGTGAAGGGTAACCTCCACGGGGAACTCGGTGCCGTCTTTCCGGCAACCGTAGAGATCGAGATTTTTGCTCATCGGCCGGACTGACGGTTTGGAAAAGTATTTCCGCAGGTGCTTCGCGTGTTTCTTTCTGAAGCTCTCCGGCAACAGCAGGCCCAGATTTGCGCCGGTCAATGCCTTGGCCGAGTATCCGAATAGCTTTACCAGTTGCTTGTTGACCTGCACGATATTCCCGTCGCCGTCGACAATGATCATGGCGTCGGGCGAGGATGCAAGAAGCTCGCGTAACTCACCCTTAGTCGTCTTCAGCATGGAATTTGAACCTTATCCTCCGGGCGAAGAAGAAAAGAATAAAGCGTGCCCTGAGCCCATACGAGCATTTATTTCTATCTCCATTGTCCTTTTGTTTCACGGTCCTCGACGATGATCGTGAAATCGGGACCGGTTCGGGTCTCCGGTCCGACGGCAAAATCGGTAATAACCATCGTCGTTCCGGGCTTTAGCGTAAGGGCGACCTGCAGGGCGATACCCTTCCAGGTCAGGCGCTGCATGTTTGGCATGGGAGCGTGGTTGTTCATTGCTGTTCGCGCGCTGTTGAGAAATTGCGCCGGATACCGATCGTAAGGAAATTCGACCCGCCCCGGACACTATTTATCAAGTTGAAGACTCCGCTGCGGTGCTGGATTCTGAAAAGCAGAGCCCAGCGCGGATCGGCCGGTGAATACAGGTTGAGCTCGAAGTTCAATTGCAAGAGCCATTTGGACCGCTCGCCGTCATGGGGTTCGTAAGGCGCCGCCTGGCTGGTTATGCTCGGCCCCATCCCTACGGCTAATGTTGTCTTGATGTAGTTGTTCCATGGGAACCTGTTCCA
>CAXMMX010000042.1:0-10545 GCA_964194535.1 uncultured Alphaproteobacteria bacterium | reverse complement strand
GACCAGTTTGCCGTCGGGTCCCTGGACCTTGCAATTCATCGGTTCAGAATATTTCGTGCCGAAGTAGAAAATATGACCGACCTCGATGCCGCGCGCCGACATGCGGTTATCCGATGAGACTTCTGCTTCGAAGCGCTTGGGCTCGTGCTTTTCTTCCGTGGCGGCATATTTGCCGGTCCAGTCATTGATAATAGGTGTGAGATCCGCATCGAAATCGATGTCTTCGCCCGGAGCTGAACGCTCGATCAGATCCCGGTCGCAATAGACCTGACTTTCTCCTGTGTCCGCGAGCACGATAAACTCGTGACTGAGATCGCCGCCTATGGGGCCCGTATCCGCCGCCATGGGGATCGATTTAAGCCCCATGCGTTCGAATGTCCTTAAGTAAGAGACGAACATCCTGTTGTAGGATTTTCGGGCGTCCGCTTCAGTGAGGTCAAAGGAATAGGCGTCCTTCATAAGGAATTCACGTCCGCGCATGATACCGAAGCGCGGTCTGATCTCGTCGCGGAACTTCCATTGGATATGATAGAGATTGCGCGGCAGGTCCCTGTAGGATTTTACCGAGTTCCGGAATATCTCGGTAATCAGTTCCTCATTGGTCGGACCATAGAGCATATCACGATCATGGCGGTCGGTGATGCGCAGCATCTCCTTACCATAATCTTCATAGCGCCCGCTTTCACGCCAGATGTCGGCTGATTGGATGGTCGGCATCAACATTTCGATGGCTCCGGCGCGGTCCTGTTCCTCGCGGACAATCTGTTCGATCTTGCGCAATACGCGGTATCCCATCGGCAGCCAGGAATAAATCCCCGCGCTCGACTGACGGATCATACCGGTGCGCAACATCAGCCGGTGAGAAACGATCTCCGCTTCTTTGGGGTCATCGCGCAGTGTAGGTAGGAAATACTGGCTCAGCCGCATAGGCACTGCCCGCTGTTAAGATGGCGTTGGTTCTTCGACAGACCAACTGCAGATGCCATTGGCAGAGTTATGGCGCTACAGCGTGCCGTCGTCAGGCCCAACTGATGAATGCGCGCTAATAGCTTACTTTGATGAGGGGAGGCAATCCCGCTGCCACTTTCGCCCGTTCAACAAGATTTCATTGGTGGCAGGGTCGAACGTGAAACGGCCTGCATGCAACTCGATTTCCTTGCCCGCTATATGCTTGGCGCCAAGGTTCACATCGAGCTCGACTTCGACCGGAAAATTTTCCCTGAAAGCTTTGAGCGGTTCCGCCGGAATGACAGGCCGGCCCCAGGCATCGCGACCTGCTACATACTCGGCATCCGCGCCCGGCGGCAAGGCAACGCAATCGGGACGAACGATCAACCCCTGCTCATGGTGCAGATCGTTTGACCAGCGGGGGCCGGTGCGTTTCATATGATCGCTCGTATAGGCGCCGCTGTTTGCCGGGCCTGGCGTGACAGCAACGGCAAGTGCCAGCACAACAGCAAGCCCGTAAATGAGTAATTGTTCAAACGTATAAGCTCCATGGATCATGGATATCAGTATAACCCCGCTGCGCTTAATACTGCCCTAACGGCCTAAGTATTTCATCTAAAATAACAGCTAATATGAAGAACGTATTGTTATTAAATGATATAAAATCAGGACACCTTGTCGAAACAACGCTATCAAAAAGAAAATGACAAGGCTGGGCCATTCCGATACCCTAAATAAAAAAAAGATGTTCGTTCTGGACCGGAACACGTCATAGCCTCTTAAAGAGGCAAAGTATTTGGTCCAAGTCTTGGGAGGAAGATAGCTCCTAGCGCTTCTGATCGCTTCAGATTATGTGAGCGCTGTCTGACCTGAAACGCCTCTTGCCAGTCTTGCGTCTATGCAAGGTGTTAGCGTTTACAGTAAGAAACAGGAGCCGAACGACTGGGAAGCAAGGTTTCGGCCTTGCTTCTTTTTTTTGGAATTTCAACCTGCTGCACGCCTCTGTCTTGATCAGGGACGCATGCGGGCTGCATCCTCAAAACGCGGCAGGAACGGGATGCTGTCGAGGGTCACCATGCCCCCCTCCATCAGCCAGTAGATGATTGCGAATATGATCGCTGAAGCGATGGTTGTGGCGATTAGCTTGGGGATAAGCTTTGGCGCCACCGGTGCGCTCTCGGCCGTGCCTGGTGAGACTTCACCTGCTTCTTGCTGCGTCGTCACGCCGAAAGGAAGAATCGCAAACAGGATGATCCACCAGCAAACGAAATAGATAGCGAGTGCGAGAACAAGGCTCATCTGGATATATGCCAGGCTTCAGGCCTGCTCCAATTCGACAAGAGTGCCGTTAAAGTCCTTGGGATGGAGGAACAGCATAGGCTTGCCGTGGGCGCCAATTTTAGGATCGCCGTCTCCCAGCACCCTTAAACCGTCCTGTACCAAACGGTCGCGGGCGGCTGCAATGTCATCAACCTCATAGCAGATGTGATGGATGCCGCCGGAAGAGTTACGTTCGAGGAAGTCGGCAATCGGAGAATCCTCCCCCAAGGGTTCAAGAAGCTCGATCTTGGTATTGGGAAGCTCGATAAAGACCGTAGTGACCCCGTGGTCCGGCTGCTGGACGGCATCTGACACAATTGCGCCAAGCGTATCGCGGTAGAGAGCCGCTGCCGCCATGATGTCTGGCACGGCGATGGCCACGTGGTTGAGACGTCCGATCATGTATGTAGGACCCTTCTGTTGAGTTGCTGTGGCGGCGTCAGCCGGCCCCGAGGCTCTATATCACCGTGACCATAACACTACAGGGCGGTTTTTTACCCCAATGAGACCTTACCTCTGCGCGCACCGCACGGCGGACAGCTTCGGCCACCAGGGCAGTATCGCGGCGCCGTGGCTTTGGGATGCCGTCCAGCGCACCTAGCGCTGCATTCAAAATGACTTCAGGAAACGGAACACCGGTTTCTGTTACCGCAGGTATCCCGATGGCGGTCACTTGCGGGTCAGCAAGAACATCTCCCTTGGCCGTCAAAATGACAGAGAGTGCGACCGCTCCCGCAAAGGACAGCCTCCGGCGCTCCTCAACAGGTCCTTCCCCTTCAAAAACGTGAAGTTTGCCGTCAAGATAGACGCGCCCCGATGGTGCATTATCAATCACTTCAGGGCAACCCGGGCACAGCCGTATGAGCGAGCCGTTGCGGCCCGAGACAATTTGTTTTACGCCCAGAGATCTGGCAAATGCCGCGTGAGCCTCGAGATGGCGCGCTTCGCCATGCATCGGGATGGCGGCCCTGGGTTTCGCCCATTTGTACAGCTGTTCCAACTCGCCCTGGCGTGGATGCCCTGAAACGTGGATCATGGCGTCCTGGTCTGTAATGACCTCAATTCCCCGGTCCACAAGATTGTTCTGCACCTTGCCTACGACCTTCTCGTTTCCGGGGATCGTGCGGCTGGAAAAGAGCACCATGTCACCGCGTGCAAAGTTCACGCGCGGATGGGAATTTGCGGCGATGCGCGAAAGTGCCGCCCGGCCCTCCCCCTGGCTCCCTGTACACAATGCCAGCACCTTCTCACGGGGCAGGTGGCCGTAATCGTCTTCAGTCAGGAGGTCATAATGGCCCGATGGCAAGTGACCTGTTTCTTGCGCCACCTGCACCACGCGCTTCATGGCGCGCCCGACGATGACGATATGCCGGTCTGCAGCCATCGCCGCGTCCATCGTGGAGCGTAACCGTGCGACGTTTGAGGCGAATGTCGTAATCGCCACCCGGTGGGGTGCGTTGGCAATAATCTCTTTGAGCGTCTTTGCAACATCGGCTTCCGATGGCGAAAGCCCGTCACGAATTGCGTTGGTCGAGTCGCAAATCAACGCATCCAGCCCCTCTTTGCCAATCTGTTTAATGCGCTCCACGTCCGTCGCGGCGCCGACCACAGGTGTGAGGTCGAGTTTCCAGTCGCTGGTATGAAATGCCGTTCCCGCGTCGCTCTTGATAAGCAATGCATTGGTTTCGGGGATGGAGTGGGCCATGTCGACCAACTCCACATGGAAAGGCCCGATATCGAGTTTTGATCGCGAAGGCACCTCCTCGATGGGAATGTCCCCCTCCATGCCTTCTTCGATCAGCTTCACGCGCAGGAGGGCCGCCGTGAAAGGTGTGGCGTATACAGGTGCTCTCAGCCGTGGCCAGAGGTGCATCACAGCGCCAAAATGATCCTCATGGGCATGTGTGATAATGATGCCGGCCAGATTGTCGCGCTCCTCCTCGATGAAACGGATATCGGGGAGAATAAGCTCTACCCCCGGTTCAGCCGGGCCGGGAAAGGTCACGCCTAAATCCACCATAAGCCATGTGCGTTTGTGCGCTGGTCCGGTCCCGTAGAGATAGAGATTCATGCCTATTTCGCCAATGCCTCCTAATGGGAGAAAGACGAGTTCATTGCGAGACTTACTTTGTTTTTTTGCCATGTAATATCAAGTTATAGGGACTACTGTTTTCTCGTTACAACGGGAATATATCTCCCGTGGTAATACGTCTTTCACCGCCCTCTTCCAGAGCAAGTATCAGCGCACCTTCACTATCAATGCCCCGGTAGGCTCCTTGCAGCCTTTCACTGGATAATTTGACCTCCAGTGGCGCATTTACAGCTAAAGAACGCGCCATCCATTCAGCCCTGATGTCCTCAAATCCGGCACCTTCATTCCACACCCCCAGCCAGTGATGGCAAGCGTGCGCGAGGCGTTCCAGAGCCGCATCCGGTGTTGCAACAATTGCGTGCTGCGAGAGATCGGTTGCGGGATATTCGGTGCCTTGTGGATGGTCAGACAGGTTGAGCCCAATTCCCATGACCACAGCTAATGCGCCGGTTTTATCGGTGATGCTCTCCAGCAGGATGCCGCCTGTTTTCCTGGCGTTGCAAAGCAAATCATTGGGCCATTTGAGGGCAATCACAGGCTCTGTGCTCTCGCTGCCCAGGCCTTTTACCGTATCGTAAAGAGCGAGGCCACCGACGAAGCCCAGTTGTGTTGCTGTTATCGCCAAGCAACCAGGGCGCAGCAACAGACTGGCGAAGAGGTTTCCCGGCAGCGATTCCCAGCGGCGTCCTAGCCTGCCGCGCCCCTCGCTTTGGGCGTGCGCCCATACCCACAAGCCATGTGCTTCGCCCTTCCCGGCCTGGCGAAGAGCCTCGGAATTGGTGGAATCCAGTTGCTCAAAGACGGTCAGTGCGTAGCCGTCTGGAAGTGAAATATCTTGAACCGGCATACTCTCAGAAAAGTGATTTGGCGGCCACGTTTGCCGCGGCGACCAGAGGGGCGGGATAGGTGAAGAAAAAGATCACCAGCAATCCTGATATTGCCATCACGCCTTGAAGCGCGCCCGGCATGGGCTCGAACTTTTCAGCCGGTTCATCAAAATACATGATCTTGATTATACGCAGATAATAATAAGCCCCTACAACGCTTGATAAAACGCCAATCACTGCCAGCGTATACAGCCCCGCGTTTATGGCCGCCAGGAAGACGTAGAATTTGGCGAAAAATCCCGCAAGCGGAGGAATGCCCGCCAGCGAAAACATCAGCATGGCCAGCAGGAACGCCATCATCGGGTTGTTGCGGGACAGTCCGGCCAATTCCTCGATTTCTTCCACCATGCCATCACTGCGGTGCATGGAGAGAATGCAGGCAAAGACGCCCAGATTCATCACCAGATAAATTGCGAGATAGATGATGACCGCCTGAGCCCCGGCCAGATCGCCCGTAGCAAGACCGACAAGCGCAAAGCCCATATGGCCGATTGAGCTGTAGGCCATCAGCCGCTTGATGTTGCTCTGGCCAATAGCCGCGAAGGCGCCAAGCACCATGGAGGCGATGGAAATAAAGACGACGATCTGTTGCCACTGATGCGTGATCTCCGGGAAGGCGGCCAGAACGACTCTCAGGAACATGGCCATGGCGGCAATTTTCGGTGCCGACGCAAAAAATGCCGTTACGGGTGTTGGCGAGCCTTCATAAACATCAGGCGTCCACATGTGGAACGGTACAGCGGAAACCTTGAAAGCAAGTCCTGCCATGAAAAATACCAGCCCGAAGATGAGACCAAGATTTTGCTCACCCGGGCTTGCAGCGGCAGCGATGCCGGAAAAACCTGTTGTGCCGGTGAAGCCGTAGATAAGTGAACAGCCATAGAGCAGCAATCCTGAAGAGAGCGCGCCCAGGACAAAATATTTTAAGCCCGCTTCGCTGGAGCGCACTGAATCTGTGCGGAAGGCTGCGATGACATAGAGCGCCAGGCTTTGAAGTTCCAACCCCAGATAGAGTGCGATGAGATCATTGGCGGAGATCATCATCAACATGCCTGCGGTGGCGAGCACGATGAGGATTGGATATTCGAATTTCATCAGCCTGGCGTGACGCATAAAATCGAATGACATGAAGATGACGGCCGCCGACCCGATGAGTGTCAGTAATTTCATGAACTGCGCGAACCCGTCCATGATAAAGGCCCCGTCGAACGCAACCTTACCGGTGGCCGGAATGACAATCACGAGTATTGCGGCGAACACCAGCAGCAGGATCGACAACCAGCATACGAGATCGGCTGACCGGTTGCCCCTGAAGGCGCCCAGCATCAGCAAGATCATTGCGCCAACCACCAGTGAAATCTCTGGTAACGCGAGCAGATAGTTGGTCAAGGGGGAAACCTGTTCGTTCATGTCTTTCCCCTAATGCACAAGAGCCAGTTTGGCCTGTTGCGCCGCCGCAAGGGCAGCTTCGTAATTCATGATGAGGTTATCAACCGATGCCGTCATGATGTCGAGCAGTGGCGCGGGATAGATCCCAAACAGAATGGTGAGAGCCACCAAGGGCGTCATAACCACGATTTCCCGCGTATCGAGGTCCATGATGGCCTTCAGTTCCGGTTTTTCCAATTGGCCGAATATGACGCGGCGATAGAGCCACAGGGCATAGGCGGCTGACAGGACGACGCCGGTGGTGGCGAAGAAGGCCACCCAGCTGTTCACGCGAAATGCACCGATCAATGTCAGGATCTCGCCGACAAAACCGCTGGTGCCGGGCAGACCCACATTGGCCATGGTGAACACCATGAAGCAGAAGGCATAGAATGGCATTCGGTTGACCAGGCCGCCATAGGCGTCAATCCGCCTTGTATGCATACGATCGTAAATCACACCGACACACAGAAACAGCGCAGCCGAGACGATGCCGTGAGATAGCATCTGGAAGATACCGCCCTCGAGCCCCTGAGTGGTAAACGTGAAAATCCCCATGGTGACGAAACCCATATGGGCCACGGATGAATATGCGATGAGCTTCTTCATATCCTCCTGCGCCAGGGCCACGAGTGATGTGTAGATGATGGCGATAATGGACAGCAGGAAGATGAGTGGAGCGAATTGCTCGGACGCCAGCGGAAACATGGGTATCGAGAAACGCAGGAAGCCGTAACCACCCATTTTCAGCAGCACTGCTGCCAGCACCACAGAGCCTGCCGTCGGCGCTTCCACATGGGCGTCGGGAAGCCAGGTGTGGACCGGCCACATGGGCAGCTTGACGGCGAAGGACGCCAGGAAGGCAAACCACAGCCATACCTGCATTCCGGGTGGGAACTTGTAAGCCAGCAAAGCTGGTATATCGGTAGTACCCACCTCCCAATACATGGCCATGATCGCCAGCAGCATGAGCACCGAGCCAAGCAGCGTGTAGAGGAAAAATTTGAAGCTGGCATAGACGCGCCGCTGGCCTCCCCACACGCCGATGATGAGGAACATCGGGATGAGCCCGCCTTCGAAGAAGAGATAGAACACGACCAGATCGAGCGCACAGAAGACGCCGACCATCAGCGTTTCCAGCACCAGGAACGCGATCATATAGGCCTTTACCCGCGACTGGACCGCGTTCCAGCTGGCAAGTACGCACAGCGGCATCAGGAATGTCGTGAGAATGACGAACAGCATGGAGATGCCGTCCACGCCGAGCCGGTAGTTGATCGAGCCGCCGAGCCAGTCACGTTTTTCTTCAAACTGGAAGACAGGCGTCGTTGGGTCAAACTCAATCCAGATCACCAGCGACAGCAGGAATGTGATCACGGTGGTCCACAAAGCCACGTAGCGGGCATTGCGGACGGCAATTTCATCCTCGCCCCGGATCGCCAATATGAACAGTGCCCCCAGAATTGGGAGAAAAATGATTGCCGAAAGGATGGGCCAGCCGGTGGTCATGAGGCAGCACCCCCGGCGAACATAAAGTAGGTGATGAGCAGCGCCACACCGATGAGCATGGCAAAGGCATAGTGGTACACGTAGCCGCTCTGCAGGCGGACCATGCCTTTGGTGACATCAAGCACCCGGGCGCTGACCCCGTCGGGCCCTATTCCATCGATAATTGCGCCGTCACCCTTCTTCCACAGGATTCGGCCAATGCGGTGTGCCGGCTGTGTGAAGAGCGCATCGTAAAGCTCATCGAAATACCATTTGTTCAGCAGGAACAGATAGAGCGGGCGGAACGCTTCGGCCAGGTTTTCCGGAGCCTTTGGTATGACCAGGTAGAACATCCAGGCGAGCAGGAAGCCCGACACCATCATGAAGAATGGCGCGGCAACCACCGCTATCGGCACATTTTGGATTTCTTGCAGAATACGGTTCGAGGGCAGCGTGAAAAGTGCGCTGCGCCAGAATTCGGCATATCCATCGCCAATGAAAAGCCCCTTGAACAGGAATCCGGCAGCTATGGAACCGAGCGCCAGCATTGCCAGCGGCGCCAGCATAACGAGCGGTGATTCATGGGCCTTGTTCAACACCTCGGCGCTCGCACGGCTCTTGCCATGGAAGGTCATGAAAATCAGCCGCCAGGAATAGAAAGACGTCATCAGCGCCGCCATGACTGTGAGTACAAAGGCATAAAATCCAACGCTGGAGTGTGCGGCATAGGCGGATTCGATGATCGCGTCCTTGGAGAAGTAACCGGCGGTGAGCGGGAAACCGGTGAGCGCCAGGGTTCCGATCACCATGACGATCCATGTGTAGGGGAGAATTTTGTATAAGCCGCCCATGTGCCGCATGTCCTGTTCGTCATCCAGCGCGTGAATGACGGAGCCGGAACCCAGAAACAGCAGTGCCTTGAAGAATGCATGGGTGAAGAGGTGGAATATGCCGGCGCCATAGGCCCCGACACCGAGCGCCACGAACATGTAGCCAAGCTGCGAGCAGGTTGAATAGGCAATAACGCGCTTGATGTCGTTTTGAACCAGGCCGACGGTGGCCGCAAAAAAAGCAGTTGTTGCGCCGACGAAGGTCACCACCTCGAGCGCTGTGGGTGAAAATTCGAACAGCGGCGACAGGCGCGCCACCATGAACACTCCCGCCGTTACCATGGTAGCGGCATGGATGAGGGCCGAGACCGGTGTTGGACCCTCCATGGCGTCAGGAAGCCAGGTGTGGAGCAGGAACTGAGCCGATTTGCCCATTGCGCCCATGAACAGCAGCAGGCAGATCGTGGTCATGACATCAAGATCCCAACTCAGGAAAGTGAAGGTCTTGCCCACCTGATCGGGTGCGGCTGCGAATACCGTATCGAACTGGACGGCGCCGAAGATGTAAAAGATGGCGAAGATACCGAGCGCGAAGCCGAAGTCGCCGATCCGGTTAACGACGAACGCCTTGATGGCGGCCGCATTGGCTTCGGGTTTATGATACCAGAACCCGATCAGAAGGTAGGACATGAGCCCCACGCCTTCCCAGCCGAAGAACAATTGCAGGAAATTGTCTGACGTCACCAGCATAAGCATGGCGAAGGTGAACAGCGACAGGTAGGCGAAGAAGCGCGGGCGATGCGGATCGTGCGACATGTAACCGATTGAATAGACGTGCACGAGGCTGGAAATCGTGTTGACGACGACCAGCATGACCGCCGTGAGCGTGTCTATACGCAGCGCCCATGAAACCTGCATATCGCCCGATGAAATCCATTGCATGACCTCTACGCGGGTTTCCTGTCCTCCGACACCAACCAGGAAAAAGGCTATCCAGGAGAGTGCAGCCGAGAGCAGCAGGAAGGTTGTTGTGACGACCGCGCTCGTGCGCGCGCCCAGCCAGCGGCCGAAAAAGCCCGCCAGAAGAGCCCCGGCCAAGGGGAGAAAGACGATTGTCAGATACATGCCGCCCTACCCCTTCATCATGTTGATGTCTTCAACCGCGATGGACCCGCGGTTGCGGTAATACACCACGACAATTGCAAGCCCGATGGCTGCCTCGGCGGCGGCAACGTTGAGAACCAGCAGTGCAAACACCTGTCCAACCAGATCGCCCAGATGAACTGAAAAGGCGACGAAATTGATATTCACTGCCAGCAGCATGAGTTCGATAGACATCAGGATGACAATGACGTTCTTCCGGTTTAGGAAGATGCCGAATACACCCAGCGTGAACAGGATCGCCGCAAGCGTGAGATAATGTGGCAGTCCGACACTCATCATCTTAGGCCCCCTTACAGCCCCTGCCCCGGTTCGACATGGCGTACCTCGATGGACTCTTCGCGCTTGCGGCCCACCTGGGCAGCGATGGACTGGCGTTTGACGCCTTCCT
>CAXMMX010000041.1:0-9585 GCA_964194535.1 uncultured Alphaproteobacteria bacterium | reverse complement strand
GTTCCTATCATGATCGATGTGAAACAAGCGATGCTCGATCCGACCTCCGTGTTCAAGGACCCGACGGACGTCGTCGCCGACGAAAACCTAAGCCGCGATCAGAAAGTCGAGATTCTGCATCGTTGGGAATACGACGCCCGTGAGTTGGAGGTGGCGGAGGAGGAAGCGGGGATGGCCGTCCGCCGCCCGGACATGTTCGACCGCGTCCTCCAGGCCTTGCACACGCTGGGTGTGGAACGCGATACGGAACATACCCCGCCAACGAAATAGCCGGGCAACGTAGCGCGTTTCAGTTAAACTCCGTGGTAGTCGTAGCCGCCGCGTGAGTAATTGACGGACTGGCCTCGATTCGGTTCGAGCGGCTGTACGAAAAAAACGCCTTCCATACATCCTGTTTTCGTAAAATTTCGGACTTCCAACCCTCGCCCAAAGGGCCGCTTTTGATGCTGTGGACGGCTCCTCCACCTGCATCGCGATGCACCACATTACCGTGGTTATTCCGGAACTGCGAATGTCCGCTTCTGGCTATAAGCAGACATTCCAGCCCATGTGGATTTATGTCCGCTTTAGGGGGTAAAGCGGACATCGGGATTGCCTCGCACAATGTCTGCTTTTGACCCAAAGCGGACATTAGAGACATGCCCCAAAGCTAACTTCGATTCGGGATACGAAAATTTAACGCCTGACATTCACAGTCGGTGGAGCGGTACCGTCTTGACTGAAGGAGGGGCACGTCATGGGTACGAAATCCAGTAGCCAGGCACTTTCGATTGCATCAATCCTGATTGCGGCATTGTTCTCCATGAGCATTGCGTATCAGCTTACCGTGCACGCGAGACGCCAACTTCTGAGCCAGGAAGCTGAAAAAACCGCTACCCAAGTCGTTCGGCAACTGGAGCGGGAATTGGGTAGCATCGGTAAGATTTTTGATCCTTCTCAGAAAGCCCGTCTGGACCAAGCGCTAAAGGATAAAAATTTTGCGCCAAATCTGTTTTCATATGTTGTCTCCGACGCAAACAATGAAACGATTTATGCGTCCGGTAACAACAAGACAGGACCAGAGGGACAGACGATCGCGAATCCAGTTCGGCAAAAGGCTCCTTCCGGTGGCAGAAAAATCCACGTTGAATTGAGTTTCGGGAACAAAATTGTTCTCCCTCACTATTTCAGCGATGTCTATGTCCCTATTGTCGAGAACGGAGCGGTCTACGGATCCATCAGGCTGTATTTCGATGAAACGACCAGGCTGGCCCTGTACAAGCGATCGTTCGGATTTTTGACGGCGGGCTTGCTTATCATCATGGCGCTTGGTTCCTTGTTGGCTGGTTCCATGATTTCCAGAAAGATTGTCCAGAACCAGAAAGCTGAAAACCAGATCCGCTATCTTGCCGACTACGACCCCCTGACGGGCCTGATGAACCGAACGAGCTTCAACGCAGCGTTGGACAAGGCTGTCGCGAGCTGGTCGTCAAAATCGGACCAGCAAACCTATCCGGTCCTGATGTGGCTCGATCTCAATGAGTTCAAGGAGATCAACGACAGCTTTGGTCACACATTCGGCGACAAGCTTTTGAAATATGTTGCTAAACAATTGCGGGAAGGGGTTATCAAGTCAGATCTCGTAGCCCGCATTGGCGGGGATGAATTTGCAATCCTGTGCCAGTCGGCCAAGTCGAAATCTGAGTTGGAAACGCTCGTTGAGTCCCTGTGTACAAGACTGAATACGGTCGTGTGCATCGACGATCAGTTTGTGCGATGCGGCACCTGTATCGGCATCGCGCCATTTCAGGAAGCTGGCGATACCAGTGCCGAGCTGGTCCAGGCCGCCGACGTCGCCATGTTCAGTGCGAAAGCGAATGGCCAGCCAGGATTCAAGTTCTACGAGCCGCAAATGCACGAGGAGATCAAAGTCCGGCGAGAGCTCAGCCAAGCATTGGGCAGAGCTGTCGAAAACTCAGAATTTGAGGTCTACTATCAGCCGCAGGTCACGCTCGACACAAATAATGTAACTGCCTACGAAGCTCTCGTCCGCTGGAATCACCCGGAAAGGGGAGTTATTTCTCCGGACCAGTTCATCCCGATTGCCGAGGAGATCGGGTTGATCTGCCAGATCGGCGAATGGGTCCTGCATGAGGCCTGCAAACAAGCCGTGACGTGGCACAATAGCGAGTGCATTGCCGTTAATCTTTCTGCCATGCAGTTTAAGGACGGCGATATTCTGAACACTGTGCGCAGTGCCCTTGAGCAGAGTGGCCTGGATCCCGCGCGCCTAGAACTGGAGATCACCGAGTCGGTGCTTTTTCATGACCCCGAATATGTCCTTGGTACGCTTTCGGCGCTAAAGAGCCTGGGCGTCAAGCTCGCCATGGACGATTTTGGTACGGGTTACTCAAGCCTAGCTCATTTGTGGCGCTTCCCGTTCGACAAGATCAAGATCGACCGGTCCTTCGTGAAGAATGTCGGCGAAGATCCGAAAGTGGCGAAGATCATCACGTCCATCATCGATCTTGGCCGGGCACTCGATATTACCATAACAGCCGAGGGCGTTGAATACGCCCAGCAAGAGCAGTTCTTGCGCGACAGAAATTGCGATCTCGTTCAAGGTTACTTGTATGGCCATCCGGCTCCGAGCGTTCTTCCCCAGACGGCGGCTCCGGCGCAGCAAGTCACGCATGACACCAATGCTATTTCGCAGTTGCTGGAAGTCCTGAAAAAACTCGATACCGCAGACAGTCTTACACCCGAAGCTGGTGTGCGAATTCTTCAGGAGCTCGTGAAGGTCGCGAACTTCAACGGACAGACGCAAGACCCCGGGAAATCCGATGCATCACCGGAAAGGAAGGCCGTCAGAGAACGCGGCTAATAGCAGGGGGCGCTCACTATGTCGAGTGTGGGATTCCCGGCGGTATTGATGCTGGCAGCATTCCTTACTGCGCTTGTTGGTGCCCATTGACACTTTTGAAAATAACGAACTGTCTAGGGGGCTTGCGTTTCACTTTACCGTCCTCAATGTCTGCTTATGGCTAAAATCAGACATTCCGACCAATGTGGATTTATGTCCGCTTTCGGGGGTAAAGCGGATCAAAAACACTCCTCAATTTTAAATCCTTCTAAGCTATTGTAATAGCTATTATAATTGTCAGCCTCGACGGCCATGATCCCTACCGCCAAAGAAATAGGGATCAAATAGGGATCTTGCGGGCCATATCACGTCAATCTATTGGTGTGCTCATCGCTTCGTTTCTTCACATCAATATATTGGGTCCAGAGAATGTCCGCTATTGGGGGTAAAGCGGACATTGTGAGCATGGGTCTCTGATGTCCGCTTTTGACCCAAAGCGGACATTAGCAACTGAAGCAACGAGCCTAAGTTTAGTAGCAGGCTCTTTTTTATGGCGTCATCCATCTGAAACTTACTAACCTCAGGTGACATTCGAGAACCGGCCTATGCACTGGGGCAATCGTCGGGAGGATCCAAATGGTCGCAAGCGCAGTAATCCCTTACATCGACTCGCACTGCCACACTCATGGCTTCCCCTATGACGCATGGGAAACGATTGGAGCGACTGGGGCCGCCGCCGTCGTGATCTCGGCCGGAAATCCCCACATTCACCGCGAGATCCATGATGAAGTTCCCGATTTCGCCGATGTAAGGCGCTATTGGGAGGAGCCTATCCGGTTCTCAGATGCCGCTGAGAAAATGCACTTCATCAAAGTATTTGTCGGCGTAGGGATTTCCTTCATGACTCGGGTCGATGAGTGGGAAAAGGCGCTGGAACTCATTCCCGAACTGCTTAAGAAAGCCAATGTGGTGGCTATTGGCGAGACCGGCATAGACCCGGTCCAGTATTTCGGTATGCGCTGGCCGCTGGATGAGCAGAAAATCGTCTTTGAGGAACAGGTCAAGCTGGCGAAGAAGCTGGACGTGCCATTCATCCTACACACTCCGACACCGAAGGACAGTCGCGACTTCCTGCACGATTTAGCCGTTTCTGAGCTTCCGAACGAGGACTACAAGCGCTTCTTCCTCGACATGGACATGGAGATCATCAACAAGGTCGGGCTCGATCACAGCCGGCTGGTCATTGATCATGTCGATGAAACGATCCTGGATTATGCGCTAGAGGAAACGAAAGCCTATATCGGCATTGGCGTGGGTCAGACCTTGCGGCACACGAATCCGCAGTTCTTTGCCAATGTTGTCGAGCGCCATGGACCGGATCGCCTGATGGTCAACTCTGACCACGTGGCATATGTGGGCAATGATCTTCTCGCCATTCCGAAAACTATCCGCGAGCTCCGTCGGCGCGGGGTCGAAGTCGCATCGATCCGCAAAGCCGTTTTCGACAACGCCAAAGAGTTCTATCAACTCAATCTGTAATGTTGGTCAGGAGCCTGAACACCCATCACTTACTTGGCGCGGGGCACGCAGAGTGCTTCTCATCCTATTCCGATTCATTAGTAAGAAACGTCTGATTGATCCTGTCGCTAAAGGTCATTAAGACGTCGTTCACGCCCACACCCCACCATTCAGCAATGCGCGAAAGGGTGATGGCGTCGCGCCCGCTGCCGCCTAGCACCAAGACCTCATCTCCAATCTGTGGGGACTCCAATGCGGACAAATCGATAACGCAGTGCTCGAGCGACACGCTGAGTATAGGAGCCTTCACGTCACCAACCAGCATGTAGGCGGACTTGCCGGGAGCGGCCGCACGGTTACCGTCGCTGCGCCCGAACGGAACGACGCCAGTCGTGGAGTCGACTCGGTTAGCATAATACCCTTCATAGCCAGGCGTCCGGTCGCTGGCATGCTGCGAGATATGAATGAGTTTTGTGCATATACCAGTCATCACTGGACGAAATCCATATGCATCGCCCAGTCCAGTCACAGGCGAATTTCCATAGAGAACTCCGCCGGGGCAGACGGCTGTGCAGCTGTCCTCGATACCGGCAACGATTGCCGCGCTGGCCCGAGCCTGTGTAATCGGTATGGTCAACCCATCATTTTCAAGTGAGATAATAAGGTCGCAGAATTTTGCAATTCGCTGACGCGCCCAGTCGCAACCGGCCTTATCGTAGAATGGCAAGTGCGTGTATAGTCCGGTGATATCGATGCCGGGCTTGCGCGCCGCATCAAGAACGAACTCTTGTGCTTGGCGCAGCGGTACACCAAGACGTCCGAACCCGCAGTCAATTTTAATGAAGACTGAAATCGGTCTTTTACCGAAAGCTGCAACCGCCTTAGCCATCTCTTCATTGTGCACTGTCGGAATCAGACCATATTGAATGAATTCAGGTACAGCCGCCGGGAGTGAAGCGCCGAACATGAGAATTGGTGTGCTGATCCCTGCCTCGCGCAGTTCAACTGCATCACGAAACGATCCAGTTGCGAGCATCTCAACGCCGTCGTCGGCAAGCCGCTTGGCAAAGGGGACAAAACCATGGCCATAGGCGTTGGCTTTTAGTGACGCAATCACAGACGTGCCCGGTCTTACTCGACGGCGCACTTCCGCAAGATTTTCACCGAGCGCATCGAGATCGACGTTCATCCAAGTTGGATGAGTAACAACAGTCGGCATGGTTTTTTCCGTTGCTGTCGAAGACTAAATGATTACATTCGGGACAGATATGCGATCTGACTTATAGTGGAGGATATTGTCCTCCATCAATCAGCAGTCGTCCGATACAGTCTGATATCAGCTTTCGATGGTAAAGCGGACTCGTTTCCATCAGGGCCAGCGGTATGTCCGCTTATGGCTATTAGCGGACATTCCAGCCTATGTGGTATTATGTCCGCTTACGGGGCATGAGCGGACATTGTGAGCATGGGTCTCTTATGTCCGCTTTTGACCCAAAGCGGACATCCGTCAATACGATTGGATGTTCTGAAAGTTCATTCTGAAGCCCCGTGTCTGATGGTTTTGACTACTGCAGCAGTACTTTGCAGCACTCACAAATCAAAGAGACCAAACCAATTGGGCTTCAGGATCAGATAGAGCGACCGATAACCGGTTCAACTTTGCAGCTTCTGATACCCCAATTTCCGTCAGGTTGGCGCTCCAGCGTATAGCGGGCCAACCATTTACGCCCAGTATGATCTGTCAATACGACATCCTGGATGGCGTCGGTTGCTTCACGTCCGACATCGGAGAAGGAATAGGACGACGCATCGACAAGGGGCCTGACCTGGTCAATCAATATGCGCAGAAAGGCGGTTCCCTCAGAGAAGTAATCCTTGGTCACTGGAGCCAGATAAGCAAATGCGCCTTTTGCATCTCGCACCGCAATCGCGCGTATCTGTCCCCGGATCGCTTCGCGAATGCGGTTTTGTTCGATTACTGAGAGACCGAGCAAGCGTGCCGTTGAGGCTAAGGCAGTCTTCTCAAGCCGGATTACACGAGCAGGCAAGGTTGTCTGTTCGCTCTGGACAGATTCCATCATCATCACGGGGTTGGTTAGTTTTACTGTTCGACTGGCTATATGAGTGTCTGGCCCGCCTATTGCTGCTGCCAATCCCGTAGTTGCAAGAATGGTTAGAACCTTCATAGTTGCTCCCAGCGCCGAGCTTAATGAGCCTTATTTCAGTCGTGATACTGCCATATTCTCGCCATATATGGGGCAGCCGTCAATTTATTTATGATGCGATATATTTTTCGTATTTATAACAATTCATTATAAGTACTTCAGCAAGCGCGAATTACACCAGAATAAGTGTATCAACGCCATTGTTTCGGAGAAAATAAGGCAGAATATGCCTTAAAGGTAGGCAAATTGCGTATGACCTGACCGGTATTTTCGGACCAAGCTTCGTGAGAGGATTGTCTGGTAAAAAGAAGGCTTGAGATAGGGAAGAAGTGATTTAGGTTTGAGTTGAAGACGCCAACCTCTTCAAGAACTATGTCTGTGTCTTGTCTCTGTCAAAAGCATATCACTTGGCTGGAGCGGTCAGGGGCAATGATATGGCAGGGAGATGGACCCTGGCTGAATGTGTCCGCTACCACAGAACTCAGAACATGCACACGTTTACCGCGAGAGAGATCCTGCAGGATTTGGAGCGCTTTATCTGAACCATTCAGTCGCGCACGATAGATCTGCAACCCAGTCAGCACTTTCCGCACATATCTTCGCGTTTCGGTGAAGGGAATCCGCTCGATCCAGTCTAACGGGTCGATTTCCGGGTCACGCGGATCGCCATAGGCGCGAACCCATTGGATCACACGCGGACCGCCGGCGTTATAGGAGGCAATCGCCATAATGTAGGAACCTCCGAAATCGTCCACGAGATCGCGCAAATGGGCAGTGCCGAGCATCACATTGTATGACCCATCTTTCGTAAGCTTCGCCCTTCGATAGCGAATTTTATAGGATCTAGCGATCGACCGCGCGGTGCGCGGCATAAGCTGCATCAATCCTTGCGCGCCGACCCTGCTTTTGGCATAGACGTTGAATTCGCTCTCCTGTCGCGTCAGGGAATGCAAAAGTCCCTCTTCTACCCCATCATTCAGACGCTTGTATTGGGGCAGAGCATCGATCGGAAACGCATAATCGCCGAGAGGAAAACCGCGGTTGAAGGCAACCTTGCTCAATCGGACGCTTGCTTGAAGTTTATCGATGCTCCTGGCGTATTCTGCAATGAGCACAATCTCGGCCGGCGACTCAAGCGTCCGCGCCAGCTGATACAAAAAGGTTCGCGTGAACTTCTCTAGGCCCGCGGCACGCACAACGCCGAGCGCTTTCGCGGCATCTCGATCAAACAACCGATTCATATCCTCTTTGGTGGGTTTTGGTGTCGCCGGAACGATTAGTTTTTGTGAATCAGGGTCGAGAGACTGTAGCGCTAACATCCCATGGAACGTATGGCTGTGCTGTGCGGCGTTGTAAAAGAACATATTGGCGTCTTCCGGCTTTCCCGTAACCAACGCAGTACGGCCGAGCCAATATTCGGCGCGCGCCACAGTCCTTGGTTTCACTGCTGCATTTCTCTGCGCGCGAAAATGTGTAATCGCCACCTCAGGCTTGTGCAGGAACTGAAGCGCAATCCACCCGGCGATGAATTCTGCATCCACCACATATTTGTCGGATACGGCCCCATGCTGGCTGGCAATCTTGTAAGCGATTTCCGGGCAACCCGCGTTGAGCGCATCGCGGCTGTTTTTCTTCCGCTCAATCCACCATTTGTCAGCATCAACGAGTTTCATAGGGTCCGTTGGCAATTCTTTCAGGAGTTCCCACGCTTCCGGTTCACGGTCGTTGCGCCGCAACCATTGGATTTTGTGAAAAGTAAGCCCAACATCCAAAGTATCTGACGATACTTTCTCAAGTAGCTTGCCGGCAGCTTTTGATTTTCTGATTACCGCTGCGCGCGCCCTTACCTTCTGCTTTTCCTCCTTTCCAAGAAGCGTCGCTATGCTAAGCGCGGGGGCAATCATGCTCTTGCGGTTCTGGTACAGTAGCTTATCGATCCGCGCCTTATGATCTTCAGGCGTAAGCAGACTGGAGAACCGTTTGAGAATCAGTTTTTGTGTGGCTTTATCCAAGGTGTGTTCACGCCAGGCCGACACGATCAAGCGCTTGGCCTTGTCCTGATTACCCTTTTTGAGATAGGCGCCAGCAAGGGCCGCTTTGCCAACCCCGCTTTTTGGCTCTTCGTCTTTGAAGAAAGCAATGGTCGCTTCCGGATGACCATTCTTGACAAGGAGAGCTGCTTCCGCACGGACCCGGAGCGACCGTTGATTGGGCCAATGGGGGTTAGCCTTCCGGAAGGCCTCTATCTGTTCAGCATTCGCACCTGATCCCGGCGATCGCAAATAATACCATTCAGCAACCTTGCGTGCTGCGAGATCTTCGATCCGGCGCATTGCTTTGCGGGCAGCGGTGAACCTGCGCTTCAAGGTTGCCCGAATGGCAGCGGTCAAATTGTTCCTGTCTGCCTTACTGAGTTTGTACTCCAACAGCGGTTTCAATATCCGGGGTGGATCGGAGCCCTTCGGTTTGCGTGCAGGCAGCTCCATACTAGGCGGATTCTTTGGGTTGGTGGTCCGGTCCGGCATATCCAGTTGTTCTGATTTAACTGGTCGCAGAGGTAGCACCATAATGGACAAACCGGCGACCTTGGCCTCCAGCGGCTTGGCGACGGGGTGCGCTAATTTATTTGGTTCAGCAAGAAGTGCCGCTGCAGGCTTGCGGTTCCGAAGCACTGCGACAGTAGCCCGTTTTGGACTAGGCAATGGGCCTTCAGCAACCAGAAAATCGCCTTCAGCGGGTTTAACGGCGGTCGGGCGTCCAGGATTGCGCAAAGGTAACGGTACATTGCAGTAACTCGCGCTTACCGATTCCGGCACCGTACTGCACAAGATAACCGCTATCAGCATTGTCGTCATACAAAGGGGAGATGACATTTGCTACCAATTATCCCAAGAACGGAGCAACTTTATAGAAGCGGGTCCGCGATGTTCACATAACAGTGCATAGCTTAGTTGATTGAGTGACCAGTAAGTTCGACGCAAATTTCGTTGAGCAATTGCACTTCAGTTATTGGCCAGCCCCCACTGATTGGTCCAGTTTGAATGTTAGTTCATGAGTAGT
>CAXMMX010000040.1:0-6314 GCA_964194535.1 uncultured Alphaproteobacteria bacterium | reverse complement strand
GCCGCGTCGGCTCATTGTAACTTGGCTTCACTTCAAACGTCACGCTTATGGGGTGCCGTTTCCATCGGCTCACAAAAAAGGCGGCTGCTTTACACGCAGAGCCGCCATTCTCTATCTATAATCCCATATTATCAGCTTATCGGAAATATGTAACCCATATTGCATGCGATTTTCAAAAAAAGCGCTCAAACGGGCGTTATTTTCTTGCCGCGTTGGCTCATTGTAACTTGGCTTCACTTCAAACGTCACGCTTATGGGGTGCCGTTTCCATCGGCTCACAAAAAAAGGCGACTGCTTTTCCCGCAGAGCCGCCATTCTCTATCTATAATCCCATACTATCAGGTTACTGGAAATATGTAACCCATATTGACCTATCACTAATCGTTGCTGATTATTTCGGCACCTTCATCTGCACCACCTGGGCGCTTGGCTGGCCGGTAATGATGGCGGCCTGCCCTGTAGGACGCTGGGGGCAGGGGGATGCCAGTGATGGGACTTTCTTCCGATTCGTGCCAATTCTGGTCCCGCTAAAATAGTTTGCAGATCGGTTTGCAAACCGTTAGGTAACCTATTGATATGTAATGTAGGAAGAGCGTGCTAAAACGGGTTAGTTTGCAGGTATTCTTCATCTAGTACATTGATTTAATTAAGCAATCTGGATTGTGGAAAGAGTTATGTCAACAGTTCCCTTCGATCAACTTGATGGCGTTATCTGGATGAACGGCGAGATGGTGAACTGGCCGGACGCCAAGCTGCATGTGCTTTCTCACGGCCTTCACTATGCAAGCAGCGTGTTCGAAGGCGAACGCATGTATGGCGGCGAGATTTTCAAGCTGACGGAGCATACGGAGCGGCTTTTCGGATCTGCTGAAACCCTGGGCTTCAAGATACCTTACACGGTTGAAGAGATCGATCAGGCGTGCCGGGATGTTTGCGCGCAAAAGGGTCTGACGGAGGCTTATATACGCCCCGTTGCCTGGCGGGGAAGCGAGCAGATGGGCGTTTCCGCCCAGAATAACCGTATCAATGTCGCCGTTGCCGCGTGGGACTGGGGTTCGTATTTCGACCCCGCCGAGCGCCTGAAAGGCATTCGCCTTGCGCTGGCGGAATATCGCCGTCCCGACCCCAGAACCGCCCCTGTCAAGGCCAAGGCGGCAGGGCTCTACATGATCTGCACCTTGGAAAAACACCGGGCGGAAGCAGCAGGTTATGCCGATGCGCTGATGTTTGACTGGCGTGATCATGTTGCCGAGGCGACCGGCGCCAATGTCTTCCTGATCAAGGATGGCGTTCTGCATACGCCGACGCCCGATTGTTTCCTCGATGGATTAACCCGGCGCACGGTCATCGATCTGGCACACAAGCGGCAGATGCAGGTGGTTGAGCGCACGATCCTGCCCAGTGAGCTGGACAGTTTCGAAGAATGTTTCATCACTGGCACGGCAGCCGAAGTCACGCCGGTGTCCGAGATCGGTCCGCACACATTTACACCGGGGCAGATCTCCGAGACGTTGCTGAACGACTATATGGCGCTGGTGCGCCCGGCCCAGAGTGTCGCGGCGGCCGGGTAGCGTGTTCAAGCTTACTCCGCAGCCTTTTCCGGCGTGCTCCAGCGCTTGAGCGCGTCATCGTCGCTCTCGCGCGCATCGACCCAGTCGCCGCCATCGGGACCTGTTTCCTTCTTCCAGAAGGGGGCATCGGTTTTCAGGAAATCCATCAGGAACTGCGCCGCTTCAAAAGCTGCCTGGCGGTGCGGCGAGGCAGTGACCACCAGCACGATATTCTCACCCGGTGTCATTGGGCCGTAGCGGTGGACGATAAGGCTTGCCTGTAGCGGCCAGCGTTCATTCGCTTCGGCTTCAATGCGCTCCAGTTCCTTCTCGGTCATGCCGGGATAATGCTCCAGCGTCATGAGTGAAATGGCCTCGCCCTTGGCGGTGTCGCGCACGGTGCCGGTAAAGCTGACGATGGCGCCGATATCGGTGGCCCCCGCGCGCAAGCGCTCGATCTCGTCGCCAATATCGAAATTTTCTGTCTGAACGCGGATCATAAGATCTCTCAGCCGCCGGTCACCGGCGGGAAGAACGCGATTTCCTGCGCGTTGGCAATTGCAGCGTCATGGGGGACATGGGTCTGGTCGAGCGCCGTTCGGATGATGTTGGATTGTTCAAACGCCGCCATATATTCCGGCCCGCGCGATCTCAGCCAGTCAATCAGGTCGGAGACGGTTTTGACGTCCCCGGGCAGATCAACCATTTCCTCGCCCAGGCCCGTCTTCTCCCGCACCCAGGCGAAATAGAGAAGTTTGACGCTCATTCGTCGCGACCCATTTCCAGTACATGATTAATGCCGGCTCGGAAATAATCCCACCCGGTATACAGCGTTATAATGGCTGAAACCCACAACAAGCAAAGCCCGGTGAATGTTGTCCAGGGGAAAATCTTGTCGCCCGCGGCGCCTGCCAGCAAAAATCCGATGGAGACCATCTGCATCACCGTCTTCCACTTGGCGAGATTGCTGACCGGTACGCCGACATTCACCTCGCCCAGGAATTCACGCAAGCCAGAGACGAGGATTTCGCGGCTAAGGATAATAACCCCAGCCCACAAGGACCACCCGGCAATGGTCTGCTGGGCCGCCAGCATCATGAGTGCCGCCGAAACCAGCAGCTTGTCAGCGATGGGGTCGAGCATGCGTCCGAGCGACGTCTGCTGCTCCCAGGCGCGCGCCAGATAGCCATCAAGCACGTCGGTGAGGGCGGCGATAACAAAGATCGTCAGCGCCAGCCAGTTGGCGAAATCTCCCTCAAGGAAGAAACATCCCACCAGCGCCGGCACGGCCGCGATCCGGCCATATGTCAGCAAGTTTGGAAGGTAAAGATACATGCTTTGGCGCGCGACTCGTTCCATATCGGCACAGTGTAAGGGTTTTTACCTATTCTGCTCATGAAAATAATCATAAACAATTTGTGCCATCTGCGAGGATATACCTTCGACGGATTGCAAATCCGTGATACCGGCCCGGCTCACCGCCTTGGCGGAGCCGAAATGTTTGAGCAGGGTGCGTTTGCGCGCAGGACCGATACCCGGCACGTCATCGAGCGGCGTCGCGCCGATTGCTTTGCTGCGTTTGGCCCGGTGCGCGCCGATGGCGAAGCGATGCGCTTCATCGCGCAGCCGCTGGATGAAATAGAGTACCGGGTCACGCGGTTGCAGCATGAAATCGCTTCGGCCGCGGATGAAGAAGCGTTCGCGCCCCGCATCGCGGTCCGGACCCTTTGCAATACCGACGACACGAAGAGCGTCGATGCCAAGCTCATCCAGCACCTCATGGACTGAAGACAATTGCCCTGCGCCGCCGTCGATCAGGAGAAGATCGGGCCAGACGGCGCTATTGCCCTCTTTGTCATCTTCCTGTGCCTCCTTCAGCAGCCGCGAGAAACGCCGTGTCAGAACCTCGCGCATCATGGCGTAGTCATCGCCGGGCGAGAGGTCTTTCGATTTGATGTTGAACTTGCGGTAGCTGTTCTTCTCAAAGCCTTCCGGGCCCGAGACGATCATCGCGCCGACCGGGTTGGACCCCTGAATATGGCTGTTGTCATAGACCTCGATGCGCGCGGGCACATCTTCCAGATCGAAGGTTTCGGCCACACCCTCCAGTAATTTGCGTTGCGAGGCGGACTCGGCCATCCTCCGCCCAAGCGCCTCGCGGGCATTGGCGAGGCATTGCTCCATGATCTCGCGTTTCTCACCGCGTTGCGGAACGCGCACGCTGACCTTGTGTTCGGCCCTGGTCGTGAGCGCTTGGCCGAGCAGTTTTCTCCCGGCAATGTCGTGGGAGAGCAGGATGAGCTTTGGCGCCGGCTTGTTGTCATAAAACTGGGCGATGAAGGCATCGAGAATTTCTGCCGCTTCAAGGCTTTTGTCCGCGCGCGGAAAATAGGCGCGGTTACCCCAGTTCTGCCCCGTGCGGAAGAAGAACACCTGGATGCAGGTTTGCCCGCCCTGGCTGTGGGCCGCGAATATGTCGGCTTGTTCAAAGCTACGCGGGTTGACGCCCTGATGCGCCTGGATTTGCGCCAATGCGGCCAGCCGGTCACGAAAGCTCGCGGCCCGCTCGAATTCCAGTCTTTCGCTCGCGGTTTCCATCAATGTGTGCAGATGGTCCTTTACCTTCCCGCTCTTGCCGGTCAGGAAATCCAGTGCGTCCTGCACGAGCAGGCCATAGTCGCGGCGCGAAATCTCACCGGTGCAAGGGGCGGAACAGCGCTTGATCTGGTACAGCAGGCAGGGCCGCGTACGCGCCTCGTAATAGCTGTCGGTGCACGAGCGCAGCAGGAAGGCGCGCTGCAGAGTATTGATGGTGCGGTTGACGTCGCCGGCCGATGCGAACGGGCCGAAATAGTCGCCTTCGCGTTTGCGAGCGCCGCGATGCTTGACCAGCTGCGGGGCGTCATGGCCGCGGGCGATCAGGATATAGGGGAAGGACTTGTCGTCGCGCAGGATGACATTGCAGCTTGGTTTTAAGCGCTTGATAAGATTGGCTTCGAGCAGCAGCGCTTCGGTTTCGGTAGCGGTGGTGATGATTTCCATGCCCGCTGTCGCGGAAATCATGCGGGCGATGCGGTTGGTGTGGCCACTGAGGCGGGTGTAGCTTGCCACGCGTTTTTTCAGCGAACGGGCCTTGCCGACATAAAGAACATCACCCTTCAGGCCGATCATCCGATACACGCCGGGTTTGTTTGGCAGCGTTTTCAGAACCTGCGCAATCACCACGGGTCCGGTCTCACGGCCAGACGGGGCAGGTTTGCCAGACTCTTCGGCGATTGGATCGTCGCCGTCTTGCATCTTTGAGGGCATCAACGAGATCGAACCTTCAGGCCGCGGACCCGGTGCGGCGCTTTCGTTCGATCAGGTTAAGGGCTGCAGGCGTTCAATTTCAATGCCGACGGAGGCACATTCGGCAAAGGCTTGTGTTTTTTCCACACGCACACGCACCGCGTGGACGCGGGCGTCCTTCAGGCAACTGGCGGCAATGCGGTCCGCCAGTGTCTCGATGAGGTTGACGTGATCATCTTCGCAGATGGTCTGAACCTTGCGCACAACATCTTCGTAGCAGACCACCTGATCGAGATTATCGCTCACGGTTCCCGGCAGCTCCCGAACCGTCAGATCAATGGAGATGCTTAAGGGCTGGGGCCCCAGTTTCTCATGCTCATGCACACCAACGGTTGCTTCGATCTCCAGATTGCGCACAAACACATGGGCCAGTCCGCGAATGGCGTCAGCTTCAAACTGGGAGCGTTTCGATGTTTGTTCGGTCATGCCTAATCGGTGCTTTCAGATATATCGGCTGTGCGCTAGGCCAGATGCTGGCCCCCGTCGAGCGCGATCATCTGCCCAGTCATGGACGGGGCGTCAAGGATAAAGCGCACCGTGGCGCATATCTCTTCAAGCTCCGGTCCACGGTGCAGGAGGGTGGATTGTTGCTGTTTCTCGAATGCCTCTTTGGACTGTCTGGAATTGGCGAGCGTCGGGCCTGGGCCAATGGCATTGACGCGCACATTGGGTGCAAGCGCCTGCGCCAGGGTCTGCGTTGCCGTCCAGAGGGCGGATTTTGAGAGCGTGTACGAAAAATATTCTGGTGTGAGCTTCCACACACGCTGATCCAGAATATTGATGATCGCGCCCCGCGCCTCAGCGGGAAGGCTTGCCGCAAAGGCTTGCGCCAAAAAGACCGGTGCACGAAAGTTGACCCGCATGTGCCGGTGAAAACTGTCTGCGTCCAGCGTTGAAATAACGTCATGCTCGAATAGCGAGGCATTGTTGATCAGGCATTGGGGGGGAGAAAGAGCTTCGGTGCAGGCTGGCAACAGGCCGCGTGCTGCATCAAGATCTTCAAGATCCGCTTGCAGCGCTACAGCGCTGCCGCCGTTTGAACGGATCTGCTCGACCGTTTCACCGGCAGCTTCGCTCGAGGCGTTGTAATGCACCGCGACACGCCATCCCGCACGGCCCAGATCAATGGCGATGGAGCGGCCGATGCGCTGGCCCGCGCCTGTGACAAGTGCTGTTTGCTGAGATTCCATCGCTCGTTCGCCAGAGTTATCACACGGGAAAAGACACTAGGGGTGGCTTGGAAGTATTCGAAAACGACCCTAGTTGGCGGCGATAGCGGCCATCTGCGCTGCCCGCGGCATGAACACGAATGAGATGTACAGCACATAACAGGAAACCAACACCATACCGAATTGCCAGGTGATGCATTTGCGGCGCAGCACAAAAGGCGTGATGGCCAGCGCGGCCGCGAGCATG
>CAXMMX010000039.1:0-15013 GCA_964194535.1 uncultured Alphaproteobacteria bacterium | reverse complement strand
CAGGTGGCGCAGGTGAAGAAGTTCGAGTCCGGCATGGTGATCAATCCGGTGACGATTGCGCCGACATCGAGCCTGGCGGATGCACTTGAACTCATGACCAACCATAAGATTTCGGGTATTCCCGTGGTGGAGCCCCCCCGGAATGGCGCGCGGGACGGTAAACTGGTTGGCATACTCACCAACCGCGACGTGCGCTTTGCCACCAATAATGCGCAGCCGGTGGCTGAGCTGATGACGCACGACAATCTCATCACGGTGAAAGAGAGTGTCGGCATGGACGAGGCCAAGAAGCTTCTCCATCACCACCGTATCGAGAAGCTGCTTGTGGTCGATGACGACTATCGCTGTGTTGGCCTCATCACTGTGAAGGACATCGAGAAGGCGCGCCTTCATCCCGATGCGGCCAAGGACGAGCAGGGGCGGCTACGGGCGGCGGCAGCCACCACTGTGGGTGATGCCGGGTATGAACGCAGCGAAATGCTCATGGATGCGGGCGCCGACCTTATTGTGGTTGATACCGCGCACGGGCATTCCTCCCGCGTGCTGGAGGCGGTTACCCGCATCAAACGGCTGTCGAATTCGGTGCAGGTGATGGCGGGCAATGTCGCAACCGCTGAGGGGACCAAGGCGCTCATAGACGCCGGCGCGGATGCCATCAAGGTTGGCATTGGACCGGGATCCATATGCACGACACGCATCGTGGCGGGTGTTGGCGTCCCGCAACTGACCGCCGTGATGGAGTCGGCCGAAGAGGCGCAGAAATCAGGCATCCCCGTCATTGCCGACGGTGGCATCAAATTTTCCGGCGATGTAGCCAAGGCGCTCGCCGCCGGGGCGGACTGCGCCATGATTGGCTCGCTGTTTGCCGGGACAGATGAAAGCCCCGGCGAGGTGTTCCTGTATCAGGGGCGCTCTTACAAGGCGTATCGGGGCATGGGATCCGTCGGCGCCATGGCGCGCGGCTCCGCGGACCGGTATTTCCAGCAGGATATACAGGATGCGCTCAAGCTGGTGCCCGAAGGCATCGAGGGCCAGGTGCCGTATAAGGGGCCCTTGGCGAGCGTCCTGCATCAGCTCGTCGGCGGTGTGCGCTCCTCCATGGGCTATGTCGGTGCGCACGACCTCAAAGAGCTGCAGGAAAAGGCGCAGTTTGTCCGTATCTCATCAGCCTCATTGCGCGAAAGCCACGCCCACGATGTGACCATCACGCGTGAATCGCCGAATTATCCCGGACAATCTTGACTGACCAAACCTCTCCAGAGTTGGAAGAATGCACAGGGCGTAAGGGCATCGTTTCATGATCGTCGAATGGATCAGTTGTTTCCATAACGGTTCGTATGTCCGTCGTGGAGAGGGGGCGTGAAACCCGCGGGCCGACTCCAGGCCGCCATCGAAATTCTGGCAGATATGGAACAGCGCCATCGGCCGGCCTCGTTGGCTCTGGCCGACTGGGGCAGGGGGCACCGCTTTGCCGGGTCCGGTGACCGCGCGGCGATCGGTAATATCGTTTACGACGCGCTCAGGCATCGCGCCTCCATCGCCTGGCGTATGGGGAGCGAAGACGCAAGAGGCCTGGCCCTGGGCGTCATGGTGTTCCATTGGGGCGAAACGGCGGAAAGTCTGAGCGAAATGTTCAGCGGTGATGCCCACGCGCCGGAGGCTTTGAGCGATGCGGAAGTCAAGGCGCTCAAGCAAAGCACACTGGAGGGGGCGCCGGGCTGGGTTCAGGCCGATATTCCTGAATGGCTGGAAGACGCTTTCGAGAGCAATTTCGCCGAAGATTATATCGCCGAAGGCCAGGCGCTCGCCTTTCGGCCATCCACTGACTTTCGCATCAACACCCTGAAGGCTGACCGCGACAAGGTCATGAAAGCGCTCAAACGTTTCAATCTGGAGCCAACGGAATTGTCGCCCAACGGTTTGCGCATCCCGCCATCGGCTGGTCCCGCACGCACGGCCAATCTTCAGCCCGAGGCGGCCTACCAGAAGGGGTGGGTTGAAGTGCAGGACGAAGGCAGCCAGGTGAGTTCGCTGCTGGTTTACGCACGCCCCGGCGAGCAGGTGCTGGACTATTGCGCGGGTGCTGGCGGCAAGACGCTGGCCATGGCGGCGGCTATGGATAACAAAGGCCAGATATTTGCTTATGACTCCGATCGCAACCGCCTCAAACCGATCTATGAGCGATTAAAACGCGCTGGCACCCGCAATGTGCAGGTGCGCGCGCCGGGTGACTCGCTGGAAGATCTTGCCCGGAAGATGGACCGCGTGGTGGTCGATGCGCCCTGCACCGGTTCAGGTGTGTGGCGGCGCAGGCCGGACGCAAAATGGCGGCTGACGCCAGACGCGCTGGACAAGCGTCTCGAGGAACAGACACAGGTTCTGGAAGAGGCCAGCGGCTATGTCCGCCCCGGTGGCTATCTCTGCTACATCACCTGTTCGGTGCTGGCGCGGGAAAATGAGGATCAGGTCTACGGCTTTCTAAAGGGTCATGAAGATTTCGAATTGCTGTCGGCGGGCGAAGTCTGGGAAGAACTGTTTCCAGGCACGAACTCAAAGCCATGGTCGTCGGATAACTGCACCATCACGCTGACCCCGGCCTCTACCGGCACCGATGGGTTTTTCTTCGCGGTTATGGGACGGCGGGCAGGCGAGGGAACGCCCCCATTGCCGACTCAAGACACATCCGATAACACCCGTCCATGACAGACTGTATCCTCATCATTGATTTCGGCTCCCAGGTGACCCAGCTCATCGCGCGGCGCGTGCGCGAGGCCGGGGTCTATTGCGAAATAGTTTCCTTCCAGAAGGCTGAGGAGGTTTTCGAAAGCTTCGCGCCCAAGGCCATCATTCTTTCAGGCGGTCCGGCCAGCGTGCACGAGGCGGATACGCCGCGCGTGCCCGATATGGTGTTCGAGGCCGGTCTCCCGGTGCTCGGTATCTGCTATGGCGAGCAGGCCATCTGCGGGCAGCTTGGCGGGCAGGTCGAGCCCTCCAGCGAACGCGAATTTGGCCGCGCCTTCGTGGACATTAAAAAAGCTAATGCGCTGTTCGAAGGCATCTGGAGCGAAGGCGAACGGCACCAGGTGTGGATGAGCCACGGCGATAAAATCTCCGCCATACCAGATGGTTTCGATGTTGTTGCAACGTCCGACACTGCGCCATTCGCCGCTATCGCCGATGAGAAGCGCCGCATCTACGGCGTCCAGTTTCACCCTGAAGTGATGCACACGCCCGACGGGGCAAAGCTGCTTGCCAATTTTGCGCTCAAGATAGCGGGCTGTTCGGGCGACTGGACCATGGCGCATTTCCGGACCGAGGCGGTTGCCAAAATCCGCGATACCGTGGGCGATGGCAAGGTGGTTTGCGGCCTGTCAGGCGGCGTGGACTCCGCCGTGGCGGCGGTGCTGATCCATGAAGCTGTTGGCGATCAACTCACCTGTATCTTCGTCGATCATGGCCTGATGCGTATGGATGAAGGCGAAGAAGTCGTCTCGATGTTTCGCGGGGCCTACAATATCCCGCTTGTGCATGTGGATGCCAGCGAGCAGTTCATCGGCGCGCTGGAAGGTGTCGATGACCCGGAAAAGAAGCGCAAGATTATCGGCGGGCTGTTCATCGATGTGTTCGATGCAGAAGCCGCAAAACTTGGCGGCGCCGACTTTCTGGCCCAGGGCACGCTTTACCCCGATGTCATCGAGAGCGTGTCCTTCACCGGAGGGCCGTCGGTCACCATCAAGTCCCACCACAATGTGGGCGGACTGCCCGAACGGATGAATCTCAAACTGGTCGAACCGTTGCGCGAACTCTTCAAGGATGAAGTGAGGACATTGGGACAAGAACTTGGATTACCACAAAAATTTGTTGGCAGGCATCCCTTCCCAGGACCCGGCCTGGCGATCCGCGTGCCCGGCGCCATTACCCGCGACAAGCTCGATATTCTGCGCAAGGCCGACGCCATCTATCTCGATGAGATCCGCAAAAGCGGCCTCTATGACACCATCTGGCAGGCCTTTGCCGTGCTGCTGCCGGTCCAAAGCGTTGGCGTGATGGGCGACGCCAGGACGTATGAGGCCGTGTGCGCCCTGCGCGCGGTGACATCGTCAGACGGCATGACCGCGGATTATTACGGTTTCGACCATGAATTCCTAGGCCGTACCGCCACCCGTATCATCAACGAGGTGAAGGGCATCAACCGCGTGGTTTACGACATCACGTCAAAACCGCCCGGCACGATTGAGTGGGAGTAGTTTCCTCTACCCTCCCGCGCACTTGATGCAGTGGGTTGCGGCCGGGTCTATTTCCAGCCGTTTTTCGTTGATGTCCTCGCCGCATTCGACACAAAAGCCATATTCGTCTTCATCCAGGCGCTTCAGAGCTTTCCCGATACGGGAAATTTCAACGGCGCGCTGGCGTTCGGTGGCCTGCGCCATGGCCTGCTGCTGCATGGCGTCCATGCGCGACAGCCGCCCTACGCTTTGCTGATCCAGTTTCACGGTTTCGCGTGCTTCTGCCGTGCCCTCGCTCAGCGATTCCAGTTCCTCGCGGCGCGAGATGAGTATTTCACGTGTCTGTTTGCCGTCCAATGTCACCTTCAAGCCTTTCGTAAATTGATGTGACATGACATGAGGCTAGCAGACGAGGCGAAGCAGGTGGCAAAAATCGCCGCAATGGTCCACAGGCTGATGGGTCTTTATTGCAGTGCAAAAAAAGCCTATATCTGAAGGAGATGCACCACCCCAGCCGGGTGGTGTGCACAGATTTCACGATACCGTATCGGAGGCTATTGACCCCATGTCGATACAGAAGGTCACCAAACGCATCACCGCGCCGGATATTGCCGGGCGCAAAGGTGGTGAGCCGATTGTCTCACTGACAGCTTATCATGCGCATACGGCCAGGATTCTGGACCCGTATGTGGATTTCCTTCTTGTCGGGGATTCGCTCGGCATGGTGATGCATGGGTTTGAGAGCACCGTGCCCGTGCCGCTTGATCTGATGATCATGCATGGCGCCGCGGTGGTACGCGGTTCGGCGCGCTCGCTCGTCGTCGTCGATATGCCGTTCGGCTCCTATGAGGAAAGCCCGAACCTCGCATTTCGCAACGCAGCCCGCATCATGAAGGAAACCGGCTGCGGAGCGGTAAAACTGGAGGGTGGAAAACGCATGGGCGAGACCATCCATTATATGACCGAGCGCGGCATTCCGGTGATGGCGCATATCGGCCTTACGCCGCAATCTGTGCATGTCATGGGTGGCTTCAAGACCCAGGGGCGCAAGCGCGACGAATGGGCGGCCATCGAAGAAGACGCCAAGGTGATAGCCGAGGCAGGTGCTTTTTCCGTGGTGCTGGAAGGCATGGCGGAGTTGCTGGCTGCGCGTATTACAAAATCGTGCCCGATCCCGACAATCGGCATCGGGGCGTCGGCGGAATGCGACGGTCAAATTCTCGTGCTGGAGGATATGCTGGGGCTGTCACCGCGCGTTCCCAAATTTGTGAAGGAATTTGCAAAAATCGGCGATGCGATAGAAAGCGCCGTGCAGTCCTACGCAGAAGATGTTCGGGCGCGCAAATTTCCTGCTCCAGAGCATACCTACGCGATGAAGGGCAAAGCCGGCGCGGCCACGAAAAAGACCAAAATGACAGGCAGCTAGACGTCTGAATTTTTCCGGTTAACCATTGATCACGGGTTCTGTGTGCCCGTTTGCTTCAAAGCGCGTGCCGCGCTATCAATTGGTGCCGATGCCCTGGGCCTTAATAGCCGGTAACGGGCGGCGGACAATCACACTTCGGCGCCATGAGACGCGGACCCTGCTATGAGTGACGACAGTATATTTCGTGAGGTCGACGAGGCAGTCCGGCAAGACCAGCTCAAATCGTTGTGGGACAAGTATGGCCTCTGGGTTGTGGTCGGCGCGGCACTTATCATTACCAGTGTCAGCGGCTACAAATTCTGGGTTTACTGGACAACAGAGCAGGCCAAAAAAGCGGGTGCGCGGTTCGTCGGCGGCATAACACACCTCGAGGACGGCAAGACCAGCGAGGCGCTCGATGTTTTCAAATCGTTAGCTGATGAAGGGCCGCGCGGTTACCGGACTTTATCCCGGTTCCAGCTGGCGGCGCTTTACGCCAAGGATGGCAAAAAAGGCGAGGCAATCAAAATATACGACGACCTTGCCTCTCAATCCGGCATCGGCGATGTCCAGCAGGGTTTTGCCAGAATCCAGGCGGCAACGCTTAAACTCGACGATTCGTCTTTCGACGAAATGCGTAAACGTCTCGATGCCCTGGCCGTCACTGGCAATCCATGGCGCCATTCCGCACGAGAGTTGCTCGGACTTTCCGCGTATCATACCGGCGACGTCTCTGCCGCAGAGCGTTTTTTCAGCGTTATTCTGTCAGACCAGCAGACCCCCGCCAACATGCGCAGGCGCGCTGAAATGATGCTGTCGCTCCTGGTGCAGTCCGGCGGCAATGACGCTCCGGCTGGCAAGTAACGGTTAAACCGATGCGCCCCATGAGACTGCGCCCAACAGCCAAAGTGCTATCGATTGCATTGTTAGCGGTGCTTACTGCGTGCAGTTCCATGCCGAACAAGCTCAATCCCTTCAAAAAGGAAGAGGTTAAGCTGCCCGGTGAACGGATATCCGTGCTCAAGTCCCAGGACGGTTTCCAGGTCGATGCGGGGCTAACGAAGAAACCCGTGGTTCTGCCCCAGGCCAAGCGAAATGCCGACTGGGACCAGCCTGGTGGTGTGGCGTCTAATGCGCCCGGGCATCTGGAATTCGGCGGTGGACTGGGGGCGGTATGGCGCGCGGATATCGGCGAGGGTTCAAGTGACGAAGGCCGCTTGACTGCAAGCCCGATTGTCTATCAGGGAAAAATCTACACGCTTGATACCGAAGGCGTCGTCTCCGCCTTTTCCGCATCCAGCGGGTCGCGTATTTGGCGCGTCTCTCTCGCGCCGGAGAAGGAAAAAGGCAATGAAGGCTTTGGCGGTGGCATTGCAGCCAATGGAGGGCGCCTGTTCGTAACCACTGGTTTTGGCGTTGTGGTGGCGCTGAATGCCGGCAATGGTGCAGTCGAATGGACTCGCAAGATTGGCGTTCCGTTGCGTTCTTCTCCAACAGCGATCGACGGCAAGCTGTTCTTCGTTTCTGCTGAAAGCAAGCTCTATTGCCTCTCTACCGTGGATGGCGTCGAGTTGTGGACATTCCGGGGACTGCCTGAGACGGCGACCCTGCTGAGCAATGTCAGCCCGGCGGTTGCGGGCAATATTGTTGTTGTCCCTTATCCCTCGGGCGAGGTGATTGCTTACAATATCAGTGCCGGCCGGCCGGCTTGGGTGGAAACGCTGTCCCGCACGCGCGGCGGCTCATCCCTGGCCGGTTTATCAGACCCGGCACGCCCTGCTATCGACCGTGGTATCGTCTTCGCAGTGGGCCATTCCGGGCGCATGTTTGCCACGGCCCAGCTTACCGGTGAGCGGTTATGGACCAAGCGAATCCGCGGCACGCAAATGCCATGGCCGGCGGGCGATCTGGTTTACGTGGTCGACATCAACGGCGTATTGATGGCACTGACCCGCAAAGAGGGTAAGGTGCGGTGGCTGACCGAACTACCACAGGCCAATCGATGGAACGGGCCTGTTCTTGCTGGAGGGCGGTTGTGGCTGGCCTCGACGGACGGCATCATGATTTCCGTCGACGCCAAGACCGGCAACATCATGTCCCAGCGTGATCTGGATCAGCCCATTTTCATCGCTCCCATCGTCGCATCAGGGCGGATGTTTGTTCTGACGGACAAAGCGCGTCTGCTGGCACTGAACTAGACAGAAACGGGCCCGGATCGATGGTCATGAAAATAGCCATTGTGGGAAGGCCCAATGTGGGCAAATCCACCCTGTTCAACCGATTGACCGGGAAGCGACTTGCCCTGGTGCATGAGAAACCTGGCTTGACCCGCGACAGGCGCGAAACAGACGCGGTAATAGGTTCCACCAAGGTCATTCTGGTTGATACAGCCGGGCTTGAGGAAGTGAGCAGCGGCACCATTGAGGCGCGTATGCGCGGACAATCTGAAGCCGCCCTTGCGAATGCCGATATCCTCCTGTTTGTCATCGACGCGCGCGCGGGGCTTGTGCCTGCTGATGAAGTCTTCGCCGACATGGCCAGGTCTTCGGGCAAGCCGGTGATCCTGGCCGCGAACAAGTGTGAAGGCCGTGCCATCCATAGCGGGCAGTATGAAGCCTATTCTCTAGGGATGGGCGACCCGATTGCCATTTCAGCTGAACATGGAACAGGGCTTGGTGAGCTTGTCAGCGCGCTCGAAATTGCAAGCTCAGGGCTTTCCGAAGGCGCCATTGAGCAAGATGACGAAGGTGCGGATGATGAAACTCGTCCATTGCGTGTTGCAATTGTGGGACGTCCAAATGCCGGCAAATCCACCCTCGTGAACGCCATTCTGGGGGAGGAGCGTCTGATCACCGGGCCGGAAGCTGGAATAACGCGCGATTCCATTGCCGTTGAACTGGCCTGGAAAGGGCGCGGCATACGCCTTTTCGATACGGCCGGATTACGCCGCAAGAAAAATGTCGAAGCTGGCCCCGAGCATTTGTCCGTTGGCGATGCCTTGCGCGCAATAAGGTTCGCCGAGGTTGTTATCCTGCTCATTGATGCGCAAGCTCCTTTTGAGAAACAGGATTTACAGATTGCGGATCTTGTGGCGCAGGAAGGACGCGCTCTCGTCATCGCCGTCAATAAATGGGATCTGATGAGCGGCAAGAAAGAACGCCTGAAAGAGTTGCAACACGAAATTGAACGTCTTGTGCCCCAGGTGAAGGGAGTGCGCCTGGTGCCGCTCTCCGCCCTGAAAGCGAGTGGACTGGCCAAACTCATGACTGCCGTCTTCGATGTCTATGAAACGTGGAACCGGCGACTTCCTACTTCGGCGCTTAATCGATGGCTTGGGGAAGCGCAGGAGCGGCACCCGCCGCCTGCAGTAGGGGGGAAACGTATCCGCCTGCGCTTCATGACCCAGCCCAATGCGCGTCCACCGACTTTTGTCGTTTTTGCCTCTCGCGCGGAGAAGTTGCCAGAATCGTATCGCCGTTATCTGATTCAGGGGTTGCGGGCTAAATTCGACCTTCCGGCCGTGCCAATCCGTCTTGCTTTCAAAAAAGGGAAAAACCCCTACGCATCTAAACGCGGACGCTCGTAACAGTTCGCTTCCGTGATAAGGGCGACGCAAGTAGACTTTACCAATCATGCCAGACGCCAAGCCCACGCAAGTCCTGTTCTATCACCTTGAGCGCACACCGCTCGAGCGCGTGCTGCCGGGGTTGCTGGAAAAAACGCTGGAACGCGGCTGGCGCGCTGTCGTCCAGGCGGGGTCTCAGGAACGCGTTGAGGCACTCGATACTGCACTCTGGGCCTTCCGCGACGATAGCTTCCTTCCCCACGGCACTTTGAGTGACGGCGCGCCTGAAGAGCAGCCAATAATTCTCACCACCGGGACCGATACGCCGAATGGAGCCAACATTCGTTTTTTTGTCGATGGCTGCGATGCGGATGATCTATCCCCTTATGATCGTGCGATATATCTGTTTGACGGGCGTGACGAGGAAGCAGTGGCGAAAGCCCGGACCCAATGGGCCGATGCAAAAGAAGCCGGCCATGAGGTGACCTACTGGCAGCAATCCGAGCAGGGCAAGTGGGAACAAAAAGCATGACCCATAACAACTCCGAGGACGATCTGGAGGACCTCAAGGAGGAGGGACGCCGCCGCGCCGATGCACTCAGGAGCCGTTATGAGGAGAGCGGTAATATTATGGGCTGGTTCGAAGCCTGTTACGAGCAGGCGGATGGTGAAGCCGCGCTCATTCCCTGGGGGCATGAGATTGCGCGCCCTGAATTTGTCGAGTGGCTTGAGGTTCTGCCGGAAGACAGGCGTCGGGGAAGGGCGCTCGATATCGGCTGTGGTCTTGGGGACAATGCCGTGCGCCTGGCTCACGCGGGTTTCAAAGTCACCGCGTTCGATCTTTCTGAAACCGCGATCAGGTGGGCGGCGAAGCGATTCCCGGATTTGCAGATCGATTGGCACGTGGCCGATCTTGTAAATCCGCCTGAGGATTTTTACGACGTATTCGATCTCGTCAACGAGACCTATACATTGCAGGCGCTGCGTCCACCCTTTCGCGAGGCTGCGATCAAATCTCTGGCGCGGTTCGTGAAGCGGGGCGGAACGCTGTTGATCGTGGGGCGCGGCCGGCACGCCGAAGAGCCGGAAAACCCGCCGCCCTGGCCGCTTGTGCGTTCGGAACTGGACTGCCTCCTGGAGGCAGGGCTGAAGCTGGTCGGGTTCGATGATTTTCATACTGAACGTAAGGGCCGGCCCGTGCGTCATTTCCGTATTGAGTATACACGGAGTTAGCAAAAGAGAGACGAGAAGTGCTTCGCATTGACTCGCTACAGGTATACGGACTGGCGCCGGTCTCTTTTGAGGTCGCCAAGGGAGAGTGTGTCGCCGTTCAGGGGCCGTCGGGTTCCGGTAAAACGGTCTTGTTGCGGGCGCTGGCCGATCTCGACCCCGCAAAGGGACAGATTTTCCTGGATGGCACTGAGCGCAATTCCATGTCAGGTCCCGCATGGCGCAAACAGGTGCGCTATGCAGCTGCTGAACCTGGCTGGTGGGGGGAGACGCCGCGAGAGCATTTTGCACAAGGCGCGGGCCTGGACAAACTCGTGAACCAATTGGGCTTAAAAAGCACGCAACTCGACCAGAGCGTCACTCAGCTTTCCACCGGTGAGCGTCAACGTATGGCGCTGGTCCGCGCTGTTTTTGACCGGCCATCTGTCCTGTTGCTGGATGAGCCAACCGGCGCTCTGGATGCGAAGGCGACCAAGCAAGCCGAGAGACTGATCAGACGGCAACTCAAAGCCGGGCATGTGGTCATTTTCGTCAGCCACGACCCGGAGCAGGTCAAGCGCCTGGCAGACCGCAAGCTAACCATACGGGGCGGCAAAGTCAGGGTGGGCCGCGTATGAGCCAGACCGGCTACATCGCGCTTAGCTACTGGGATATGGCTATGGCCGCGTCCCTGATCCTGATAAATGGCGCTCTCTCGGTTGCCTTTCGATTAGGGCTTGAGCGCACGCTTTTTATTGCAGCGGCAAGAATGACCGTGCAGCTCATGGCGGTTGGTTTTGTTCTCAAATTCATCTTTTCCCAGACCTCGGCCCTGTGGACGTTAGGGCTTGGTCTTTGCATGGTGCTGTTTGCCGGGCGCGAAGCGATGGCACGCCAGACGCGCCGCTATAAGGGCTGGTGGGCATACGGACTCGGCACCGGCACTTTGCTGTTTGTCGGGCTGCTCGCGATCCTGTTTGGTGTTGGCGTCATCATCGGCCCGGAACCATGGTACACACCGCGTTTCGTTCTCCCCATCCTCGGCATGGCGTTGGGCAATACGCTCAACGGAATAAGCCTGGGGCTTGAAACACTGACGACCACCGCCCTTCGGGAGCGCTCGGCAATAGAAGCGCGCATCGCGCTCGGCGCCACGCATTTTGAGGCGATGTCCGCGGTCACCCGTCAAGCGCTGAAAACAGGCATGATGCCGATTGTGAATTCAATGGCTGCGACGGGGATCGTATCCTTGCCCGGTATGATGACGGGTCAGATTCTTGCCGGGGTCGATCCTGTTGAAGCCACCAAATACCAGGTGCTCATCACCTTCCTCATCGCCGGCGGGACGGCGCTTGGCGCGTTCCTGGCCGTGTTTGGCGGCACGCGGCTACTGACGGACGAGCGCCACCGGCTGAGGCTGGATAGGCTTGAAAAACCTGCTAATACCAACTCTCAATGAGAACTGGGATTAGTGAACCTTGAGGAGTTCCACCTCGAAGATGAGGGTTGCGTCCGGAGGGACTGAACGGCCCGCGCCTTTTGCGCCATAGCCGAGGTTGGCGGGTATGACGAGTTCATATTTCGCGCCTTCCTTCATCAGCTGCAGGCCTTCAGTCCAGCCGGCGATTACGCGGTTCAAGGGAAATGAGATGGACTGGCCCCGGTCATAGGAGCTGTCGAATACCTTGCCGGTGATGAGCGAGCCCTTGTAGTGAACTTCCACCGCATCGCTTGCGCCGGGCGTGCGGCCAAACCCCTTCCTCAGAACACGGTATTGCAAGCCGGATAACGTTGTTTGAACGCCGGCTTTTTTCTCGTTTGCCATCAGATAGTCTATATCGGCGCTGGCAAGCGCCTCGCCAGTGATGGCTGTAATGAGAAAAAGAGCGGGCAAGAGAACATTGCGCAGGACGCGCGTGAGGGAAGTGACGAACATAGAGAACTCCGTTGATGTGCTGAATCAATTCGGCGGGAAGCGTGTGCCTTATAGCAGAAAGAGCATTTTTCAGGAAATGCATGTCCCCGCGAAGGCGGGGATGATGCGGTTTTCCACCCGGAAAATGCTCCAATAAAAATCAGGGTAGGTGTGACTAAACATGGGCGGCCTCGTAAGCCTCACTTGCCTCAAGCCAATCTGCTTCGGCCTGTTCCAGTGATTTGGCGAGTTCGCCGCGCTGTCGGGACAAAAGGGCGGCCTTGTCCGGGTCGCTTTCATAGAGCGCCATATCTCCCAGCTGTTCATCGAGCGTGGCAATCTCGGCTGATATGGCATCAACTTTCTGTTCTTTGTTTGTCATTGCTTTTTTTAGCGGCGCGAGCGCTGCGCGGCGTACCGCGCTTTCGCGGCGTTGTTCCTGGCGTGAGCCCCGGCTGTCTCCGGCCCCATGGTTGGATTCAGATCTGGTTGCCCGCCCGGTGCCGCGTTCGCTCAGGCACTCATCACGGTAGCTGACCATATCTCCATCATAGGGCTTCACGGTCCCGTCCTTCACCAGCCAGAGACGGTCGGCGCACGCTTCGAGCAAATGCCGGTCATGCGTGATGAGGATGACCGCGCCCTCATAGGCATTCACCGCATGGATCAGCGCTTCGCGGGCATCGACATCGAGATGATTTGTCGGCTCGTCAAGAATGAGCAGATGCGGCCCTTCAAACGCAGCCAGGGCAAACAGAAGGCGTGCCTTCTCGCCGCCAGACAGATCGCCAGCAGGCGTGTCGGCCGTATCGATGCCAAACCCTAATTTTCCCAGATGCGCACGCTTCTGCGCTTCGGTCGCGCCGGGCATCAACTCGACGATTTTATCGTAGGGCGATTGGCGGGGGTTAAGCTCATCGAGCTGGTGCTGGGCGAAATAACCCGAGACCATCTTCTTCGAACATCCGCGGTGCCCTGATAAAGGTTCCAGCCGTCCGGCCAGCAGCTTGGCGAAGGTGCTTTTGCCGTTTCCGTTGGCTCCCAGAAGTCCAATCCTGTCATCTTCATCGAGTCGCAAATCAAGATCGCTCAGTACAGGTTTGCCTGACTCATAACCTACGCAAATGTCTTCCAGGCGCATCAATGGATTGCCCAGACTCTTTTGCGGGTTGGGGAATTGAAATCCGGTCACGCGCTCAGAGATCTGCGCGGCAATGGGTTTCATTTTTTCCAGTATTTTAACGCGTGCTTGCGCCTGTCGCGCTTTGGTTGCCTTGTAGCGGAAGCGTTCGACAAACTGTTCAAGCCGCCGCCGTTCATCATCCTGCTTTTTCTTGAGCTTGAGTTGCAGGCGCTGCTTCTCCCGGCGTGTCTCCTCGAAGGCGTCATATCCTCCGGCATAGAGGCTGAGCTTTCCGTTCGAAAGGTGCAGGATACTGGTCACGGCCGTGTTCAGGAGATCGCGGTCGTGGCTGACGATAAGAACGGTGTGCGGGTAGCCTTGGAGGAAATTTTCCAGCCACAGCGTGCCTTCAAGGTCAAGATAGTTGGACGGTTCATCGAGCAGCAAAATATCGGGCGCTGCAAACAGCGCGCCCGCCAGCGCTATGCGCATGCGCCAGCCGCCTGAAAATTCCTCACATGGGCAATGCTGTTCTTTCTCGGAGAAACCCAGCCCAGACAGAATGGCTGCCGCGTGGGCGGGGGCGGTATGCGCGCCGATGTCGGAAAGGCGCGTGTGAATTTCACCAATTCTGTTCGGGTCTCTCGCGCTCTCCGCTTCCGCCATGAGCCGGGCACGTTCTGCATCAGCAGACAGTACCGTATCGATCAGGGACTCCGGACCGCCTGGCGACTCCTGGGAGACAAGACCCATGCTGGCAAGTTTAGGCGTTCGGATTTCACCGTCATCTGGTGAAATCTCGCCAAAAATCAGGCGCAGAAGAGTGGTCTTGCCGGCGCCATTGCGTCCCACAAGCCCGACCTTGTGGCGCGCGGGGATGCCGGCGCTCGTGCGTTCAAACAGTAGGCGGCCATCGATGCGGTATGTGAGGTCGTTGATGTGCAGCATGGGTGTATCTTAAAAAGGCGTCAGGCGCGCTCATAGCATGGCGTCAGGGCGATGGCCAAAGCTGATATTTGCAATGGTTGCGGGAGTTATAGGTGGCGGCTATAAGCGCCCCAACGCCAGAGCGGCGAAACGCAATCACAAAAAGCAGGAATACACATTATGGCCATCGAACGCACCCTTTCAATGATCAAGCCGGACGCCACGGCGCGCAACATCACTGGCGCAATTATTTCCAAGCTCGAACAAGCCGGATTGCGCGTCATTGCGCAGAAACGGCTAAAATGGAGCGAAGCGCAAGCGCAGAAATTCTACGAAGTCCATGCCGAGCGCCCCTTCTACAACGATCTCGTCGCCTTCATGACTTCGGGGCCGATTGTTCAGCAGGTGCTGGAAGGAGAAGGTGCAGTGGCGAAGAACCGTGAAATCATGGGCGCCACCAACCCTGAAGAGGCTGACGCCGGGACCATCCGCGCCGAGTTTGCGGAAAATATCGAGCGCAATTCCGTGCATGGTTCCGACAGCGTTGAAAATGCGGCGGCGGAAATTGCCCTGTGTTTCGATGAAAGCGAGATTGTCGGTTAGTTATAACCCGTAAGATTTGTAACGGTGGGCGGTCTTATGG